>DASXNO010000339.1:0-13163 GCA_036495025.1 Actinomycetota bacterium | reverse complement strand
CCACGGGCCCATGGTGATCGTGAACCCGGAGCTGGTGACCGGCGAGGGCTCCGAGATCGGCCGCGAGGGGTGCCTCTCGCTGCCGAGCATCACCGCGGACGTGCGCCGGGCCACGCGCATCTTCGTGAAGGGCTTCACGCTTGGCGGCGACGAGGTGAGCGCCGAGACCTCAGGGTTCGAGGCGAGGGCCATCCAGCACGAGGTCGACCACCTGGACGGCATCCTCATCCTCGACCGGGTCGCCTCGCCGGCAGAGATCTTCCCTCGCCGCCAGAAGAAATAGCACGGGTGGGCGGCAACACTCAGCGGCCGAAGGCCTCGAGGATCGCCAGGTGGTTCTCCAGGAGCCGGCCGGGCTCGACGCGCCACCACGGCCCCCCGAGCAAGAGCTCGTCCGCCAGCCCCTCGAAGCGCCTGGCCTTCTCGACGACCTCGTCCGCCGGACCGTAGAGGGCGTACGTCTCCGCCATCTCCCCGGTGACCAGCGAGGCCAGGCGGTCGATGTCCCGGTCCGCGTAGGCCCGGCGCAGCTCCGGTGCGACCCCCTCGAAGCCGTGGAGGGCGAGGATCGGTTCGTAGGCTCGCGTCGTGGCGTAGAACCCGATCTGCTGGGCGACCTCACGGCGCGCCAGCTCGCGGTCATCGGAGATGGAGATGAGCACGGTCTGGACAAGCTCCACTTCCTTCGGGGGCCGGCCCGCCCTGGCGGCCCCCTCGGCAATCGATGGCAGCACCATCTCGCGGACGTAGCTTGGCGAGGTGAGCGGATGTCCGATCACCCCGTCCGCCACCTCGCCGGCGGCCTGCAGCATGCGCCGGTTCACGGCGGCGAACAGGATCGGCACCGCGGGCCGCAACGGGGGCGGCATCCGCGGCCAGGGGGCCATCGTCACCTGGTAGAAGCGGCCCTGGAACCTGGGCTCCTCCCCGGCGTAGCCGCCCCAGAAGGCCCGGATCGCGAGGGCGTACTCCCGCATCTTCGGAGCCGGGTGCTCGAAGGGCGTCGAGAATCGCTGCTCGTTCACCCGCTTCACCTGGGGGCCGAGCCCGAGGGCGAAGCGCCCGCCGGAAAGCTCGTCGAGGTCGACGGCGGCCATCGCCGCGATGCCCGGCGACCGGGGGAAGGCAAGGGCGATGCCCGTCCCGATGCGAACCCGGGAGGTGGCCTGGGCAACGAGGGCCGCCTGGATGAAGGGGTTGGACGTGGTCTCGGTGGTCCAGACGGAATCAAAGCCCCGGTCCTCGATGGCTTTGGCGAGTGGACCGACCGTCTGCAGCGGACCCCCGACCGGCATTCCGTACCGCACGTTCGCATTCTCCCTCCCGCCGGGGACACGTGCACCCGTTGTCCTGAGGGCGGCGCCTCGGGCGTGCGGATCGAACATATGTTCTATACTCAGGTGATGCGCTGGGACAACCTCCTCGCCGGCCGGGACGACGACGGACAGACCGAGAC
The DNA here is from genome assembly GCA_036495025.1 of Actinomycetota bacterium. Classification (GTDB taxonomy): domain Bacteria; phylum Actinomycetota; class CADDZG01; order JAHWKV01; family JAOPZY01; genus JAOPZY01. Next base: position 11,707 of record DASXNO010000339.1, on the reverse strand, counting down.
GGCCGTGCTCCCCCTCTTTTCCGGCGAGGCCATCGTGCGGCGTTTCAAGACACCCCTGTTCCGCGGGATGACGTTCTACGAGGTAGCCGCGAAGAGCATCATCAACCACGTCCCGGGCGACCGCTTCGGGTTCAGCTGGACCATCAACCCCTTCCGCGGCTGCAGTCATGCCTGCTCCTACTGCCTGCACGGCGACACGCCGATCCTCCTGGCCACAGGGCGGACGAAGCCCCTCGCCGAGGTACGGCCCGGCGACGAGGTCTACGGCACCGCGATGACCGGTCCGTCCCGCCGCTATGTGACCACGGTGGTCAGCGACCACTGGAGCGAGCTGAAGCCGGCCTACCGGGTGACGCTGGAGGGCGGCGCACAGGTGGTGACGAGCGGCGACCACCGTTTTCTCACGGAGGAGGGGTGGAGACACGTCGCCGATGCAGGGGGGGACGCAGCGGAACGTCTCACGCTGACCCCGGGCATCAGGGTCGTGGGGACCGGCAAGTTCCCCGAGGCGCCGCTGCACGACGAAGCGTACCGCCGGGGGTACATCAGGGGTCTCTTCGCCAGGGAGGCGGGCCCCGACCGCCGCATCGGCTTCGAGCTCGAGGCCGAGGAACGGGTCCGGGCGTATCTGCGGGCGGGCCTGGGCCCCCGGCAGGAGCCTGAGGGAGAAGCTGGCCAGATCGACGGGGGCCGCCCGCTTCCCCCACGGCAGTTCCGGGGATTCCTCGCCGGCGTCTACGACGCCACGGGCAGCTACTCCGATGCGGTCCGGCTCGAGCCGGAGGCCGGGGAGGCTCGCGTCGTCTGCCGCTGCCTCGACGAGCTCGGTTTCCGGTGGCACCAGGATGAGCTGAAGAGCCGCCCCTGCATCCGCCTGGCCGGCGGGCTTGGAGCGGCGATGCGCTTCTTCCTCACGGTCGACCCCGCCACCAGCACCAAGCGCACGATCGCCGACGTCGTCATCGAACCCGATGCGTGGCCACGGGTCGTGTCGGTCGAGTCCCTCGGCGCCGAGCTGGCCCTCTACGACATCACGACCGGCACCGGCGACTTCATCGCCGATGGGGTCGTGAGCCACAACTGCTTCGCCCGCCCCACCCACACCTACCTCGACTTCGATGCCGGGCGGGACTTCGAGACAAAGATCGTCGTCAAGGTCAACGCCGCGGAGCTGCTGCGGCGGGAGCTCCGCCGGGCGTCCTGGAAGGGGGAGCTCATCGCCATGGGGACCAACACCGATCCCTACCAGCGGGCGGAAGGCCACTACAAGCTGATGCGGGGCATCCTGACGGAGCTCAACGCCGCCCGGAACCCGTACTCGATCCTCACCAAGGGCACCCTCATCCAGCGGGACATCGATCTGCTCGTCCAGGGCGCCTCGGTGACCGAGGTGAGCGCAAACTTCTCGGTCGGAACGGTCGACGAGAAGGTCTGGGAGACCACCGAACCCGGCACGCCGCATCCGATGAAGCGGTTGGAAGTCGTGAAGATGCTGAACGACGCCGGCATCCCCTGCGGGGTGCTCATGGCCCCCATCCTGCCCGGGATCTCCGACCGTCCCGAGCAACTGGAGGCGACCGTCAAGGCGGCGGCCGAGGCGGGTGCCACCCATGTGACGCCGCTCACGCTGCACCTGCGGCCCGGCGTCAAGGAGGAGTTCCTGCCCTGGCTTGCGGAGCACCATCCCGAGCTGGTTTCGGACTACGGGAAGACCTACCGCCGCTCCTATGCGCCAAAGGAGATCACCGAGCCCATCGGCCTGCAGGTGGCGGAGCTGCGGAAGCGCCACGGCGTGGCCCGGACCCGCCCCAGCGGCGGCCGGGGAGGCGCTCCCCCGGCGGAGGAATCGCCCGAGGCTCCCCAGCAGGCGGGGCCACAGGACGAGGAGTCCACCGAGCAGATGTCGCTCGACCTCGGTGCCCCTCCGCCCAGGAAGGCCCCGGCCCGTACCGTCATGCGAAGCCGCTCCCGCTGAGGGCGGGCCAGGTCCGTTTCGCCGGAGGCAGCAGCGCCGGGAGGCCTCGCCGGCACGATCACGACTCGGGGCCGTGGTACCGTGCCTCCGCCGTGACGTTCGAGGAAGAACTTGCCCTCGCTCTCTGGACCAGCGAAGCTGCACGGTCCGCCGTTCTCGGCTTCCGGGGCCATACCGACGCATCGGTTCGGGTCGCCGGCCGTGCCCGTATCCTGGCCACCCGCTGCTCGGAGCTGGGCATCGCCCTCCGGCCAGATTTTGCCGGCGAACACGCCCGGTGGATGGGGCAGGTGGCCGGCAGCCAGCAGGAGACCGGCGCACTCGGCTGGTTCTTCCTGCAGCGTCTGGGGGCCTACGTCGACCTCCACAGCGAGGCCGTCCTGCCCAAGGGGTACTGGTCCCGCCTGGTGGACCTCGGCGCCCGGGACACCCAGGACGTCGGCGAGGCAATCATGCGCGACGGCCTGCCGCCTCCCCCGCCCCCGGAATGGCCGCACGTGCCGGCCGCCACCGCTCCGGGAGACGTCCACACCCGGATCGGCGTCATCGGCGATCCCCACGTCGGCAGCACCATGGGGGACAAGTTCCTCCCTCCCGTCATCGACGAGCTCAACAAGGCGGGGGTCGACTTCTCCATCGCCATCGGGGACCTGACCCAGAGCGGTAGGGAGGAACACTTCCGCCAGGTCAAAAGCGAGCTCGACCGGCTCACCTCGCCGTACGAGGTCACCCTCGGCAACCACGACATGTGGGGCGGCGGGACGCCGTCGGCGGTCGGGCAGCAACGTTTCGAGACGATCTTCGCCCGCAAGCCCTACGGGGTCCACGACACCGGCAAGGTTCGGGTCATCCTCCTCAACTCGGCCGACCCCCGGGAGTCGCCCTTCCCGCCGTTCGACCTGATCACGGGGACGTTCACCAGCGATCCCAACGAGGCCGTCCCGGGTGGCTCGTTCGCCGAGGAGACGGTGGCGTTCGCCGAGAGCCTCGGCCCCGACGGCCCGACGTTCATCGTGCTGCACCACCCGCCCTACCCGTATCTTGGCTTCCCCGCCCTTCTGTTCGGCCTGGACGAACCGTCGACCGCGGTGCTCCGTGACCTCGTGCACCGGACCGGTGCCTGGGGCATCATCGCCGGCCACACGCACCGCTGTGCGCTGTCCCAGCTCGACGGCGTCCCGGTCCTCGAGGTGCCCTCACCCAAGGAGTGGCCGTTCGGCTTCGGCACCGTCGAGGTCTCCGACGAGGGCTGGGCGTTCAACCTCCACCCCGCAGGGGACGAAGCAGTGGTCGCGGAGTCCAGCGGCTCGGCCAACGTCGTGATCCGGCGCTACTCCCGAGGCCCGGACGAGGCGCGGGCCTTCTCTGCCCCCCGCCCCCGCCTGACCTGAGGCCCGGCCCAAGGGCCGCGAGGAAACGTCTGAAAGGAAGCGACCGTGGACATCGAGGAGTTCTACGACACCGACGCCCGACGCCGCAGCGGCGAGGACCGCCAGTTCGGCCTGGGCTGGACCGACGCCGCCGACGAGCACAACCTCTGGGACCTGTACTGGAACAGCGGGACCGGGGAGCTGTACCTCATGCGCAAACCGGTGGTCGATCCACTCGTTGGCTGGACCGGCTATGCCCTGGAGGACGACGCCCGGGCCGTCGCGCGCATCGAGCACCGCATCCTCGGGGCCGCCCAGCATCTCATCCACCCCCGCCAGATCCGGGCCAAGACAGGCGACGAGTCCGAGGACTACAACAAGGAGGCCCTGACCGAGGACCTGCAGGTGGAGGTTCTCGGCGTCATCCCCGACGCTGGGCGGGTCGACAGCGTGCTGGCCGGGTGGGAGCAGGCAATGGACCAGCCCGACAGCCTGGCCTGGTTGCGGGCACGCCTCAGCGCCGAGGGCGTGAGAGTGTCCAGTTGAGCTCCCGGACGGGGGCGCTGGCAAGGGCCGACCGGTAGGCCTCGTCGTCGTCGAATGTGGTCGTGGGCAGTGCGCGGGCCGCCACGGTCACCGTCAGCTCGCCGGCCTCGAACGGGTAGGGGTCCAGGATCACGCGCTGGCCCTCGACGCGCAACGTCATCGTCATGACCGATGCCGCGTCGAGCTCGTCCAGCGGGCGCATGCAGAGCAGCAGGGAAAGGGAGTCCACGGCTCTGAGTACCGCGTAGTCGGCCTCGATCCCTTCGGGCTCGCCGAGTTGTCGCCGGGTCTGTGCCTCCCAGGTCGACCGCTCGGCGAGGAATCCTTCCGCCGTGCGCCGTGCCTTGCCCTCCGCAGCTCCGAGGCCCTGGGCGAGGAGGCGCCCGAAGTGCAGGGACGTGAGGAGGCCCGCGGCCGGGTCGGTCGTCGCCAGGAGATCGATGCCCCGGCGGTAGACCGCCACCCGGTCGTCCATCGGGATCGTGAGGAAGCTGTGCGGCCGCCCCCGGTCGTCGATGGTGGGTGCCTTCTCCCAGTCGATCCAACCATCGTCGTGGCGGTGGGACGCAGCGACGAGGGACGGTCCGGCACCGTCTCGCCAGGACTCGGCGAAGATGCCGGCCATGCGGGCGTGGTCGGGCTGGGCGACCGCCAGGAGGCCCTGCCCGTCGCGGCGGATGATCATCAGTGATGAAATATATGACCGGGCGAGTGTCCGGTCCTGACCTCGGAGGTGGAGATGCCCTCGTTCGCAGAGATGGTGGAAGCTGCACGGCCCAACGTCCGGGAGGTCTCGCCGGCCCAGGCCAAAGAGATGGTCGAGGCGGATGCCGACGCCCTCGTTCTCGACGTCCGTGAGCCCCACGAGTGGGAGGAGGGCCACATCCCGGGTGCGGTCCTCGTGCCGCTCGGCCAGCTCGATCTTGTGGCCGACCCCGCGGGGCCGCGGCCGAACCCCGACCTCACCGAGCGGACGGCCAAGCTGATCGTCGCCCACTGCGCCACCGGCAAGCGGTCGATCCTGGCTGCCGATCTGCTCCAGAAGCTGGGCTACGGCAACGTCGTTTCGATGAAGGCGGGCTTCGTGGGCTGGGCCCGCGAGGGCTACCCCATCGACTAGCCCGAGCGGGGCGCCGAGGCCGTCCCGACCTCCTGGTAGAGGGTGCGGGCGTACCCGCCGTCGCCGAACTCGAGGCTCGTCACGGAGCCTCGGCGGCACGGTACCTTGCTGAGCCATGGCCGCAGTCGCCGGCCCTCGACCGCCAGGCGGGCGATCTGGATGGGGGTCATGTGCGAGACCGCCACAACTTCTTCACCTGGATGGGCAAGCCGCATGGCCTCGATCGCCCGAACCATTCGTGCCGCGACGCTACGATAGGGCTCGCCCCAGCTCGGGCGGAACGGGTTGATGAAGTACCGGAGGTTACGGGGGTTGAGGAACACCCTGCGGTCTGCGTACTCTCCCTGCAGGTGGCTCTGGGTCTCGACGATGTCCTGGCAGACGTCCACGTCCAACCCCCGGGCACGGGCGATCGGTCTGGCAGTTTCCTGGGCCCTCGCCAGGGGACTGGCGTAGACCGCCGCCAGAGGATGGGAAGCGAAGAACTCGGCGAGTGCCTCGGCTGTCTCCCGGCCCTTTGCCGAGAGGGGGAACCCTTGGAGATGCCCGTACCAGATGTTGTCCGGGTTTTCGACCTCGGCATGGCGGACAAGGTGGATGACAGTGGTGGTCATGGGTTCACAGCGTAGCCGGGCGCAACGGCGGTGAGGGGGACGCTGGCCCTGGTCGGGGGCGCGGAATGGCAGCCTCCGGCGGCGCCCCTCGATGCGTGGCTGCTGGAGCGCTCCGGTTCCAGCGTCGTCACCATCCTGCCCACCGCCGCAAAGGACCACCCGGAGATGGCCGTCGCCACCGCCGCCCGGTACTTCCGGAGCCTGGGCGGCGAGGTCAGGGCGGCCCCGGTGGCCTCGCGGGCCGATGCCGAGGACCCTCGATGGCGGGACCGCCTGGCGTCCGCCCGGTTCCTCTACCTGGCCGGTGGCGACCCGCGCCATCTCCACGCCGTCCTCACCGGGACCCCCGCCTGGCAGGGGGTGCTCGACGCTCTCGAGGCCGGCGCCACGGTCGCCGGCTCGAGCGCCGGGGCGATGGTGCTCTGCGACCGCATGCTCATCCCGTGGTCCGAGTCGACCCAGCCCGGCTTGGGCCTCCTGCACGACCTCGTCGTCGTGCCGCACTTCGAGCACTGGCGGGAACGCCTCCTCCGGGTGGGCTACGCGGTCGGCGACGGGCGGGTGCTCGGCATCGACGAGGCAACCGGCCTCGTCCTCGAGACCGATGGGTGCCTGGTGCTCGGAGCGGGTTCGGTGGGCCTCTACCGGGTGAAGGACGGCGGACCGCCCTCCGAGCTCTGGGCGTCGAAGGCCCCCGACGAACTGGAACACTGCCTGTGAGCCGGCGCGAGCCGGCGGCGGTGCGGTGGGTGGGCAAGACGGCGCTCGTCACCGGCGCCTCGAGCGGCATCGGGCGGGCACTTGCCCTCGACCTCGCCAGGCGCGGGGCACGGGTGTTCGTGACGGCTCGCCGGGAGGACGTCCTCAAGCTGCTGGTCGAGGAGATGGGGGGTGACCCGCACCGTGCCATCGCCTGCGACGTGGGGGATCTGCGGCAGGTGCGGGAGGTCGCCGAGTTCGTCGCCGAGCAGGCCGACCACCTCGACCTGCTGGTGAACAACGCCGGCGTGCGCTCCGCCGGACCGCTTTCGTCCGCGACCTCGGAGGACATGGAGGCGGTGATCCGCACGAACCTGCTCGGCCCGATGTTCTGTACCCGGGAGCTGCTCCCCCTGCTGCGGGCGGCGCCGCCGACGTTGCGGATGCCCGTCGTCGCCAACGTGGCGTCGATTGCCGGCAGGGTCGCCATTCCCCGTTCGGCCGACTACACGGCGTCCAAGTTCGGGCTGGTCGGCATGACGGAGTCGCTCTGGCACGACCTGACGGTCGGTGGCATCAAGGTGATGATGGTCAACCCCGGCCCGGTGGACACCGAGGGGTTTCCCATGGCAAAGGTGAAGGCGGTGCCGGGTCTGGCCTGGACGGTCATGGAGCCGGCCCGGGTAGCGAGAGCGATCGTGCGCGGCATCGAACGGGGGACCTTCGAGGTGCGGGTCCAGTGGTGGTTCCACCCCGTCTATCACGCCGCGGTCCTGGCCGGCTCGGCCCGGCTGGTGGTGGCGACCCGGCTCGGGCAGCGGATCCCCCTCGACTTCGAGGGTCCCGGCCCGGGCGATCCTTAGGTCAGGCCTCAGGTCAGCAGGGCGGAGCTGACCGGCGCGCCGTGAACCAGCGGGTTGTTCAAAAGGCCTTGCGGCCTGCAGCTCAGATGAACCTGAGCTCGGGCTCGGCGTCGTCGAGGATGACCGCGCAGGTCGGGCAGTACCACCGCGGCTCCAGCGGCGTGCCGCATACCTCGTGGTGGGCCGCCTCGACCTCCGAGTGCCTGGCCCCCCAGGCACCCAGCAACCGCAGGGCGCCCGCCAGGTCCTGCCCCTCCTCGCTGAGGCGGTAGGCGAAGCGCGGGGGACGCTGCGAGTAGGCCTCGGCGACGACAAGGAACTCCTTCTCGAGGTGCTTCAGCCGCTGGGAGAGGATATTGGGCGCGATGCCCGGCAGCGCCTCGATGAGGTCGTTGAACCGCCGCGGACCCTCGAGCAGCGCATCGACCAGCAGCATCGTCCAGCGGTCACCCACCCGGGCCACCGCCGCAGCAAGAGGCGTCACGGGGTCGCTCATCGCGCTCATGGTAACCGGGCGAATCCGGGTCGCCCGAGATCTGCGAGCTTCGGTGGGAACCATCGACCCATGGTAACTTGTTCATTGCAAGTTACTAGCGAGGAGGCGGAGATGGGCGTTCTGCAGGAGCTGGAGGAGGCAGTTGGGTCCGTTGCAACCAAGGCCGGCCCATCGGTCGTCGGCATCGGCGGCGGCTGGGGCCATGGATCCGGGGTCGTCATCGCCGAGGGCAAGGTCCTGACGAACGCCCACAACGTGCGGGGCGACCAGGTAACTGTCGTCTTCGCCGACGGGCGCAGCGCCACCGGCGAGGTCACCGGCACCGACCTCGACGGCGATCTCGCCGTCGTCGCCGTGGACACGACGGGTGCACCGGCTCTCGAGTGGGAGCCCGCCGCCGACGGCCCGTCCGTCGGGACTGCGGTCTTCGCGCTCTCCAACCGGGGCGGCCGGGGCCTCCGCGTGACCCTCGGTCAGGTGTCGTCGGTCGGTCGGGGCTTCCGGGGCCCGCGCGGGCGACGCATCGCCGGGAGCATCGAGCACACGGCACCGATGGCACAGGGCTCCTCGGGAGGGCCGGTCGTCGATGCAACCGGACGCTTCGTGGCCCTCAACACCAACCGGGCCGGGGAGGGCTTCTACCTGGCGCTGCCCGCCGACGCCGAGCTCCGGCAGCGGGTCGAGGCCCTGAGCAAGGGCGAGTCCCCCTTCCGGGCGCATCTCGGCATCGGGATCATCCCGGGGCGCATGGCCCGCCGGCTGCGGAGGGCGGTCGGCCTTCCCGACCGGGACGGCCTGCTGGTGCGCGTCGTCGAGGAAGGCAGCCCCGCGGCGGCGGCCGGGCTCGAGCAGGGCGACTACATCGTCAAGGTCGCCGGGGCCGACGTCGCGAGCGTCGAGGACCTCTACAAGGCCATGGAGGGGCTGCGCCCCGGCGCAACCCTGGAGCTCACGCTGCTGCGGGGCACCGAGGAGCGGACCGTCACCCTGACGCTCGCCACACCAGCCAGCTAAGACCAGCTGGAACAGGGGTCGCCCGGAGGGTGGCCGGATGTTGCTCGCCTGGCGAGAACTTTCCGACCACCCTCGGGCGGACACCCACGAGCGATCCCGCTATCCGTTCGACGTCAGGCCGATCACGGGCTTGTTGAGCCGCTGCCCGCCCATGCTGCCGAGGAACGGCGCGTCACCGAAGGCGAACACGCCCCCGTCGGTGGACGACAGCCAGTAGCCGAGGCTGTCGGCGGTGGCGGCCATCCCCGTGATCGGCGAGTTGACGTGCGAGTTGCCGAGCGTACCGAAGTTGCCCGCATCGCCGAAGGGGAAGACCCCACCGTTCGAGGCGACGAGCCAGTAGCCGTGGCCGCCCAGCGTCGCGGCCATCCCCACGATCGGGGCCGCGAGCTGGTGCCCCGACAGGTCGCCGGAGCTGGCTGCGTCGCCGAAGGCGAAGACCCTGCCGTCGGCCCCGGCCAGCCAGTACCCCCTGCCGCTCGGGGTGGACGACATCGCCACGATCGGGGCGTTCAGGTGCGTGTTGCCGGTCGAGCCGAAGAAGCCGGCGTCGCCGAAGGCGAACACACCACCGTCGGAACCGAAGAGCCAGTAGCCGTGGCCGCTCGGGGTCGCCGCCATCGCCACGATGGGAGCGTTGAGGTGCATGCTCGCCGTCGAGCCGAAGAAGCGGGCGTCGCCGAAGGCGAACACACCACCGTCGGACGCGAAGAGCCAGTAGCCCTGGCCGCTCGGGGTCGACGTCATGGCGACCACCGACTTGTTGAGGTGCATGCTGCCGGTCGAGCCGAAGAACTGGGCGTCGCCGAACGTGAAGACCCCACCGTCCGAGCCGAAGAGCCAGTAGCCGAAGCGGTGGACGACCGTCGTGCCGGCAGAGACATTGTTGGAGGCGTTGGGGTCGCCCTGCGCCGCGGTCACGGCGGCGGCGCTGTTGGCAGATCCTGGACCGCTCGGCACCACGACGAGCGTGACGCCCACCTGGGCTCCGTTGGCCAGGGCGCCGATGGCGCAGCTCAGGCTGGTCCCGGCGATGGTGCACGTGCCCTGGGTCGACGAGACCCCGACGACCGTCCACCCGGCGGGCACGCTGTCATTGAGGACCACCCCGGTGGCGTCGTTCGGCCCGTTGTTGGTGACCACGATCCCGTAGACCGTCTGCAGGCCGACCACGGCCTTGCCCGGGCCCTGCATGACGACGGACACGTCCGCCATCGCGGGGGACGCCACGGTCTGGCCACCGTCCAGCGATCCGGAGCTCGACTGGAAGGTCGCGTCGCCGCTGTAGTTGCCGGCGACGTCGTGGTGGCCGACGCTGAGGCCGGCCGTCGAGTACGTCGCCACGCCGCTGGACAGGGCGACGGGATCGCCGGCATTCGTGCCGTCGACGACGAACTGCACGCTCCCGCTGGGAGCGCCCGCCCCGGGCGCCACGGGGCCGACCGTGGCGGTGAAGACGACGGTGTCGCCGGAGACCGAGGAGTCGTCTGGGGACGAGGAGACGACCGCAACCGAGCTGCCGGCCGTCTGGACGGTCTGGCCGCCCGCAAGCGTCGCGGTCGACGTGGTGTAGTTGGGACCGGCGGTGTAGTCGGCCTCGACGGTGTGGTTGCCAATAGCCAGCGAGCTGGTGGAGCCAGACGTGGCGGAGCCGCCCGAGAGCGTCACCGGACTGCCGAAGCTCGTGCCGTCGACCAGGAACTGGACGGATCCGTCGGGCGTCCCGCCGCCGTTGCCGGCGGGGGCGATCGTGGCGGTGAAGTCGACCGGCTGCCCCGAGACCGACGGGTTGGCCGATGACGAAACCGTGGTGGCCGAGCCCGACTGCCCGACGGTCTGGGTGACCGGTGCGGATGTGGTGCTGGTGACGAAATTCGGATCGCCGCTGTAGGTGCCGGTGACGGTGTGGACGCCCAGGCCGAGACTGGCGATGGGCGGGGAGACGGTGGATCCGCCCGACAGCGTCCCGGTGCCGAAGCTCGTGCCGTCGGCGAAGAACTGCACCTGGCCCGTCGGCAGGCCGCTGCCGGGGGCCACGGGCGCCACGGTGGCGGTGAAGGTGACCGGCTGCCCGAACACCGACGGGTTGACGGTCGTGGTGACGCCGGTCGTCGTGGCGGCAGGGTTGACGGTCTGGGTGACCGTGGAGACATCCGCCGTGTACGCCACGTCGCCCGAGTAGGTGGCCGTCACGCTGTGGGCGCCCGCTGCGAGCAGGCTCGTCGCCGTCGACGTGGCGACACCGGCGGTCAACGTGGCGGGGCCACCGAGATTCGCGCCGTCGACACCGAACTGGATGGTGCCGGTCGGCGTGCCCTGCGTGCCGGTGAGGGTCGCGACGAACTGGACGGGCTGCCCGAAGATCGATGGCGTGAGCGTCGAGGTCACGACGTTGGTGGCACCGATCTGGCCGACAGACTGGCTAAGGGCGCCCGAGGTGCTTGCCGTGAAGTCCGGGGTCCCCTGGTAGGTCGCGGTGACGGGGTGCAGGCCGACACCGAGGGTCGAGGTGACGTCGGAGACCGCCGCCTGCCCAGCGAGGGTGACGGGGTCCCCGAAGGCCGATCCGTCGACGAAGAACTGCACAATCCCCGTGGGCGTGCCGGCACCCGGCGCCACCGGGGCAACGGTCGCGGTGAAGCTGACGGGCTGGCCGAGCGACGAGGGGTTGGGTGACGAGGTCACCGTCGTCGTCGTGCCCGAGGGAGCCACGGTCTGTGTCACCGACCCGGTGACGGAGGCGAAGTTCGGGTCACCGCTGTAGGCCGCCGTGACCGTCCGGTCGCCGACGGCAAGCCCGGAGTCGGGCGGCGACGTCGCCATACCGCCGGTGAGGCCGACCGGACTCCCGACGTCGACACCGTCGACGGCGAACTGGACGGTGCCCGTCGGCGTGCCGGCGCCCGGTCCGACGGCGGTGATCGTCACCGAGAACGTGACCGGCTGGCCGAAGACGGAGGGGCTGGGAGCTGCGACGACCGTCGACGTGGTCGAGGCCTGATTGACGACC
>DASXNO010000338.1:0-6969 GCA_036495025.1 Actinomycetota bacterium | reverse complement strand
AGCCGCCCGGTGACCGCCGTCGCGCCGCGGCCGCGGGTTGACGCCCGCGCCAAGGTCACCGGCGCCGTCCGCTATGGCACCGACCGGCTCCCCGAGGGCCTGACCTACGCGGCAATGGCCGTCGCCACCGTCGGCAAGGGCCAAATCCTGGAGATCGACACCGCGGCCGCCGAGGCGGTGCCCGGTGTCCTGCTCGTGCTGACCCGCATCGACGAGTCGGAGTTGAAGGCACCCGGGTACATCATGGCCGGCGGCCACGCCGTCCAGAGCTTCCAACCGCTCCTCGGCGACCACATCGCCTACCGGGGCCAGCCGATCGCGCTGATCGTGGGGGAGACTCCGGTGGCCGCCACCGAGGCCGCCAATCTCGTGCGCGCCCGGTACGACGCCGAGCCGATCGCGGTGGACCTCGACGACGAGGGCGTGGTGGCCGTGCGCCAACAGGAGGCGATTCCATTCCTCGCCGACATCACCCTCGGTGACGCCGAGGCCGCGTTCGCAGCGAGCGAGGTGCGGATCGACCAGGTCTACGAGCACCCGAGGCAGCACACGACGCCGATGGAGCTGCTGGCAAGCGTTGTCGAGTGGCGCGGGGACACCCTCGTCGTGCACGAGGGCACCCAGAACGTTGGGGCCGTGCGCAACGGTCTGGCTCGGCAGCTCGGTATCGACCCGGCAGACGTCGAGGTGATCTCCCCGTACATCGGAGGCGGGTTCGGGCAGAAGAACTCGCTGCAGCCGCACGTCGGTCCGCTTGCGATCGCTGCCCGCCGGCTCGGGCGGCCGGTCAAGTTCGTGATGACCCGGCCGCAGACCTTCCACCAGGGCAGCTTCCGCCCCGCCAACCGGCACCGCATCCGGCTTGGCTCCGACCACTCGGGCCGGCTGGCGGCAGCGATCCACGACGTCGACCAGCAAACCTCCCGCCACGACCTGTTTCTCGCCTTCTACACCGAGACCACGTCCCGCCTCTACGGCGTTGCCAACTTCTCGGGCCAGCAGCGCCTGATCCGAACCGATACGCAGACGCCGGGATACATGCGGGGCCCGCACGAAACACCGGCGGTGTTCGCGTTCGAGGTCGCGATCGACGAGCTCGCGCAGGCCACGGGGCAAGACCCGGTCGCGCTGCGGCTGGCCAACGACACCGACACCGACCCCGTGACCGGCCACCCCTTCTCCTCCCGCCACATGGCCGAGTGCTTGCGCCGCGGCGCCGACCGCTTCGGCTGGGCGGCCCGGAACCCGGAGCCGGGCTCGATGCGCGCCGGCGACGGGTCGCAGATCGGCTGGGGGGTGGCCATCGGGGCCTACCCGGCCTGCACGACCCCGGCGATCGCCCACGTGCGCGCGGGCGCCAACGGCCGGGTCGCCGTCGATGTCGACGGGCACGAGATGGGTCAGGGCATCCGGTCAGCCATCACGTTCCTCGTGGCCGACGACCTCGGCGTCGCCACGGACGCAGTGACCATCGGCGTCGGCGACAGCCGGGTGGCACCGCAGCACCTGACGGCCGGGTCGTGGGGCACCGCGTCCGCACTGCCGGCGGTCCACGCCGCCCTCCGCGAGCTGCGCACCCGGCTCGGCGTGGCCGGCACCGAGCCGTTCGACCTCGGGGCGGCGGTCGCCGCCACCGGAGCGTCCACGATCGAGGTCGAGGCCACCACGCTCGCTCCCGGCCAGACGCCGGACGTCCTCGAGCGGACCCGCGCCGGTGTGCTGGCGGTCGGGGGGCCGGCGTACCCCGACTTCACCTCGTTCAGCTTCATCGCCCACTTCGTCGAGGTCCGGATCGAAGCGACGACGCGGCGCATCCGTGTGCCCCGGGTCGTCAGCGTGGTGGACTGCGGCCGGGTCGCCAGCCCGGTGACCGCGGCCAGCCAGGTCCGCGGCGGGGTCGTGTGGGGTCTCGGCGGGGCACTGCGAGAAGCCAGCGAGGTCGACAAGCGCTATGGCGGTTTCTTCAACGCCACCCTTGAGGAATACCCGATATCGGTCAACGCCGACATCGCTCAGATCGAGATCGACTTCATCGACGAGCCCGACCCGCTGCTGAATCCCCTCGGCGTCAAGGGCCTCGGCGAGGTCGCGACGGTCGGCGTGGCGCCCGCGGTCGCGAACGCGGTCTACCACGCCACCGGTCAGCGATGCCGCCGCCTGCCTATCACGATCGCGGACCTCCTCTGACCGGCGACACAACGGATTCAGCTTCGGAGATCAACCCGCGACGCGTGCGGGTGAGCGCGGCGACCACGACTGATCCGATCCGCTCTGCCACAGGCCGTCGGGGCAGCCCCCCGGAGGATTCCCGGGGGGCTGCCGGCAAGCAGGTGGCGACTAGAAGACGGTGATCCTGGCGGCGCCAGCGAGCACGATGACGTCGACACCCTGGGGTTCGGGGACGCCGATGTAGCACGTCCCGGTCAGGGCCGGCGAGCAGGCCTCCACGACGAAGCTCGCCGTGAACGACCCGCTGGTATCGGTCGCGACCTGGATGTTGTTGCTGTTGACGCAAGGATCCTGGGGCGCGATCCAGCTCGTCTTTGAGCACTCCTTGACGGTGTAGGTGCTGTTGGGCGCGAACCCGGTCCCCGTGAGCGTGATCGTCTGGCCCGGGTGAGCGACGTTGGGGTTGGCGACGATCCGCGGGCTCTCGATCTTGAGGCTGACGTCCGAGTTCATCGCGGTAGGCCCGCCGTTGATCGGGGTGAACACTGCGGTGATGGTGGCGTCGCAGGGCACGCTGAGGTTGTAGGGCAGCGTCGCCTTGGTGTCATACGTGGTGAGGTTAGCGATGTGGACGATGTAGATCAGCGGAGGGTTGGCTTGCGCGACCTGCAGGTCGGCGCTGATGCTGTGGGCGAGGCCGGTGTACCCGACGATGTTTCCGCCGGGCCCTGGAGGCGGCACGGGGAAGTAGTGTGCCTCGACCGTCTGACCGGGCAGCACCTCGCCCGAGCCGGTGGTCGTCGATGAGGGGCAGCCAAGGACACTGAGCACCGACTGGCCAATATTGCCGTTGACCTCTCCGGCGAAGTACTGATTCGGCCCGATGAGCATCACCGGCGGTGTCTGGGCGATCGCCGGTCCAGCGACCATCGCCATGGCGGTGAGGACCGCCCCGGCAAGGGTCAGCATTCTTTTCAGGGGTGACATTGCATATCCTCCGATTCTTCGGGGGCTCCTGGCAGGGTTATGAACGCAGCTGTCAACGACCGGTCGCTTTGGACCTTATTGATAGCGAAGGGCGTTTCGCTTGGGTACGCCGTGGCCGCGAACATTACGCGAATTCATTGCGAACCTTGCCGGCGATGTGAAGCGGAGCGGTCTGGGGGCGCAGGCCGTCGAGTGCGGTCTGGAGGATTGGTTCGCGGTAGCGGGTGTCGCCCTGGATCGTGGCGATGGCGATCACCATGTCGAAGAGCTGCTCGAGGGTGAGGTCGTCGCGGACCTCGTGAGCGCGCTGCGCCGCCGCGAGGAGCGGTCGCCCGGCGGCGATCACTCGGGCGCGGCTGTTGTCGAAGAGGGGGTCGCTGCGGTCCGTGTGCTCGAGCAGCTCGGAGGCGATGTGGTGCTTGCTGGTGACAAAGGCGAAGAACCGGTGCAGCCAGGCCGTGAGCACCGCTCCGGGCGTCTCGCCGCCGACGGTCTCGGCGGCCTTGCAGACGGCGTTGACCTCGTCGGCGAAGAGCGCCTCGAGGAGCTCTCGGCGTCCCGGGAAGTTGCGGTACAGGGTCGCCATGCCGACTCCCGCGATCATCGGCCCGCGTACCATGGAACACCTGGAGGCCTACCTCGCTGCCGACGGGATCGACCTGCCCAGCGATCTGCTTGATCGCATCGACCAGATCGTTCCCCCCGGAGTCACGATCAACGTCGCCGACAACATGTGGAACTTCGCCACGCCGGCGCTCAGTGCGTCGTTCCGCCGCCGGTAGACCTAGAGAATGCCGGCCCCCGCGGGGATCCCGGCCAGAGTACGGCGACAGGTCAGGGTGCGAATCACCCCTTCCACGGCCCGGATCCGGTGCAGGATGACCCTCTCCAGCTCCTCGCCGTCCTCGGCTTCCACGGCGGCGATCACATCGAAGGGACCGACGACGATCTCCGTGGACGTGACGCCCGGAATCTCGGCGACGAGCTGGCACACCTCGGGCGCCGCACCGGTTCTGGTCTCGGTCAGAACGTACGCATGCATCATCCTCGGCCACCTCCTCGGAAGCTGACTCGCCGGCTTCCAGTCACTCCAGTGATGGGCCGAGTCTAGGGGCGGCGGTTGACCGGGCGGTGACGCGCGGACGACGAGTCTGTTGCGGGAACGCGAACACTCCCGATCAGCGGCCCCGGGCACGCAGGATGGCGAGGGCGCCGAGGAGGTTAGGCGCAGATCGCGCGTATACGCGCGATCGCCACCTAGGTTCCGTCTGGCGGGGGGCGGCGGCCTCCCGTGACCGTCAGTCGGCAGGCTTGGGCTTCTTGGCCCGGCTCGGCGCGACCCGGGGTGGTTCGTTCGGCTGCTTCGGGTACACCGGCGGCCAGGGGGCGTCCGCCAGACCGGCCGCCAGGTCACGCTGGTACATCGCAAGCAGGGGCTCGATCGATTGCGGGCGCTCGTACATGCCGGCCCAGGGGTCGCCGTCGCGTGCGACCCGGCTGGCCACGACGGGCATGGTCAGCCGGTCGGGGTGGAACGAGGTGTCGAGCTCTTCCCAGTGGAACGGCGTCGACACCTGTGCGCCGGCCCGAGCCCGGACGCACCAGGCACCGAACACGGTCTTGTGGGGGGCGTTCTGGTTGAAGTCGATGAACACCCGCCGTCCCCGCTCCTCCTTCCACCACGCCGCGGTGACCAGATCGGGGCGCCGGCGCTCGAGCTCCCGCGCCAGGGCGACGGCAGCCGCGCGCACCTCGTAGCTGCTCCACCGAGGCTCGAGCCGGAGGTAGACGTGGATGCCGCGGTTCCCGGTCGTCTTCGGCCAGCCGACGAGTCCGAGTTCCTCGAGGAATCCCCGCACCACCAGCGCCGCCTCCCGCACCATCTCGAACGGCACGCCCGGCCCCGGGTCGAGGTCGAGGCGCAGCTCGTCGGCGTGCTCCTGGTCGTTCGCCAGCGTGGGCCAGACGTGGAAGCCGAGGCACCCCAGGTTCACGGCCCACGCGACGTGGGCGAGGTCGGCGGCAACGAGCGCATCCGAGGTCGTCCCGTTCGGTGTGCTGACCACGGCCGTCTGGAGCCACGGCGGCCGCGCCGCCGGGACCCGCTTCTGAAAGAAGGAGCTGCCGTCGGCGCCCTCGGGGAACCGCTGGAGCAGGATCGGTCTGCCCCCCATGGCTGCCATCAGTGGGTCGCGGACCGCCTGGTAGAACTCCACGAGGTCGAGCTTCGTCTCCCCGCGCTCGGAGAAGAAGAGCTTGTCGGGACTGGAGATCGTCACCTCCTGCCCATCGAGCACGAGCGTCACGTCAGCCGTTTCCTTGGTCACCAAGCCAGCTCCTCGTTCAGGGGCGTTCGACTCCCATGATGTCGCCGGACACCAGGTCCCGCCAACGGCAAGCTCCTGGGGAGGGGCTCCGATTCGCCGGCACGCCCTCGGACGAAGGCGACGCTGGGCCGCAGGGGTGGCGGGATTTTGCTCGCCTGGCGAGCAATATTCCACCACCACCCCCCAGCCGGGTGGGCGCCGTGCTCCTGGAGCGTCGGTGCCGTCCCGCCGGTTACCGCTCGGGCTTCAGCTTGCCGGGCCCGACCCCGCGTAGATGTCGACCATCCCCGACACGTAACGTCCACCCTTGACGTCGCCGTCCGTCACCAGTCGTGGTTGCGCCAGGGGGACCCCATCCTCCACCAGGGACAGCAGCAGCGGCCGGCCTCCGGCGTAGTCCTCGGCCGGGGCCACGGTCGCCACGTAGTTGTCGGATCCCACCGCGGCGGCCCAGGCGTTGAGACCGATCGGGGCGCCGGTGAGGGCGAGGACCTCCAGCAGCGGCGGGCCCTGCTCGGTGTGGGTCTGCATTCCCCCGGGACCGATGAACGAGACCGTCAGCGTCCTGCGCGGAAGCAGGCCCAGGGCAGCGGGCGACAGCGCGACCTGGCGCGAGCGGACGTGGACGGTTACGGTCCCGGTGACCGGTGGCGCTGTCGCCGGGGCGGTGGCGATGCCCACCGTCACCTCGCGCACGCCCGCAGTGAACCGCAGCGGGATCGTGTCGCCGGGAACGACGAGCTCAGGGCCCCCCGGCAACGCGACGCCGTTGGTCTGGAGCGCGAGCAACGCCGGGTGATTCCCGAAGTTGGCGTCGAGCTCACCGACGGCAAATGTCACGGGGCCACCGATGGCCCCCCGGACCGTGACGGTCACCCGGAGGAGCTTGTTCTTCGTGTTGACCAGGGGCGGGTAGGCGGGCTGCGCCAGGGCCACGAGTGTCTCGAGCAAGACGCCCTTTTCGACAAGCTGGACCGGACCTATCGTCAGCGTCACGGTCGTCTGCGTGACGGCCGCCAACTGGGCAAGCGTGTACGTGGCCGGTGCGCCGACCTGACCATCGACGGCGACCCCCGGCCCCGGTGCCGTGACCATCGGCGAGGCCTGCGCCCCGCTCGGGAGAACAAGGCCGAACATCAACATGCTGACGAGCACGCCTGACAACAGCTGAACCCGAGCCCGCATCGGCGTTCCCTCCCTTGAATAGGGCCGTGGCCGTAGAGTAGCCAGAATAGTATCGTCAATAGCACTTCTCTGCCATAGCCGACGGCGCCTTGCTGGATGGCGACGGCCGTCTGGGCTTGCTTTCTGACGGAAGCAGGCTATTATCCTGTCATCTGAGCTATGACACGGCGTCGTGGCACCGGTCGCTCACCGCGAGGGCCGGTCGCCCCGGGCAGCTCACGGGGGGACAGGCCGGGACCTGCTGGGAGTTGGGCAACACCTGCATGGGCCGGCGCCGCCAGCGGAGAGGAGGCCGATGAAC
>DASXNO010000337.1:0-2194 GCA_036495025.1 Actinomycetota bacterium | reverse complement strand
GTGGAGATCATGTACCACTCGCAGGAGGGCAAGACCACCGTCAGGGAAATCGAGCCCTTCGAGGTGGACCGGGTTGGGGTCGTTGCCTGGTGCCGCCTCCGGGACGACGAGCGTCACTTCCTCCTCCCCCGGATCGCCTGGGCGCGGGCGACCGGAGAGCGCTTCGTCGACATGGTCGAGGCCGGCGTCGGCCCGGACGGCTCCGCCGGGTCCGGTTCCGCCGGCTCCAGTTCCGCCGGTTCCGCCGAGGAGGGGTCACCATGACCTCGGACAACCCGCTGATCGTGCAGTCCGACCACACGGCGCTGCTCGAGGTCGGGCACCCGCTGGCCGAAGCCTGCCGTGCGGGGCTGGCGCGCTTCGCCGAGCTCGAGAAGAGCCCGGAGCACATCCACACCTACCGGATCACTCCCCTCTCCCTGTGGAACGCCCGGGCGGCGGGCATGTCGGCCGAGGAGATGACCGAGGTCCTCCGGACGTACTCGCGCTACGCGGTGCCGGCATCGATCCTGGTCGAGATCGCCGACCAGGTGGCCCGGTACGGGCGGTTGCGGCTGTCCAAGGAGGGCGACACCCTCGTCCTGTCGTCATCCGAGCCGGCGGTGCTGGAGGAGGTGCTGCGGTCGAAGAAGGTGGCGCCGCTGGTCGGGGCGCGCCTCGACGCCGGCCGGGTGGCGGTGCCGACCGGCGAGCGGGGACGGCTGAAGCACGCGCTGATCAAGATCGGGTGGCCGGTCGAGGACCTGGCCGGGTACTCGCCGGGGGCGCCGCTGCCGCTGGCGCTGCGCCCGGTGTGCGCCGGCTCAGGGGCCACCTTCTCGCTGCGCCGCTTTCAGGTGGAGGCGGCCGACTCGTTCTGGGCGGCCGGTCGCGCCGCTGGCGGGAGTGGCGTCGTCGTGCTGCCCTGCGGTGCCGGCAAGACGGTCGTCGCGATGGGGGTCATGGAGAAGGCGGCCACCCAGACGCTGATCCTCGTCACGAGCATCGTCGCCGCCCGCCAGTGGAAGAGCGAGTTGCTCGACAAGACCACCCTGACGGAGGAGCAGATCGGGGAGTACTCGGGCGAGACGAAGACGATCCGGCCCGTGACGATCGCCACCTACCAGGTGCTGACCCATCGCCGGAAGGGCGAGTTCCCGCACCTGGCGCTGTTCCAGGAGCAGAACTGGGGACTGATCGTCTACGACGAGGTCCACCTGCTTCCCGCACCGGTGTTCCGGATGACCGCGGATATCCAGTCGAAGCGGCGGCTCGGCCTGACCGCAACCCTGGTCCGCGAGGACCGGCGGGAGGACGACGTCTTCTCGCTCATCGGGCCGAAGCGCTACGACGCCCCGTGGCGGGACCTCGAGGCGCAGGGCTGGATCGCCCCCGCGGTGTGTACCGAGGTGAGGGTGGGGGTCCCCGAGTACCTGCGGTTCGAGTACGCGACGGCGGAGGGCCAGGACCGCTACCGGGTGGCCGCCACCAACCCCGCCAAGATGTCGGTGCTTCGGGCACTGGTCGAACGCCATGCAACGGATCGGGTCCTCGTGATCGGCCAGTACCTGGACCAGCTCGACGACGTCGCCGCCGCGCTGCACGCCCCCCTGATCACCGGCAAGACCGCGACGGCCGAGCGGGAGAAGCTCTACGCCGCCTTCCGGGACGGGACGATCCGGCTGTTGGTGGTCTCGAAGGTGGCCAACTTCTCCATCGACCTGCCGGAGGCCAACGTGGCCATCCAGATCTCGGGGACGTTCGGGTCCCGCCAGGAGGAGGCGCAGCGGCTCGGCCGCATCCTGCGGCCGAAGGCCGACGGGGGCCAGGCGTCCTTCTACACGTTGGTCAGCCGGGAGACGCAGGACCAGGAGTTCGCCCTCCACCGCCAGCTCTTCCTGGCCGAGCAGGGCTACCGGTACTCGATCGTCGATGCCGCCCAGGTGATCGGCGGGGAGCCGCTGCCTCCGCCGCCGCTCCAAGGGGAGTACCGTCCCCCGGGCGAACCTGATCCTTCCGATTCGGCGCCGGTCGTGCGGCCGCCCGGCTACGTGCCGCCGGCTCCCCTGCCGGACGTGCTGCCGGACAACGTCATCCCGTTCCGGGCGGGCCGGGGTTCTCGATAGCTCCTTTTGGGCTCGCCTGGGGTCGCCGTCCCGAGGTTAGGCTCCGTCCCGAGGTTAGTCCGCGATCGCGCATATACGCGCGTTCCGCT
>DASXNO010000336.1:0-3138 GCA_036495025.1 Actinomycetota bacterium | reverse complement strand
CCCATGGTTCTGGGTTGACCCAAACGGGTAGACGACAAGAGGGGAAAGACCCCCCATCAGTTCCTCAAATAGCTCATCGAATCGGCTCACCAAGGAGGTGGAGGGCGTGTCCACGAATCCAGAGCTCGAAGCACAGCTCAGCTCCCATATGGACGAACTCCGAGAAGCTGGCGCCGGTAGCGAGGCAGAGCGCCTGGCGGAGATCCTCGAGAATCCGGACGCCGCCCTACCGGCCGGAGGGGCAACGGTCGAGGTATCCGGCGCGGCTCAGGAGCGCACGGATGAGGTCATCGCCAAGGCGGAAGAGGCACGGGCAGCCTTCGCCAAGGCGGGAGGCATGGACGAGATCCAAACGTCCGGCGGGACTGGTTAGAGCGGGAACCGTGTCGGTGCTCGTGCCGTGGAGGATTCTCCTCGGTATTCGATGAAAATCCTCCACTAGAGAGGAGGGGTCAGCCGCGGGGCGCCAGCACCACGGCGGTCGAGGGCCCCAGGCTCCCGCAGTAGGGTTCGCCCTCCCCCGATCCGTCGCTGGCGACCTCGACCCGCCAGGCGGAGGCGCCTCCCGGCGAGAACGCCACAGGCTCGTCGGAGAAGTTGACGGCCACCATGCGCCGATCCCCGGCGAAGCTCCGTTCATAGGCAAGGACGCCCGCAGGGCCGTCCAGCAGCTCGATGTCGCCGCGCACGAGGGCGGGCGATGCACGGCGGGCGGCCAGCAGCCGGCGGTAGAGGTGCAGGATCGACGAGGCGCCGAGTCGCTCCACTTCGGCGTTGTTCGCCTCCGGGTCGGGAGGCCACGGCAGCCACGGGTCCGTGGTGGCCCATCCGTGGCTGGGCGTGGCGTCCCACGGCAGCGGGGCGCGGGAGCCGTCCCGGCCCCCAGGGTCGACGGCTCGCTCGGGGGGTACGACGGCGTCCTCCAGCCCCAGCTCCTCGCCTGCATAGAGAAACGGCGTGCCCCGCAACGTGAGCAGCAGGACGGCGGCCGCACGGGCGCGCGCCTCCGACCCGTAGCGGGTCCTGTGCCGGACGTTGTCGTGATTGGAGAGCACCCAGGTGGGCCACGCCCCACGGGGCCCGAACTCGGCTTCGGCCCTGACGATCTCGTCCCGCCAGGCCGAGGCGTCCCATGGGGCGAAGAGCGGGGGGAAGTTGAAGGCGAGGTGCAACTCGTCGCCGTCGCCGTAGTAGGCGGCGACCAGCGACGTATCGAGCAGAAAGACCTCTCCCACCAGCATCCGGTCGCCAGGGTAGCCGTCGACCAGCTGCCGGAGCCGGCGCAGGATCGGGTGGGTCCTCGGGTCGTCGTTGATGGCCGAGTGCGGCACGCCTCCCAGCTCCGGAGGCTCGTCGGGTAGGCGCGGGTCCTTGCCGAGCCCGTGGGCGACGTCGATTCGGAAGCCGTCGACGCCGCGGTCGAGCCAGAAGCGCACCACGTCGTGCATCGCGGCCTCGACCTCCGGGTTCTCCCAGTTGAGGTCGGGCTGCTCGGGAAGGAACAGATGCAGGTACCACTGCCCGGTCTTCTCGTCCCAGGTCCACGCCGGTCCGTTCGTGAAGGCGGCGATCCAGTTGTTCGGCGGGCGGTCGGGCGTGCCGTCGCGCCAGATGTACCAGTCCCGCTTGGGGTTGTCGCGCGACGACCGGGACTCGACGAACCAGGGGTGCTGGTCGCTCGTGTGGTTCGGGACGAGGTCGACCAGGACCCTGATGTGCCGGGCATGGGCCTCCGCGACGAACCTGTCGAAGTCGGCGAGGGTGCCGAAGAGCGGGTCGACGTCGCAGTAATCCGACACGTCGTAGCCGAAGTCCCGCATCGGGGATCGGTAGAAGGGCGAGAGCCACACCGTGTCCACGCCCAACCAGCTCAGGTACTCCAGCCGGCTCCGGGCGCCCTCGAGATCCCCGACGCCGTCCCCGTCGCTGTCGAGGAACGAGCGAGGATAGATCTGGTAGATGACGGCCGACCGCCACCAGGGCTCGGCCTCCTGGGGCTCACCTCCGACGCCTGATACGAGCATGAGTTCGCCATTATGGATGGCCCTGGAGACGCGGGGTTCAGGCAGGCGGGATCTCGACCGCTGCCAGGTCCCAGCGGTCGGTGGTCGGAGCGACGTCGCCCATCGTGATGGGGGAGCCCGCCGCGGCCACCGGCCCGGTGGACTGGACCCATGCGGTGCCGCCCCCCAGCGGGCCGAAGGACTCGTGCACGACGCTCTGGCCCCCCAGGGGGATGCGGGGGGCGGGCCGGTCGGGATCCTGACCCACCGCCCACAGCAGGGAACCCGCCTTGGAGGGGGTCACGGCGACCTGGGGCGCCCCGCCGGCTGCCCCGGCCACGGCGCTGGCCCCCACCGCCGGTGCGGCCCCCTTGAAGGCGGCGACGGTGATGCAGCCGCTGCCACCGCTGTTCCCCAGCGTCGCAGCGACGGAGGCGCCGGTCAACGGCGCCGTGGCATATGCCTGCCAGACCTCGGCCGTCCCCGTGACCATGTTCGCCCTCGCGGCAAGACTCCAGCTCAGGCCTCCGCCCGACACGGAACCGGCCGACTGGACGGCGTTGCCTGGACCATCGCTGGAGACGAAGGCCAGGACCAGCTCGTTGGCCGAGGTGGTCGACAGCAGCGGGCTGACGAGGGTCGTGAAGGGCCCCTGATTGTTGGAGGACACCACCCGGTCGGCCACGACGGCGCCCGGGGCAGGCGGCGTCGATCCCGGTGGCGTGGGGGACGACGTGGCGCCCGGGCTTGGCACGCCGACCGTGATGGGCGCCGGGACCTCCGTGAAGTAGACCATCGTCGGGATCGGTGCCGGCCGGCCGTTCGCCGCCGGGGCGGTGCCGGTCGGATGGGCCGACGGAGCCCTGGCGTTTGCCTGCGGGGGGAAGTAGAGGCCCGGCGCTCGCCCAACGGGGCCGGAGCCGGTGCCGGAGCCGGTGCCGGTCCCGCTCGGCGACGCGGCGGCCTGCGACGGGGCAGGACTGGCCGGGGGCAAGGTGACGTCGTCAGGGCTGGTCGGTGTCGGCGTGGTCTGCACGATGACCGAGGGTGCGGGGTACCGGAGTGCCAGGACGTGGGTGCCCCGCTGCGCAGGGAGGACCCCCACCAGGCCGGCGACCGCCATCGCCAGCACCGT
>DASXNO010000335.1:0-10623 GCA_036495025.1 Actinomycetota bacterium | reverse complement strand
TCGCCCTCGGCGAGGATGCGCTCGGGCAGGCTGTGGGCGGAGAAGAGGACCCTCGTCGCGGGGTCCGCAGGGTCCCAGTCGCCCAACGCGGCTCGCAGGTTCCCGGCGGCAAAGGCGACGAACCCCGCGTCGTCGTACCAGGAGGGGATCATGTCGACCGAGAAGGAGCCCCCCGTGGCGGCCCGGGCTGCGACCAGCCGCTGCTCGTAGCCTCCGATGCTCATCTTCGAGTAGTGCGGAGCGAGCACCAGCCCGATCACCTCGCCGGCGCCCTGGGCGACGATGTCCTCGACCGTCTCGCCGACGAACGGGTGCCAGTGCTTCATCCCGACGTGGGTGCGATACCTCCCCGGCGACACCGCCTCCAGGGCCTCGCCGAGGGCGGCGGCCTGGCGGCGGGTGATCTCGGGCAGCGGCGACAGGCCCCCGATGGCCTCGTAGCGACGCATCAGGTCCGCCAGGGATTCCGGCGAGGGGCGCCGGCCGCCCCGGATGTCCGTGTAGTAGTCCTCGACCTCGTCCAGGGAGTTGGGGCCGCCGTAGGCCATGCACAGCACGGCGGTGGTCACCGGCCGCCCTTTCGCTCACGTTGCTCCCTTTGCTCATCGTGGTCCCGGCTCGAGAACGCGTGCACCGTGTCCACCATCAGCTTCAGGTTGTCGAGTGGGGAGTCGGGCAGGACCCCGTGGCCGAGATTGAAGATGTGCCCGAGACGGCCCCCTGCGGCCCGCAGCACCTCCTCGGTGCGCTCGACGACGCCCGCCGGCGGTCCCAGCAGGGTGGCGGGCTCGAGGTTGCCCTGCACGGCGCGGTCGTGACCGATCCGCTCCCAGGCGACGTCGAGGGGGATCCGCCAGTCCACCCCCACGACGTCGGGACGGGTGGCGTCGGCCCCGGGGGTGGCCACGGCCTCGAGGAGGGTTGCCGTGTTGGTGCCGAAGTGGATCCGAGGCACGCCCAGGTCCGCCGTCGCATCGAAGATCGCCGCGGTATGGGGCGCCACGTACTCCGCATAGTCGCGGGGAGCGAGGGCGCCGACCCAGGAATCGAAGACCTGCAGGGCCTGGACGCCGGCAGCCACCTGCTCGGAGAGGTAGTCGATGACCATGGCGGTCAGGCGCTCCATGAGGTCGTGCCAGGTGCCGGGGTCGGTGAACATCAGGGCCTTCGTGCGGGAGAAGTCCCGGCTCGGCCGACCCTCGATCAGGTAGCTCGCCAACGTGAACGGGGCACCGGAGAACCCGATCAGCGGCACGACCCCCTCCAGCTCCCGCCGGATGATCCGGATGGCCTCGAGGACCGTCGGCACCGATTCGCGGGCAGAGGGGGTGGCCATGGCCGCCACCTGGGCCGGGGAACGGACCGGGTCCGCCACCACGGGGCCGAGGTCCTCGACAAGCTCGAATCGAACGCCGAGGCCGGCGAGGGGAAGCATGATGTCGGCGAACATGATCGCTGCGTCGACATCGAGGACACGGATGGGCATGAGGGTGACCTCGGCACACAGCTCCGGCTCCCGGGTGATCTCGACCAGACCGTAGCGCTGCCGGAGCTCCCGGTAGGCAGGCAGCGAGCGGCCCGCCTGGCGCATCATCCACACCGGCGTCGCATCGACCGGCCGGCGGGCGCAGGCGGCGAGAAACCGCTCGCTGCGCGCCCCGCCCCGCCCCGCGGGGGCAGGCTCGGTGGTGGAGAGGGCGGGTTCGGGCAGCACGGTGTCCAACCTTACCAGCGGCGAACTCCGCGGCCTCCTGGCAGGAATTGCCGGTTGTGTCCGTTCAGAGTCAAGGGGCACCCGAGAACCGGAACGAGACTAATAGGACTCCCCGGCGGCGCGGTGGGCGTAGTCGGCGAGGATGTCCAGCCAGCGCAGCATCGCCCCACACGTGGGGCACACCGAGGCATCCCGGTCGACATCGATGAACGCGATGCCGCGAGGGGCGAGCTCGGCACGCAGGCGGTCGACCAGCACCTCCGGTGGCGCCTCGTCCAGGTCGGCGAGGAGACCCTCGCCCTCCATCCATTGGGCGAGCCCGAGCGCCTGGCTGGTCTCGTCGAGGCGGCGTGCAATGGCAGTCACCAGCTCTGCGGGTATCCAGAACTGGATCTCCTGCCCGCAGCGGTGACGGATGCCGAGCATGATCGCTCGATCGGTTTCGGGCATTGCCTCCCCCAGACGTCGGCGTTCGTGGCGGGCTTCGCTGATCCTACCTAGCACCTTGGCCCTTCTAAACATTCCATCGGGAATGTGACTCGCGTAGCCACATAAACATGGGGCTCCACCTTCTTTGCATGATTAGTGATCATATTTACCGCTCAGCATACAAAGAAGCTTGGGAACCATCCTTAGTCGAACGACGCAAACCTCTCAGAGCACGTCCGAGGGCGTCAGGCCGGGCGGCGACACAACGGCGACGGGGGCAGTGGAACGGTTCCCGGCGTTATCCATGACCGGGCGGTCGAGGGAGACCTTGACCACCTGGCCCGCACCGGGTGCCTGGCTCAGCGCCAGGTCCACCACCGCATCGCTGCCACCCAGACAGGTCGCCACGACGAGGGTTGCCGGTGCGCCGTCGACGGTTACCGAGAAGTTGGTGGCATCGACACTCGAGCACGCCACCGGCTTGCTGAACACCACGGACACCACGCTGGAGCCGGGGGCCGCCATGACCGCCTTCACCGTGGGTCGGGTGGAATCGACGACGACGGTGCGGGTCACCTCCGGCGAGGTCGCCCCCCCGTTGTCGACCGACCGCAGCACGAACGTGTGCGGCCCGTCGGTGAGCCTCCTCGCCTGGTAGGACCAGGAGACCGGAATTGCCACCGTTCCGGCTCCGGTACCGGCTCCGGGCCCCGAACCGGAGCCGGAACATGCCGAGCAGTCCACCCCCGCGGCGCCGAACGGGCCCCCGTCGAGGCTCGCCTCGACCCGTGCGACCGAGCCGTCCGGATCGGTGGCGGAGCCCTGGAACGACGGCCGGGGGTCGGACGTGAACAGCGGCGCCTCCGAGGCGACATCGAGGGCCGGGGCACGGTTGGGAGCCGTGGCGCCCGCGGCTCCGCCGGTCACCCGGTTGCCGGCCTGGTCGGTGGCGGCCGCGCCCATGGTCACCTGCACCTGCTCCCCGCCCCGGGGCGGTGTGGCGAGGGTGAGCCCGATGGTGTCGGAGGCCGGGTCCTTGCAGTCCAGGGTCGAGACCAGCGGCCGTTGGTTCGCCTCCACCACCGAGATGCCGGCGGGGTTGAGCGTCGAGCACAGCAGTGGCTTGGAGAAGGTGGCGGTCACCGAGGCCGATCCGGGGAGGATCTGGAGGCCGGTCGGCTTCGGCGCGACGGTGTCGACGGTGACGGTGCGGGTGACGGGGGCCGAGTCGGCGGCGGCGTTGTCCACGGCCCGGACGACGATGGCGTGGGGCCCGTCGGGGAGGCGGGGCAGCGAGGTCCAGCTCCAGGTGACGGGACCGCCCACCTGGGCGCTCGCCCCGCAGCCCTGGCAGGAGACGCCGGCACTCGCGAAGGGCGACCCGTCGACGCTCGCCTCCATGGACGTGACATTGCCGTCGGGGTCGACGGCCGATCCCTGCACCGTGGGTCGGGGGTTGGAGGTCAGGGCCCCGTCGGGGATCCCACCGGTGACGGTGGCGGTGGGGCCCACGTTGGTGGCGGTGGCGTTCACCGTCCGGGGGTCGCCGATGTTGTTGCCGGCAAGGTCGACCGGCCCGCCGGTGGACGAGGACACGGTGAGGGCGACCTGGTCACCACCCCTGGGGGGATTTGCCAGGGTGACATGGACCGCAGTGGCCGTCACACCGTCGCACGAGACCGCCGTCATGCCGAGGTAGCGCCCGCCGGCGTTCGCCGAGAACGCCCCGGGCGCCAGCGACGCGCAGACCAGTGGCTTCGAGAGCGTCACGGCCAGCGTCGTCGAACCGCCGGTCGCCCCGAGCCCCGTGAACCTCGGCGGCACGGTGTCGATGGTCACGGTGCGGGTGACCGCCGGGGAGAGGCCGCCGGCGTTGTCGACGGCATGCAGGGCGACGGTGTGGGTGCCGTCGGCCAGCCGTTGGGGCGCCTGCCAGGCCCAGGACACGGGCCCGGCCAGCGGCGCGCCGTCGAAGCAGCCCTGGCAGGAGGTTCCCGCACTGCTGAAGGGGCCCCCGTCGACGCTGGCCTCGACGGACATGACGTTGCCGTCGGGATCCCTGGCCGTGCCCTGGTAGCCCGGCCGGGCGTTGGCGGTGAGCGTGACATCGGGCATCCCCCCGGTGATCTCGGCGACCGGGTTGGTATTGCTGGCCGTCGCCGTCACGGTTCGGGGATCGGCCACCTGGTTGCCGGCCTGATCGGTCGGGCCGGCCCTCAGGTTGAGGACCGTGACCGCCACCTGGTCGCCTCCCCGGGGCGGGGAGGACAGGGTGAGCACGACCGAGGGCGAGGCCGTGCCGGGGCACGCCACGCCGGTGACCATCCCCAAGCGGTTCCCCAGCCTGACCGAGAAGCTTGCCGGGGAGAGCGAGGAGCAGAGCAGCGGCTTCGAGAAGGACAGGGACAGCGTGGCCTCGCCCCCCGTCGCCTGCACGCCGGCCGGCACCGGCGGCACCGTGTCGACGGTGACCGTCCGGGTGACGGGCGGGGAATCGTGCTGCCCGGTGTCGACGGAGCGGAAGGCGAAGGTGTGCGAGCCGTCGGCCAGGGCGGCGGGCGGTGCGTAGCTCCACGTGACCTTCGGGGCCGGACAGCGGGCGCAGGTCACCCCCGTGGCGGCGAACGGTCCCCCGTCGACGCTCGCCTCCACCGAGGTCACATTGCCGTCCTCATCGCTCGCAGCGCCGCCGAAGGCGGGGGTCTTCTGGTTGGTGGCCGTGCCGTCCGCAGGCCCGGAGGTCACCGAGGTCACGGGCGGCGACGTGTCGACCGCCCCCTTCATGTAGCTCGACCAGATCTTGGCCGGGATCGTCCCGCCGGTCATCTGCGCCACCCCCTCGACGTTCAGGAGGGGCTGGTTGGTGTCCCGGTAGCCCACCCAGGTGGCGGTGGCGAGGGTCGGCGTGTAGCCGACGAACCAGGCGTTTCGGAAATCCGTGGCCGTCCCCGTCTTGCCGGCTGCGGGCTGCCCGATGGCGGCGGCCGTCCCGGTCCCCCTCGTGATCACCTGCGCCAGGATCTTCGTGACCTGGTCCGCGATGTCGGCCGGGATGGCCTGGACCGGGGGCGAGGGTCCGTCGTCGAGGACCTTCCCCGACGCGTCGGTGACCTGGGAGGCCAGCTTCGGTGCCCGGTAGACTCCCCCGGCGGCGAAGGTCGCATACGCCGAGGCCATCTCCAGCGGCGTCACGCCGGCGCTGCCGAGGGCCAGGGACGGCACGGCCGGCAGGTAGGTCCCGCAGATGTCGCTCCCGAGCGGCCGGCAGTTGACCTGGGAGGGCACGATGCCGCCGGGGGCGGGGATTCCCATCTTCTTCGCTATATCGACAACTGCCTTGGGTCCGACTTGCAGGATGAGCTGGGCATACACCGTGTTGACGGAGTTCACGGTGGCGTCGGTGACGCTGATGTAGCCGAAGGACTCGCCGCCGAAGTTGCTGACGCACCCGGGGTTCCATCCCCTGGGGCAGAGGTGTGCCGGCCCGGCGTAGGTGGAGTTCGGCGAGATCCCGTGCTCGAGGGCAGCCGCCAGCACGAACGGTTTGAAGGCGGAGCCGGGCTGGCGGCGGCCCATCGTCGCGATGTTGAACTTCTCGTTGCCGTAGTCCCGCCCCCCTACGACCGCCTTCACGTACCCCGTTGCCGGATCGATCGTCACGAGCGCCCCGTAGGGGTCGGCGGGGTTGGGGAGCGCCGAGGCCAGGGCGGCCTCGGCTCCCTTCTGCATCCCGGGATCGACCGTCGTGTGGATCTGCAGGCCCCCCTGATAGACGGCGTTGGCTCCGTACTGCTGCAGCATCTGCGCGCGCAGAGCGTCCAGGAACCACGCCAAGTGGGTGTCGTCGGGGGCCACCGGTGTCACCAGCGTCGGCTTGTCGGCCCGGACCTGGTCGGCCTCGGCGTGGGAGAGCTGGCCGAGGGCCTCCATGCGGCCGACGACCCGGAGCCGGTCGGCCTCGGCGCCCGCCGGGTTCGTCACGGGCGAGTCGTGGTCGGGCGAGTGGATGATCCCCGCCAGCATCGCGGCCTGGGAGATCGACAGGTCGGCGGCGTCCTTGCCGAAGTAGGTCTTGGCGGCGGCCTGCGCACCGTAGGCGCCGTCGCCGAAGTAGACCGCGTTGAGGTAGCGGTGCATGATCTCGTCCTTGCTCAGGTGGCGCGAGATCTCGAGGGCGATCCGGGCCTCGAGGATCTTTCGGCTGAACGAGGGGTTGCTGCCGACGTACGCGACCTTCACGTACTGCTGGGTGATCGTGGAGCCACCCTCGACGACCTTGCCCGCCCGCAGGTCGGCGATGGCCGCCCTGATCGCGGAGCGGACGTCGATGCCCGGGTCGGAGTAGTAGCGCGCGTCCTCCTCCGCGACGACGGCCTGCGGCAGGTACTTGGAGATGCGGTCCAGGGGGACCGCCTGCCGGTTGATCGCGCCATGCCAGCTCGCGATCACGCTGCCATCCGGCGCAAATACCGTCGTGGTCTGTGCGGTCGCCGATGCCAATTCCTTCGGAATGGAGACCGGCCCGAGCACCACGAAGAGCACGACGGCGGCCAGCACGACCCCGCCGACGAGGACCAGGACGACGAGGGCGAGGATGGTTCCGAGCAGCGGCAGATTCGCGAGGAACGACGCCAGACCGGACAGCGGCCCGAGTCCCGGCACCGGGACTGGCACCTGCCGCCACGTGGATCCCTTGTGATAAGACCAGGACACGAAAGACTCCGTCGGAAGCATGGGTCCCGGCGGAGCTGGTGTTCAGCGACGCCGTGACAACTCGAATGTGGCTCGTGCCGGCGCTGCTGGCGCAGCTACGCGGCGGGCAACGTTCGCATCGCCCAAAGGCATCTCGTATCCCGGGCCCCGATGCACCGGGGGCCGCGCTCGCCGAGCCGTTCCACCGTGGACGTCGTGGCGGCCACGGGCGTGTCTCCTCCGGCGATGTGGGCCCAGGGGGCCCAGGGGGTTGCGAGGATGCGATACCACAGCGAGCCGCCTCCGGTGGCGACCACGAAGGCGAGGAGGCAGCACAGGCGTAGCTCTGACATGGGCCATGAATATACCCCATGGCCGGAAAGTTCAATCCTTGACATTGGCTGGCGATCCCCCAATGGCGAGCTGTAGAACGCGGCGCAAACCGCAACATTGCGGCGCGAATAGCCGCCGAATTGAGCGGTGATTTGACGGAGTCAGTGCCCTTCATTGCCATCCCAGCAACACCGCCAGTACGCCTAGGCCAGCTGCCCCACTGAGGGCACTCACTACCCCGCGCCGGGCGACGAGCAGCCACAGCCCGGCCAGGGCCAGCACCACCACCTGCCAGGCATGATCGAGGGCCAGCCCCAGGGGAACGGACGCTCCGGCAATGCCGCCGATGGCGGCCGGCCCCGCCCCGTCGAGGAACCCCTGGACCCTGGTGCTCGCGCGCAGCCGCCCGAAATGCGGGGCGCCGAAGAGGATGAACAGAAAGGAGGGAGCAAAGGCTATGAGCGCCGCCAGCAGGCCACCCACCAACCCGGCCGCGGCGTAGCCGACAACCGCCACCGTCAGGACCACGGGCCCGGGGGTGAGCTGGCCGAGGGCGACGGCTCCCAGAAACTGGGTGCCGGTCATCCAGTGGTAGGTCACGACCGCGTCGTGCTGCATGAGCGGGATGATGACGAAGCCGCCGCCGTAGGAGAGCGCTCCGACCTTGAAGGCCACCCACGCGAGGGCGAGCAGGCCACCTCCCCCCGCCGTCCCCACGGCAGAGGGGAGGGCGAGGACACTCCAATGTGGCCGTCGCTTTGGCCGCTTTGGTCGCCCCTGCCGGGATCGCCGCAGCACCTCCGCGAACCCACAGGCACCGATGACCGCAACGAGCCACGGCCCAATTGCGGCCGACGCCACCGCGCCGGCGGCCAGGTAGCACCCCCAGCGCCACCGGCCGGCGTCCCCCGCCCGGCGCCGGCTTGCGGGCATGAGACCTGCCGCGGCGCTGAGTGCCACGGCCGGCACGGCTGCCCCGGCGCCCGCCGCCGCTCCCGTCACCAGCAGCGGCGGGCGGGCCTCCAGGAACAGAGCGGAGAGCCCCAGGATCACCAGCAGGCCCGGCCCGATGAAGCACAGGGCCCCGACCAGTGCCCCGGCGGGGCCGCTGAGCCTCCAGGCGCAGTAGATGGCGAGCTGGGTCGAGGCGGGTCCGGGAAGGAGGCCGGTGGCGGCGATGCCGTCCTCGAACTCCCCCGCCGACAGCCACCCCTCGCGCTCCACGCAGAGCCGGCGCAGCAACGCGATGTGGGCCGGCGGCCCCCCGAACCCCGTGACCCCGATCCGGCCCCACTCGATGGCGATGGTCGCGAGGGACACGCGGCGGGCGTCGCCGCGGCTCACGGGCGGGCCAGGACCTCTCCGGCGAGCTCCCGCAGCGCCTTCCGGCAGGCGCCGAGCGCCTTCCTGCCCTGAGGGGTCGCCCGGTAGCGGCGCCGTTGCCGCCCCTCGACGACCTCGGGGCGCGACCTGAGGAGGCCGGCGGCCTCCAACCGTGCGAGCAGCGGGTACATCGTCCCGGGGCTGACGCGGTAGCCGTGCCGGGCGAGCTCTTCGATGAGCCAGGCCCCGTGCACCTCGCCCGCTGCGGCATGATGCAGCACGTGCAGGCGCATCGCGCCCCGCTGGAACTCCCGGACGACGTCCATATCGGCTTACGATATCGTAGACCGACATCGCGGTTCGATATCAGTGGGGGGGTATCATCCGGTGCATGAACGGGGGCATGCCGCCGGCGCCGGTCCGGGTCCACCTCCAGGCGCCGTTGCCCGCCCATAGCTGGGAATTCCTCGCCGCCGTCGCCGCCAGCCGTTCCCTCCACGGGCACTGGGTGTCGCCGCCCGCCACCAGGGCCGCCTACCGGGCGCACCTTGCCCGCTGCGAGGAGGACGACTTCCGGAGCCTGCTCATCCGCCGGAACGTCGACGATGCCCTCGTTGGGCTCGCCAACCTGAGCGCCATCCAACGGGGCAACCTGCAATCGGCCTACCTTGGCTTCTACGCCTTCGTTCCCTACGCGGGCCTCGGGTACATGACGGAGGGGCTCATGCTCGTCCTGCGGTACGCCTTCGGAGACCTGTCGCTGCATCGGGTCGAGGCCAACGTCCAGCCCACCAATGCCGCCTCCCTTGCCCTCGTCGGGCGCGTCGGCTTCCAGCGGGAGGGTTTCTCTCCGCGGTATCTGAAGATCGCGGGGGCCTGGCGGGACCACGAACGCTGGGCGGCCCTCGCCGACGAATGGCCGAACCGGCCCGGTGATCCTGGCTCGACGTAACGACGCGATGGACGTCAGGTGCCCAGCGCGCGTAGACGCGCGAAATACGACGGGCAAGTGGGCCTGCCTTCATGGCTCTCCCACCACCGTGGGTGCGCGGCCATCGCACAGGTCGCACGACTCGCCGAACTGCCGGCGGACGCCCCGGGCGCTTGCGGACTGGAGGGCGATCACCTGGCGGTGGGCCTTGCAGAGCGTCGCCTGCAACGTGACCGGCGTCCCGTCCTCCGCCGTTGCGTCCCAGCGGATGGTGAGGAAGTGCGGCTGCACCTTCATCGAGGTGGACCCGGCGGGCCATCTGGCCAGCCGGCCTCGGGGGCCGGGGCGGCGGCTCATCGGGTTGCCAGGCGGTGCCGGCAACCGTACCAGGAGGTGCGGAAAACAGCGCCGCTCTGCGCGCGGAAACCTCCGAACCTGTGCCGCCAATCCGGGTCAGCCACGACGCCCAAGCTTGCGAATCGCCGGGTCAGCGGGGATGCTCTTCATGGTCGGTAGCATCACGCCGGACGCTGACAAGCCGGAAGGGACAAACCGTGGGACGCTCACTGGGACAGACGCAGGGACCCGACGGTCCGACCCCGGGGAACCTGCGCCTGCGTTTGGAACGTCTGGCGCGGCACTGGGAGCAGGATGACGTCGCTGCCGGTTTGCAGGAGCTCGCCGCCCTCCTGGGGGAGGCGGCGCCTGGCGTGGATGGCAACCTGGTCAGCAAGTGGGAGCGAGGCGCCCGGACGCCCGGCCCCTACTACACGCCCCGACTCTGCCTTCTCTTCCAGCTACCTCCCGAGGGGCTGGGGTTCGTTCCCGGCCCGCGCCTGTCCTCGGAGTGCCGCACGCTCTCCAACCTGCTGGAGCGGGCCCTCGCGGACAAGGTGGGCTTCGTGAGGCGCCGGGAGTTCCTCCAGCATCTGCTGTGGGGCGGGGCCGTCCTGGCAGGCTGGTCGGCCCTCGATGCCGAGCGC
The DNA here is from genome assembly GCA_036495025.1 of Actinomycetota bacterium. Lineage (GTDB taxonomy): Bacteria > Actinomycetota > CADDZG01 > JAHWKV01 > JAOPZY01 > JAOPZY01. Next base: position 218 of record DASXNO010000335.1, on the reverse strand, counting down.
ATGGTCGCCGCGGCCTCCGGCCACGTCGACCGCCGGCTGCTCGATGACCTCCACGCGGTCGCAGACGACTACGCGAGGCGGATGCACACCGAGGCCCCCAGGGATCTCCTCCCCCAGGTCGAGCGGCACCTGACCTACGTCCGCAGCGTGTTGCGGAGCTCGCAGCCCTCGCTCGAGGGTGGCCGGCTCCACCTCGTCGCCGGGACGCTGGCCGCGGT
>DASXNO010000334.1:0-3179 GCA_036495025.1 Actinomycetota bacterium | reverse complement strand
CCTGCGGGCGATCTCGGGGCCGATCTCGCTGCTCGCCCGCCGCTACCGCGACCAGCTCGACGCAGAGGCGGACCAGTTCATCGAGTTCGCGGTCGACGGCTGCCGGCGCATGCAGGCGATCATCGACGACCTGCTGGCCCTCTCCCGGGCCGGGCGCGTCGACGGGGAGCTCCAGTTCGTGGACTGCAACGTCCTCGTGGACAAGGTGATCGCCGGGCTCGGGGCCAGGATCGCCGAGACCGGGGCGGTCGTGCGGGTGGAGCCGTTGCCCACCGTCGCCAGCCAGCCGACCCAGCTGGGGCAGGTGTTCCAGAACCTGATCTCCAACGCCTTGAAGTTCATCCCTTCCGGTGTGGTTCCCGAGGTCGTGGTCTCCGCCGAGCGCATCGGCGACGAGTGGGACTTCTCTGTCACGGACAACGGCATCGGCATCGAGCCCCGCCACCGTGAGCGGATCTTCGGGATGTTCAAGCGCCTGCACAGCCGGAGCGAGTACGAGGGGTCGGGCATCGGCCTCGCCCTGTGCAAGCGGATCGTCGAGCGCCAGGGGGGCAGGATCGGCGTCGACGCGGCTGCCTCGGGCCAGGGGAGCTGTTTCTGGTTCGCCATTCCGATTGCAGCGGCACCCGTGGCAGCACCCTACGGAGCGGAGGCCTCATGAACAGTGCCATGACCCAGATCCTCGACGGAACCATCCGCAGGCCGGCGCATATCCTGCTCGTCGAGGACAGCCCGTCGGACGTCGCCATGATCACGGCTGCCCTTCGCGAAGGTCACATCGCCAACGACATGTACGTGGCCGGCGACGGGGAGGAGGCCCTGGCGTACCTCTTCCGGCGGGGTGAGTTCGCCGACGCGAAGCGACCCGACCTCATTCTCCTGGACCTCAACCTGCCGAAGAAGGACGGATGTGATGTCCTGGCCGAGGTGAAGACGGACAGCGATCTCCTGGTGATCCCCGTGGTGGTGCTCACGACCTCCGCCGCCCAGTCCGACGTGGTGCGCATGTACAAGCTCCATGCGAACTCGTACGTCACCAAGCCGGTGGGCTTCGATCAGTTCCTGTCCGCCATCCAGCACATCGAGGACTTCTGGCTGTCCCGCGCCCGGCTCTGCGACGGGAGCCGCTGGCCGGTTCCGGCAAGGTAAGGAGCAGAGCGCGCGCCGGCACGCGATGCGCTCCCAACCTCGGCGGGCTTCCGGTGCCCGGTCGCACGGTCTGGGAGAATCATCCTTTTGCACCATTGTGTTCGCCTCCTCCAGCGCCGACACTTGAGCAAGCGGTCCAGGGCCGCATTCCGCTGCCCCCGCGCTCCACGAGGCATGCGTGCTTCGAGAGGCAGGAGAGCGGAGTCATGGCAGCGAGCCTTCCCCACCCGGGCCACCCCCGCGACACTGCAAGCTGGCGGCTGACGTCGCCCGGAGGGCTTCAGGGATGGGTGCGCAGCCGCCGCTACCGCTTCCGTCTGGTGGCGGGGATGCTCGCCGTGATCCTGCCGCTGATGCTGGGGTTCGCGGCCATCCTCACCGCCGGCGCGTCATCGAGCCTGAGCGCCTCGAGCGAGCGCAGGGGGATCGAGGTCGCGCGGGCGGTGACGCTGCGCCTCGAGGACTGGCTGGGGGAGCGCCGGTCAGATCTGACGAACATCGCCAGTCAGGCCTCCCGGGGCCTCGCCGACACGGACACGGCCTCGCTCATCGGCGATGTGGACAAGAACTCCGGGGACTTCACCGTCATCGAGGTGACCGACCTCGCGGGCCGGGTTCTGGCCTCCAGCCACCCCGAGCGGAGCTTTGACCCCTCGGGAGATGGGAGCTTCCGCACCGCCGCCTCCGGCCAGCCCGCCCTGGACAGCGTCGTCGCCGTGGACGGCCACCTGCGTTGGAACCTCGAGCAGCCGGTCCTGGATGCAACGGGGCGCCCTCAGGGCGTCGTCGTCGGCGATCTCAACCCGAGGGTCCTGGCCACCTTGCTCAATCCCGAGCTCGACCCGGGGAGCGACGTGGTGGCCGTCGACGCCCAGCACGTCCTCGTGTACGACACCGCGATGGGCAAGGTCGCCGATGACGTCGCCATGCTCGCGGCCGGCGCCCTCCACACGGTGATCGACAACGCCGCGACCCGGGGTGCGGCCGGCGGGGGCAGCGGCACCGTCCGGTTCACCAACCTCCACGGCCAGAGCGTCATCGGCGGCTACGACAGCGTCAACGGCCTCAACTGGAGCATCGTGGCGGAGGACAGCGCGGCGAGCGTCCTCGCTCCCGTGAGCAGCCAGTGGAAGCGAGCGTTCGTGGTGGTCGCCCTCGGCGCCGTCGTCGCCGCCGTGGCGGCCCTGGCCTTCGGCACAAGGGAAGCCCGCAGGTTGCGGGCAATGGCGGAGGAGAGCCGTCGGTCGGGCACGGAGGTGAACTCGGCCGCCGCCGTCCTGTCGGCGTCTTCGGACGAGCTGGCCGCCACCACGGTCCAGCAGAACGCTGCCGTCACGCAGGTGTCGGCCACCACCGAGGAGCTCGCCCGCGCGTCGGCTGCCATCGCGGAGACCGTCGACGAAGTTGCTCGCCAGACCGCCGAAACGAGGGACAACCTCGAGGAGGCGGAGGCCGACATCCAGGCATCGAGCGCACGCACGGTCGCCCTGGCCGGTCGCGTGCAGGACATCGCCGGCGTCCTCTCCCTCATCAACGACATCGCGGACCAGACCAACCTCCTGGCCCTCAACGCGGCCATCGAGGCCGCCCGTGCCGGGGAGGGGGGGCGGGGATTCGGCGTGGTGGCCGACGAGGTCCGCCGGCTGGCCGAGCGCTCCAAGACCTCCGCCGCGGAGATCGGCGGCATCGTGGACGCCGTTCAGGGCGAGACAAGCGCCACCGTCATGGCCATGGAGAAGGGCGCCCGGCAGATGCAGCAGGGTCTCGCCCTGCTGGAAGTCGTCGCCGACGCCGCGGGCCAGGTGCGCCTCACCACCCAGCAGCAGCGGGGCGCCACTGCGCAGGTGGTGGAGACCATGGGTCAGCTCAACGACGCCAGCCGCCAGGTCGCCTCGACGACCCAGGAGATCGCTGCGGCCGCCGGTCAACTCGCCAAGCTCGCCGGCAGCATCGAAGCCGCCGCAACCAGCGCCAAGGCGCGGTACTGATGCCGGATCTCGTCGCCGCGTGGCACCGAGGGCGCCGGAGCT
>DASXNO010000333.1:0-2704 GCA_036495025.1 Actinomycetota bacterium | reverse complement strand
GTCGACCCGGAGGTCTGGACGTGGACCGTGCCGCCCTGCCGGGTGGCGAGCACGAGCGTCGTTCCGTCGAAGCTCGCAACGGTCCCGGCCAGGCCACCTCGGCGGAAGCCCGCGCCCGGACTGGCGGCGGCGCCCGGTGGTGCGGGCGGGGAGGAGGTCGACGTCGTGACCTTGGGACCACCGGAGCAGGCCGCGGCGCCAAGGGCGAGGGCAATGACCACCGGGACCAGCCGGTTGGCAGGCATGTGGTGGAGTATCGGACGGCCCGCTGGGACCTGGCTGGCAACGAGCAGAAGGCGACCCGTGGGCAATCGCCTCGTAAAGCCCCGGAAATGCGCCGCGGATAGATTGAACGGATGGACGAACTGGCCCTCACCGGCATCGTGGTCGCGGTGCCCGCGACCCGGCGTGCCGCCGAGACCGAGGCCCTCATCCGGCGGTGGGGAGGCACCTGCATCGTCGGACCGCTGCTCGAGGAGGTGCCCGTGGAGGACGAGGGGCCCCTTCGGTGGGCCACCAAGGAGGTGCTGAGCGCCCCGGCGACGTGGTCGGTCCACCTCACCGGGGTCGGAACCCGCCGCTGGTTCGCCAGGGCCGCCGAGTGGGGCCTTCGAGAACAGTTGCTCGACGTGCTGCGCGCCGCCCATGTCATCGCCAGGGGCCCCAAGTCGTCGGCGGCGCTCGCCGAGAGCGGCCTGACCCCCGAATGGACGCCGCCCGGCGAGACCTCGGCCGAGATGGCGACGTGGCTGCGCCCGCAGGTCGGGCCCAGCGACACCGTGTCCCTCCAGCTCTACGGGGAGCCGGTCCCCGGCCTGACCGCGGCGCTGGCTGCCACGGGTGCCAGGGTGGTCGAGGTCGCTCCCTACCGCTGGGCGCTCCCGGCGGAGCCCGCCCGGCGGGAGGCGGCCGAGGGCGTGGTGCGTTCGATCGCCGCCGCCGGGGTGCAGGCCATCGTTGTGACGAGCGCCGTCCAGGCGACGAACCTCTTCTCGGTGGCCAGGGGCCTGGGAGTCGAAGAGGACCTGCGCCGGTCCCTGACCGAGCGCATCTTCACGGCCGCGGTGGGCGAGGTGTCGAAGGGGGCCCTGCAGCGAGCGGGAGTCCCGGTCGACTTCGTGTCCACACCCGCGCGGCTCGGCGCCCTGATCCGGGGCCTGGCTGCCTCCTCCGCCCGGGTGCGGGCCAAGGCCGGCCCGCCCGCTCAGCCCTGAGAAGTGCGGTCAGATTTCCGTGGTGGCCACGGATTTTCGTACCTGACTTCCGGAACTTCTCCCCTCAGGCCCGGGGATGGGTAGAACCCTCGGAGGACGAAAGGAGATCACGATGGCAATCGACGACCAGATCGAGGGCAAGCTGGACGAGGTCAAGGGCAAGCTGAAGGAAGAGGTCGGCAAGAGGTCGGGCGACCCCGCGACCGAGGCCGAGGGCCATGGCGATCAGTTCAAGGGGAAGGCGAAAGAGGCCCTCGGCGAGGCGAAGGACGCGATCAACAAGGGCAAGGAAGCGATCACCGACCGCTAGGTCGCTCCTTTCACAGACCGCGCCGGGCCCCCCACGTCGGGGGCCCGGCCGCGTGTGGGGTTTCGGGAGCGGGACCGTAGGATGGCCCCGTGTACGAGTCGCGCTTCGTTGTGGTGCGGGTCCGCGGCATCCCCATCGGCGTCAGCTGGTCGTGGCTCCTCGTCGCCGGCTTCCTCACCTGGTGGCTCGCCACCCAGCTCTTCCCGCAGCAGTACGTCGGGCTGACCACGGCGACCTACCTCGGCATGGCCGTCGCGTCGGCCCTGATGTTCTTCGTCTCGATCGTGCTGCACGAGTTGGGCCACGCCTTCCGGGCGCTCCGGGAGGGCGTGAAGATCGAGGGGATCACCCTCTGGCTCCTGGGCGGCGTCGCCCGGTTCCTCGGCATGTTCCCCTCCGCAGGGGCGGAGCTGCGGATCGCCGTTGCCGGCCCCCTGGTCTCCGTTGCCCTGGCGCTGGCGTTCTGGCTCCTCGCCGCGGTGGGACACCCGCTCGGGCTGCCGGTGGCGCTCCGGGGCGTGCTGGAGTACCTGGCGGCGATCAACGTCCTCGTCGTGGTCTTCAACCTGGTGCCGGCCCTGCCGCTCGACGGCGGGAGGATCCTCCGGTCCCTCCTGTGGCGCCGGCGCAGGGACTTCCCCTCGGCCACGCGGACCGCCGCCGTCATCGGGCAGGGGTTCGGCCTGCTCCTCGGGGCCGCCGGCATCTACGCCATCTCCCAGCGCGACTTGGCCACCGGCGTCTGGCTGGCCCTCATCGGCGCCTTCATCGTCAACGCCGCCCGGGCGGAGGCCTCGTACGGCGTCGTCGACGGGACCCTGGGCCGCGCGCGGGTGGACAGCGTCATGACCCCGGACCCCCTGGTGGTGTCGCCGGGCACGACCATCGACGACCTGCTCGTGCGAGCGGCGGCCCTGGCCAGCCCGCTGCCCGCCTACCCCGTCGCCGACCAGGGCGAGCTCGTCGGGCTGATCTCGCTGCGGCGGGTCGGCTCGATCCCACCGGAGGACCGGGCAGGCAGGACCGTCGCCGAGGCGATGACGCCGCGCGATCGGGTGACGGTCCTCTCGCCGGACACGCCCATGCGGCAGGCACTCGGCGCCATCCAGGCGAGCGACGAGCCCGCGGTCGTCACGGAGGAGGGAAGGATCGCCGGCCTGGTGTCGGTCCTCGACGTCGC
>DASXNO010000332.1:0-19809 GCA_036495025.1 Actinomycetota bacterium | reverse complement strand
CATGAGCGGGGAGATCGACACGAGCACCGCGACCAGGACGAGGGCAGCGAGGCCCCCGGTGGCGACACGACGCCAACCGATCGTCCTGGCCCGGCTGCCCGATTCCGGCTCCTTCGGTTCCGGCATCCACGGGACCGCGACTGCCTCGGGCGGCGGCATCGGCGGGAGTTCCTTCGGAGGCGGCGGGACGTCCCCGGGTGGTGGCGACGGCTGGACCTCCGCAGGGGGCGAGGCCGGGGGTCCTCCGGGCGGCGGCGAGGCCCGGAGTGCCTCCGCCAGCCTCGGCGGGACCCCTCTGGGCGGCGACGGGGGGAAGCCCCCGGGCAGCAACGGCGGTATCCCCCGGTGCGCTGTCGAGGGCCGGAGCGCCTTGGGCGGTGGCAATGGCTGGTACCCCTCGGCCGGCGGGAACAGCCGCAGCGCCGGGCCCTGGCCCGGCAGCAGCGCCTCGGCGAATGCGCCGGCAGAGGGATACCGGCGTTCGCGACGGCGTTCGAGCGCCCGATCCACGGCATCCCCAAGTGGGCCGGGCAGCCCGGCCACCACCTCGGCCACTGGCCGGACCGGGACGCTGCGTGTGGCCTTCCCCACCTCCACCACGCTCTCGCCGGAGAACGGGGGCCTCCCCGTGAGCGCCTGGTAGGAGAGGGCGGCCAGGGCATAGACATCGGCCAGGGCGTCCGGGGGAGTGCCATCGCCCACCGTGGGATCCAGGTACTCGGCAGCACCCGGCGTGGGCTGACCGGTGGTCTCCAGCAGGCGGTCGTGGCCGAAGTCGGACAGGAACGCGTCGCCGTTGGCCCGGAACAGGATGTTGGACGGCTTGAGGTCGAGGTGCAGGATCCCCGCCCGGTGGGCGACCTCCAGTCCCTCGCCCAGGGTCGAGAAGAGCTCCGCTGCGACCCCCGGGGGCAGCGTCATGCCACCGGCCAGGCGCTCGGCGAGCGAGCCGCCTGCGGCGTACTCCATGACGATCACCAGCCCGGACGCGTCCTGGATCACCTCGAAGATACGGGGGAGGGCAGGGTGACCGATCCCGGACAGCGCCTGCGCCCGGTGTGCCGCCTGCCGCAGCCAGGCCTCGCTTCCGGCCCCGGACAGGCGCTTCACGACGACCTCCGCCCCGTCGGTGGCCCGCCTCGCCCGGACGGCCCCACCCCCGTCGGCAGCGGGCCCGAGGGGACCGATCTCCTCGTAGCCGCTCGTCACGCGCCTGGCCGCCCCGTCAGCAGGTCGGTCCGGTCCCGCCAGCTCCGGAGCACCCTGGCGAAGTTGTCCCGGCTCTTGCGCTCCCGCTCGTGGTCGCCGAGCGCCTCCCATTCCCGGTGGGCATGCCGCTGGAGACGGAGGGGCACCGCGACCAGGCGGTGGCCCGCCGCCCTCCACCGCAGCGAGAAGTCGATGTCCGCGTTCCGGTAGAAGGTGAACTTGGGGTCGAAGAGGAGCTCCGGGCCGATATCGGACCGGCGGAAGGCGAGCCAGTAGGCCTGGAGTGCGTCGACCTCGCCCTCGGTCGCCTCCTCGAACGACCGGAGGTCCGCCGAGAGCAGCCCCCAGGGGCCCGTCATCCCGACCGACGGATCGGCAAGGATCTCAGCCGTCGGACCGAGCACGTCGCCGAGCGGTTCGACGGAGGTGTCCGCCACCACGACGATGCGGCCGCGGGCCTGCACGATGCCGGCGTTGCGGGCCCCGCCGAACCCGACTCGCTGCGAGAACGTGAGCCCCCGGACCCTGGCATCCTCCCGGGCCAGCCTCTGGATCGTCTCCTCCACCTCCGCCGACGCGTTCGAGGCGGCGATGAGCTCGTAGTCCTGCCCGGACCCACTGCGGGCCAGCGCCGCCGCGAACCGCTCGAGGTCCTCAGGCCAACCCCCGTTGAGCGTGAGGATGCTGAAGTCGCAGACAGGAACCTCTGCCAGACGGGAGGGGACCAGATTCGGATCGGAAAAGGTGAGCAGCGTGTCCGTCACGCTGCCCATCCTTGCATCCGGGTAAGGTTCGGGGCCAGTGGACAATCTGGCACTCATGGGCGGGTGGGCGCTCACCGCCGTCGCTGCCTCGCTCATTGCCAGGGCCGCCGGTATCGAGTGGCTCGTCTTCGTCGCCTCCGTCGTGGGCATCGTGCCGCTGGCGGCGCTCATCGGCGAGGCGACCGAGGACCTGGCGGTGAAGCTGGGCCCCCGCGTGGGTGGCTTCCTCAATGCCACGTTCGCCAACCTCCCCGAAGTCATCATCTCGGCCTTCCTGATCCTCGGCGGCGAGATCGAGGTGGTGAAGCTGGCGATCACCGGCGCCATCGTCGGCAACCTCCTGCTCGTGCTGGGCGCCTCCCAGCTGCTCGGTGGCCTGAAGTACTCCGAGCAGACCTTCAACGCCAAGGTCGCCGGCATGCACACGGTGTCCCTGGTGCTGGCGGTCGTGGGGCTGATCATGCCCGCCCTCTTCCACAGCGCCGCTCCCCATGCCCCGTTCCACGCCGGGGAGACGGTCTTCGTGGGGGTGGCCTCGATCCTGATGCTCATCTACCTCTGCTCGCTGCTGTTCTCCTTCAGGACCCACCGCGACATCCTCGGCATTCCCGTCACCGAAACGCAGCCACGGTGGTCGCCGGCGTTCGCCACCGTCCTCCTGGCGGCGGCAGCCGGGGCGACGGCGCTGCTGAGCGACTTCCTGGTGAGCTCGCTCCAGCCGGCCGTCAACGCCCTCGGCCTGTCGAAGCCGTTCGTCGGCCTCATCGTGGTGCCGGTGGTCGGCAACGCCGCCGAGCACGCCGGCGCCATCCGGCTCGCCATGCGCGACCAGATGGATGTCGCCATCGAGATCGCCGTCGGCTCCAGCACCCAGATCGCCCTGTTCGTGGCGCCGTTCCTGGTCTTCTTCTCCCTGGCGGTCGGCAAGCCCCTCAACTTCTTCTTCTCGGGCTTCGAGATCGCGGCGGTCGGCTTCTCCACCGCCATCGTGGCGCTGATCTCCCGGGACGGCCGCTCCGACTGGCTGGAAGGGGCGCAGCTCCTGGCTGCCTACGCCATCATCGCCCTCTCCTTCTTCTTCGTTCCGGGTTGAATCCGGGTGAATCCTGGTTGAAGGAGGGGTGACCAGAGCTAAGATGGGTCAATGCCAACCGTCGAGCAGGTCCGGGAAGCGCTGAAGGTCGTGACCGATCCCGAGATCGGGATCAACATCGTCGACCTCGGCCTCGTCTACGACGTCGCCGTGGACGAGGAGGGGGCCGCCTCGGTCACCTACACCCTCACCTCGATGGGCTGCCCGGTCGGTCCCCTCTTCGAGAAAGAGATCCGGGAGGCCGTCGAGTCGATGGAGGGCATCACCGCCGTCGATACCAGGATGGTCATGCAGCCGCCCTGGGGGCCGGACAAGATGTCCGAGTTCGCCAAGAGCGCGCTGGGCTTCTTCTAAGCCTCCGATCAAGCCTCCGCTGGGCTTCTTCCCGGCCTCCCGCCGCACCTCCGCTCCCTCCGAGGCGCCCCTCAAGGCGCCGGGTCAAAACTCGATTCGAGGTCCTTTCTAGGGCTTGACACCTCCCGCGGAACTAGGGTACGGTCTGCCTCCCAGAGCGAACATATGTTCGAGTAGCGTGGAGCCATGACCAAGCGCTACAACGATCCGATCGAGGTGGAAGTTGAGAACACCCAGGTGGAAGAAGTTGAGGACTGCGAGCCTCAGTTCACGCCATCCGCATTCTCCTGGCGGGGTCGCCGCTACACCGTGGCGGTGGTGCTCAAGTACTGGCGGGAGGCGGGGGAAGGCTGGGATCCGCAGCGGGCGAGGGACCATGAGTGTTTCAGGGTCGAGGCAGAAGGCGGGGTCTACGATCTCCGGTTCGACCGTACGGCTGGGCCGGAGGCGCAGCAATGGCGACTTGCGAGGGTGTGGGACTGACGATCTGACCGGGGCCCCCTAACAGGGGTTCTGGGGCCGGGCGCCCAGGAGAGGTTGTGTGCGCTCCCTCTCCGGGCGCCCGGCTCACCCTCGACCCCTCGACCCTCGACCGAACGGGCGCCCGTGGATCGCTTCGTCCACCTCCACGTCCACTCCAACTACTCGCTCCGGGAGGGAGCCGCCCGGGTGGAGGACCTCGCCGTCCGGGCCGCCGAGATGGGAATGGGGGCGCTCGCCCTCACCGACCACGACGGCATGTACGGGGCAGTCCGTTTCAGTCAGGCCTGCCGGCAGGTCGGGGTCCGGCCGATCCTCGGCGCGGAACTGGAGTGGGGTGAGGGCTACCACGCGGTCCTGCTCGCCAGGGACGCCCGAGGCTGGTCCAACCTCTGTCACCTCGTCACCGAGATGCACCTCGACGAACGGGCGCAGTCCCTGCCACCAGGGCGGCGTCCCCGCACCAGCTTCGAGGCGATCGCCCGCCACGCCGAGGGCCTGGTCGCCCTGTCTGGCTGCCTGAGGGGAGAGGTGCCCTGGCTCGCCGCTCTCGGGCGCAGCGAGGAGGCGTTCGACGCCGCCCGGCGATGGCGGGAGGTCTTCGGCGCCGGTTTCGCCGTCGAGGTCTCCAACCACCTCGAGCCGGGCGACAGCGACCGCAACCGGATCCTCCTCGAGGTCGCGGCCCGCCTCGGCGCTCCGGTGGTGGCCACCAACAACGTCCACTACGTCGATCGCTCCGACGCGGTCATGCACGACGTGCTCGACTGCATCCGGCGTATCGTCGCCCTCTCGCCGGCGAACGCCCCCCGGACCAACCACGAGTACTGGCTGAAGCCCGGCGACGAGATGGCCCGCCTGCACCCCGAGGAGGCGATCGCCGGCGCCGGGGCCATCGCGGAGGCCTGCACCTACGAGCTGCCCTTCGGCGAGTTCCACTTCCCGGGCCTCCCCCCGGAGCGTGGCGGGGCCGACCCTCGCCGGGGGGAGTCGTCGACCGAGGTCCTGGCGAAGCGCTGCTGGGAGGGGGTCCGCCGGCGCTACCCGGAGGTGGGACGGGAGATCGAGGAGCGGCTGCAGATGGAGCTCCGGGCGATCCGCCGGGGCGGCTTCTGCGGCTACTTCCTGCTCGTCGCCGACATCGTGGACCACGCCAAGCGGGGCCTCGGCATCCGTTGCGCCTGCCGGGGCTCGGCGGCGGGCTCCCTCGTGGCCTATGTCCTCGGCATCTCCGATGTCGACCCCATCCGCTACGGCCTGGTCTTCGAGCGGTTCATGAACGAGCACCGCCGTGAGATCCCCGACATCGACGTCGACTTCGAGTCCGCCCGCCGGGAGGAGGTCAACGCCTACATCCTCGAGACCTACGGCCAGCGCTGCGCCATGGTGGCGATGATGGAGACCTTCCGTGCCCGGGCGTCGCTGCGGGAGGTCGGCAAGGCCCTCGGGCTGCCACCCAGCGAAGTGGACACCGTAGCCAAGGCCTTCCCCCACATCCCGGCGGGGGCGATCCCCCAGGCGCTGGAAACGCTGCCGGAGGTGGCGGAGCTGTCCCTGCCCGCCGCGAAGCTCGAGAACCTTTTCAGCCTCGCCAGCCGCCTCGACGGCTATCCCCGCCACCTGGCCCTGCACCCCTCCGGGGTGATCCTCTCCGACGACGCCCTGCCCGAGCTCATGCCGATGCAGCGCTCCTTTGAGGGCTTCCTCGTCTCCCAGTTCGACAAGGACGACGTGGAAGCCCTGGGGCTCGCCAAGCTCGACGTGCTGGGCGTCCGGATGCTCTCGACGATCGCCCACACCCTGGACGAGGTCGAGCGCATCGACGGCATCCGCCCCGACATCGACCAGGCCGCCCGGGACGACCCCGCCACCTTCGAGCTCATCGCCGACTCCGCGACGCTGGGGTGCTTCCAGATCGAGTCGCCCGGCCAGCGCGAGCTGCTCGGCAAATTCCAGCCGGACCGCTTCGAGGACCTGATCATCGACATCTCGTTGTTCCGGCCCGGTCCCGTGAAGTCCGACATGGTGCGCCCGTTCCTGGAGCGCCGGATGGGGCTGGAGCCCACCACCTACCCGCATCCCTCCATGCGGCCGATCCTCGCCGAGACCAACGGCGTCGTCGTCTACCACGAGCAGGTCATGCGGGTGATCTCGACGCTGACCGGCTGTGACCTCGCCGAGGCGGACCGCATCCGCCGCCTTCTCGACGACGCGGTTGCCACCGAGGAGATCGGCGCCTGGCTGATCGCGCAGGCCCTCGAGCGGGGGTGGGACCGTTCCGCCGCGGCGAAGGTCTGGCGCGAGTTGTTGCAGTTCGCCTCGTTCGGGTTCTGCAAGGCCCACGCCGCGGCCTTCGCCGTGCCCACCTACCAGTCCGCCTGGCTGAAGGCGCACTTCCCCGCAGCGTTCTACTCGGGGGTGCTCACCCACGACCCGGGCATGTACCCCCGCCGGGCGATCCTTGCCGATGCCCGGGCCAGGGGGGTGCCGATCCTGCCGGTCGATGTGAACGCCTCGGCCGCCGACTACCGCGTCGAGGTCCCCGACGGCCGGGCGCCGGGCGGGGGGGCCGGGGGAGAACCCGAGCCCCTGGCGCTCCGGCTCGGGCTCCAGGACGTGAAGGGGATCTCCGACGCCGAGATCGCCTCGATCATCGCCGGCCGGCCCTGGCGGGACTTCGGCGGGTTCTGCCGCCGGGCGGAGGTCTCCCGGCCCGTCACCGAGGCGCTGGTGCACTGCGGCGCCTTCGACTCGATCAAGGGGAGGCGGAGCCGCCGGGAGCTGTGGTGGGAGGTCGAGGAGAGCTGGTCTGCCCGGGTGCGGGAACAGGCGGACCAGCTGTCGTTCCCGCTCGCCGAGACCGAGCAGATCCGGCTGCCCGGTCTGGAGGACTACAGCCCGCGGGAACGGGTCGAGGCGGAGCTGGAGGTCCTGGGCCTCGACGTCTCCAGCCACCTGATCGAGTTCTACGCCGAGGAGCTGGCCTCCCTCGGGTGGACCCCGGCCTCCGAGCTGCGGACCTGCCGGGGCAACACCAAGGTGGTGGTGGCCGGGGTGAAGGTCGCCACCCAGACGCCGCCGATCCGCTCCGGCAAGCGGGTGATCTTCCTCACCCTCGACGACGGGACCGGCCATGCCGACATCGCGCTCTTCGAGGAGGCCCAGTCCCGCTACGCCCGCTGCGTCTTCGACGGGTGGATACTCGCCGTACGAGGGACGCTGCGCCGGACGGGGGTGAAGGGGGTGTCGGTGGTCGGCGAGGAGGTGATCGACCTGGCGAAGCTCAAGGGGGCGACCCCGCCAGGTCTGAAAATCTGGCATGCAAGTCCAGGCTCCGCGGGCCGATGAGCCCGATCCTTTCCCGCCGGTTTTGTACGCCCAAACCGGGCCGATGAAGGCACACGCTCAACCGAAGGGCAGCGCGTGCAGTTCCCGGAGCCCCCGAGGCTGCATTCGATGACCGATACCGAGGGCATGTGGCCTACGCCAGTTCTCCACGCTGACCTTGACGCTTTCTACGCGTCGGTCGAGGTGCTCAAGGATCCGGCCCTTGCCGGCAAGCCGGTCATCGTGGGGGGGACGTCGTCCCGGGGCGTCGTCACGTCGGCCTCCTACGAGGCCCGGCGCCTGGGCGTCACCTCGGCCATGCCCACCTCGCGCGCCCGGCGGCTGTGCCCCCACGGCATCTACCTGCCGCCCGACTTCGACGCCTACGGGCGCTACTCGAAGCAGGTCCGGGAGGTGTTCGACTCGTTCTCCCCGGTGGTGGAGCCCCTCGCCCTCGACGAGGCCTTCCTTGACCTGCGGGGCGCCACCCGCATGTGGCCCGGCCCCGAGGCGCTCGGCGAGGCCCTCCGCCGCGAGGTGAGGCGGGCGACCGGCCTCGTGGTGTCGGTCGGGCTGGCACCGAACAAGTTCCTCGCCAAGCTCGCCTCCCGCCACGCCAAGCCGGACGGCCTCCTGATGATCGCTCCCGATGCCGTCCTGGGGTTCCTCCATCCGCTCCCTGTGGGGGACCTCTGGGGCGTGGGGGAGCGCACTGCCGAGTTGCTGGAGCGCCTCGGTCTGCGTACGATCGGCGATGTCGCAATGGTCCCGCCCGCCACGCTGCAGCGTGCGCTCGGCACCATGGGGAGCCAGCTCGCCAAGCTCGCCGCCGGCGACGACCGCCGCCCCGTGGTCGCCGACCCGCCCCGCAAATCGGTGGGGGCGGAGGAGACCTTCGAGCGGGATCTCGTCACCGTTGACGAGATCGCCCGGGGTCTCCTCCGGCTGTCGGACCGGGTGTCCTCGCGCCTGCGGGCTCAGGGCATCAGCGGGCAGACCGTCAACGTCAAGGTGCGATTTGCCAACTTTGCCACGCTGACCAGGGCAAAGACGCTGCCCCGGGAGGTGGACTCCACCGCACCGATCTTCGCCACCGCCAAGGCACTGTGCACCAAGGCTATCGAGAGCCGCAGCACCAGCCCCAGGGTCCGTCTCCTGGGGGTCTCGGTCTCACAGCTCGGGGAGTGGCCGGCATCCGAGCAGATCAGCCTGGAGGACGAGCCTCGATGGTCCGCTGCCGAAGGTGCTCTGGACGAGATCCGTGCCAAGTTCGGTGACACGGCGGTGACGCTGGGTACGCTGCTGAGTTGAGAAAACAAGCGTCGCAACCGGGCCTCGGGTGATCCGTTGAGACCCCGGAGCCTTATAATCTAGCTTTCGAGGACACTCGGGCCGGCGTCCGACCGCAAGTCTGACTCCGCCTCTGGCCGGGAGGGTGAACGAGAGCACATGCCGCTTTCGGAACACGAACAGAAGATCCTCGAGGAGATCGAGCGCCAGCTCTACGAGCAGGATCCGAAGTTCGCCCGCAACGTGGCAAGCAAGGCCCGCAAGGGTCACTCCGCACGGAACCTTCGCCGCGGCATCGGCCTGTTCGTCCTCGGGGTTGTGGCGCTGTTCGTCTTCTTCGCCCGGCCACTGACCCTTGTGGGCGTGGCAGCCTTCCTGCTCATGCTGTCCGGTGCCACCCTTGCCTACAACGGCTTCAAGCGCAGCGGGGAAGAGCGCGCGGCTCGCCGTGGGCCGGGTGGCGACTCCCTGGGCAAGCGCTTCCGCGACCAACTGGGTAAGGTCCGTAAGCTGCGGCGCCGCGACTCCGACTGAGCGATCCACCCCATGCCGGACCGTGGTCCGGACTCGACGCGACCGGTCCCGACCCGGTGGTTTGTCGCTGTTGACGCAACGGAAACCCTAGCCTCTGGAATTGTTTCGCGCCCTCGGTGAATTAGGGTGGAAAAGCCGGTTCCTGACTTGCCGGGGGGCGGCTGCTTTGTTAGAAGTGCAAGATCGTCCTGTTCGCACATCCATCTTCCCCGGGTGGGGCGCGTGCGTTTCTTGCGGAAAGGGGTCAGGTGGAGGGATTCACTGTCTTACAGGCTTGTCGATTCACGAATTGCACGGCACACCAACTCCGATATTGGGATCAGATCGGTCTGGTCAGGCCGAGCATCCAGTCCACGGGAGGGCGCCCAGGCGTGCGCCGTCTCTACTCGTTCCGCGACCTCGTCGCCCTCAAGGTCGTCCGGTCGTTGCTCGATGGCGGCATGTCGCTGCAGCGGGTCCGGAGAGCGTACAAGTACCTGAGGGAGAAGGCCGGTATGGACGAGCACCTGGCAGAGATCAAGCTGATCACCGATGGCCAGAGCATCTTTCGTGTGGCGAAGGATGACGGCGAGATCCTGGACGCCCTGCGCCAGGGTCAGATGGCCTTCTTCCTCGCAATCGACAAGATCACCGCCAACCTCGACCAGGGCGTCGCCGAGTTCCTTCGAGACCGCGAGGAGTTCGTTCAGACCCTCCGCGCCGCCGAGGGCGCACTCCTCGAGCGGGGACGGTCGTAGCCGCCGGCACCAGCTCGGGTGCCCCCGCCGGAGCGGATGGAGAGGGGGCGCGGTGAGAAGGCCAGGCGGATCTTGCCCCGCCGGTCCGCCGCCTTCCAGAGCTGGCGGCGCAGGGCACGGTTCGCATCGAGCGCCGCCTCCAACTCGGCGGTGCTGGGCGCCTGGAGCGAGTACGTCGCCTGCTGATAGGCACGCGTGAGCGCGGCGACCTCCGCCGCGGCACGGGCAGGCAGGCTCAGCGCCTGAACCACCGACCGTGCGTACTCCGCCTCGGTCTCGCCGGAGCGCCGTCGCTCGCCGATGGCGTCGCTGGCGCGCAGGGCGAACTCCTGGTAGGCCGCGAGTGCCTTCTCGGAGGCGGAGTGCGCCGTCCAGCCCGCCAGGCGCAGGCGCACCTCCCGGGCGCCGAACAGCGCGGCCAGGACTGCCAGGAGGGCGACCAGCAGGATGTAGGAGGCCCGCCGGGCTGCCGTGAGCGCCGGGTGCGACACCTTCGGGGGTGCCTCGGCTCGAGTGGGCGTCGGCTGGGGTGCGCTCGGGGCGGCGGAGGGGGCCTGCGATGCCTCGGGGCTCGACGATGCCGCGGCGGTCGGTGCGGCGACGGGAGCCGGGGCCACCGTGTAGCTCGGCGGCGGGGCGTCCGCCCGGGGTGTGGGCTCGAAGGCGACCCAGCCGATCCCCTGGAAGAAGGCCTCCGGCCAGGCGTGGGCGTGCCGCCCGCTGACCAGGAAGGTGGTCGTGCCCGAGGTGCCGATCGTCGGCGTGCCGGGCAGGAACCCGACGGCCACCCTGGCCGGGATGTCCAGGGTCCTGAGCATGACCGCCATGGCCCCGGCGAACTGCTGGCAGAACCCGGCCTTGGTCCTCGTGAGGAAGTCGTAGAGGTAGTTGGTGCTGGAGTCCGCCTGGACGTGCTCATCGTAGGTGAAGGACCGCAGGTACCGCTGGATGGCCACTGCCGCGTCGTATGCGTTCGTGGTGGACCCAACGATCTGCAGGGTGAGCGGGCGGATGAGGGAGACGGTGGTCGCGGGGAGGGCAAGGTCCTCCGGCCGTGGTGCCGGTCCGGTCCCCGCCGCCGATAGCTGGGCCCCGGTGGGCTCCGGCGCTGCCGAGACCAGGTCGTAGTTGGTCCCCGCGTGCAGACCAGCCACGATCAGGGTCTGCGTGGTGGGGTCGATGGAGCTCTTGAGCCCGCTGACCCGTGTCACCTCGTAGGCGGCGGGCACCCAGATGCCGCCGAGACCCGAGATCGTGTAGTGCTGGCGGACCACCTGGCTGGCGATGGCGGCCGACGGTGTGGCGAGCGGCCCGGCCGCGGGGTTGTAGGTCCCCTGCGACGACCAGGTGTTGCCGTCGAAGTGGTCGAGGGAGGTGAGCCGCCAGTAGGCGGGCTGGTCGGCGGCCACGTTGAACAGCGCGACGTTGGGTTGGTTCAGCAGGAAGGGCTTGATCTGGACGAGCG
Source organism: Actinomycetota bacterium (assembly GCA_036495025.1). Lineage (GTDB taxonomy): Bacteria > Actinomycetota > CADDZG01 > JAHWKV01 > JAOPZY01 > JAOPZY01. Next base: position 8,556 of record DASXNO010000332.1, on the reverse strand, counting down.
GGCTGATTGTCGTCTCGGTGAGCGGCCCGATCCGTGCCCACGGGAACACCGGCCCGGCGCGGTACCCGGGGACGAGGTTGGGCAGCAGGACCGCCCCCGCCAGCGACAGCGCCCCCAGGCGGATCGCACCATCGAGTTTCGGCAGGCGCCCGAGGCCGCTCCAGCTCTCGGCGAGCAGGAAGGCGAGGGCGGCGGTGAAGAACAGGACGGCGACGAACAGCCGTCCCGGGCCCTGCCCCACGCCCGCCGCGACCGTGAAGAGGACGATCCAGGGCAGCGGCGCCGCGAGCGAGGGAGACAGGGAGCGCAGCCCACCCCGCTCCTGCGTCCCGGCCCGGCGGGCGCGGTGCGGCGAACCGATCAGGGCGCCCGACAGGGCGCCGGCGATCCAGGCCGCGGCCATCGCCAGGGCGAGGTAGCCGGGGTCGGCCGGGACGGGGGCCGTGACGTCGGCGATGCCGGTGTTGGCGGCGCCCAGCGTGCTCAGGGCATGCTGGATGCTCCCGGGGCCGGGCAGGCCGTAGAAGGTTGTCTGCGGGAACACCACCAGGAGCACGGCAAAGACGCCGACGACGGCGACGACGAACGTCGCCACCACCCTGGAGATCCGCAGATGGGCGAGCCAGCGGGCGAGGGCGATGCCTCCCCAGGCGGCGGCGAGGGCGGGGATCAGCCAGGCCCGTCCGGAGAAGACGCGGGAGAAGGCGTAGACGCAGCTGCCGGCCACCAGGCCGAGCGCGAGCGCGAGCCTGCCTTCGCCCTCCTTCGTCACCGAAGGCTCCTCACCGGGCGGCGGCGGCCTCGGAGTGGACCCGGGATCCCACCCGCTGCTCCCACGCCGGCCTGAGGTGCTCGCCTGCCCGAACGTCGATGATCGTCCCGCCGTAGCGCTCGAGCATGAGGGCGGCCCCGCGAGCCCGCTCCTCTTCTTCCTGGAGCCGCTCGCCCTTGAGCCCGAGGTAGGTAAAGCGGAGGTGGCGGACGACCACGATCGGCAGGCCGTGCTCCAGGCGGGCACCTGCCGCGGCATGCAGCTCCCATCCTGGGTCGATCTCGGTTGTCACCACCGCGAGATAGGTGGCGCCGGTGCGGGGACCAAGCAGCTCCCCGATCCCCGCCGCCAGGTCGCCGGACCCCGACATGCCGAGGAGGGCCAGGCGCTGCATCAGCTCGCGCTGGTGGTCGGTCCCCTTGCCGAACCCCCAGCCGGCCCGCGCATCGGAGGACCCACCCGGGTGGCGCAGCGGATCGGCCCTCCCGGCGTGCTGGCCGGCGTCCACCGGGCGCATGCCCATCCGGGAGGCCAGGGCGACGCCGACGCCGAGGCCCTGCGAGGTGAAGAGGTGGACGAGCGAGGCGGCCGAAGAGACGCAGGCCTCGAAGGAGTCGGCACCGTCGGCGCGCCGGGCGTGCGAGCGGCGGCGGTCGTCGAGCAGGACCATCGCGCGGGGCTCCGAGGGCCGGTCCTCCTGGCGGACCATCAGCCGGCCCTGCCGGGCGGTCGTGCGCCAGTGGATCTTCTTCACGTCGTCGCCGGGCTGGTACTCCCGCATGGTGAAGAACTCGTCGCCGACCGGCGTCGGCGCCAGGGGCCGGGGCGTCCCCTCGACCGAGTGGGGGCTGGCGGCGGCCAGCGGGGGTAGCACCTCGATTGCGGGGAACACGAGGATGAAGCTCTTGGCGAGCGGGCGGTCGGGCGCACGGGCGAGGCCGAACGGGTCGGTGACCACCGTCGAGCCGGGGCCGATCTCGTAGCGACCGCGCTTGGGCGGGGTCACCTGGTAGGCGATGTGATGGACCCCCCGGGCCTCGATGGCGCCGACGGGGAAGGCGATCGCGCGCCGGCCCGGCTTGCGGGCCTGGTCGGCGTTGTCGCTGCTCGCCAGCGTCCTGGCCGGCGCCTTCGGGGCCCGGGGGCCCAGCCTCGGCGTCAGCCGGGACGTCAGGCCGGGAGCGTCGTCCGCCAGGTCGGCGGGCAGCTCCTCGACGAACAGCAGCGGGGGCGACCGCCGGGCCCCGGCCCGGATGCTCACCTCCACGCGCACGAGCGATCCCGGGTAGACCTCGAGGGGGTCGACCGCACGGGCAAGGCGGGTGTCGTGCCCGCCGCGGCGCACGACGATGCAGGCGGCGATGACCAGGGTCGACAGACCGAGGCCCAACTCGAACAACTCCCTCACACCCAGGAGCCTGCCGGCGATCAGCAGGGCGAGATTCCCGGCTGCCAGCGCCCAACCCCGGGTGGTCAGCAACCCGGGGCTACTTCCTGCTGGGGTGGGGGACGGGGACCGTCGAGATCAGCTCGGTGATGAGGTCGTCCTGCGTCCTGCCCCGGGACTGGGCCTGGGGCGAAAGGAGCAGCCGGTGGGCGAGGACCGGCTTGGCGAGGGACTTCACGTCGTCGGGGAGCACGTAGTCCCGCCCCTCGGAGGCGGCCTTCGCCCGAGCGGCCCGCAGGAGGTACAGGCAGGCCCGCGGGCTGGCGCCCAGGCTGACGCCCGGGTGGGTCCGGGTTGCCTCGGCCAGATCGACGATGTAGCGCTTCAGGGCCTCGGCGGCGTGCACCAGGCGGGCGCCCTCGATCAGCGCGACGACGCCCTCCTCGTTGACCACGGCCTCGAGGGAGTAGACGGGCTCGGTGGCACCGTGGCGATCGAGGATGCGAAGCGAGCTGACGGCGTCGGGGTAGCCCATCGACAGGCGCATGATGAACCGGTCGAGCTGGGACTCCGGCAGGGGGTAGGTCCCGACGTGCTCGATGGGGTTCTGCGTCGCCATGACCATGAAGGGCCGGGGCAGCGCGTAGGTGACCCCGTCGACCGAGACCTGGTGCTCCTCCATCGACTCCAGGAGGGCGGACTGGGTCTTGGGGGAGGCCCGGTTGATCTCGTCGCCGAGCACGATGTTGGCGAAGATCGGGCCGGGCTTGAAGACGAAGTGCTTCAGCTCGCTGTCGTAGACGCCGACCCCGGTCACGTCGGAGGGCAGCAGGTCCGGGGTGAACTGGAGGCGGCGCCACTCGCAGTCGATGCTCCGGGCGATCGCCTTGGCCAGCATCGTCTTGCCGACGCCCGGCACGTCCTCGATCAGCAGGTGGCCCTCGGCCGCCAGCCCGATGAGGGCGAGGCGAATGACCTCCGCCTTGCCTTCGATGATTCTTTCGACATTCGTGGCGATCGCCTCGAAGGTCTCCGCAAATCCGCGGTAGTCAGGCTCCGCGATCGCCACGCTGCAGCTCCTGTCGGTTGTGCCGGACGGTTCCGGGGGGCGCCCCGCAGGGCACCGGGTCAATGCTGGACGGCTCTCCTCTGGCCGCTCGATCGTTCACCGCGACTCTATGTAACTACGTCGGGCCCTTCACCGCGGTCCATCATAGGTTCCCATCCCCGACGTTTTGTTCATTCTGGATGGAATCATCGCTCGAAGATGGTATGAAGGCATATGGACGTTGTCGGGGTCATTCTGGTCGGCGGCAGGGGTGAGCGTGCCCGTCCGATCACGGTGAAGGCCCGGGGGTACCTCCGCAGCAAGGCGGCGGTGAGCTTCTGCGGCAAGCGGCTGATCGTCTGGCTGCTGAAGGGGATGCGCCGGCAGGGCGTGCGGGAGTTCTTCGTCATCGCCCAGGGCAAGGAGAACCGCTACCAGACCAAGACCCTGGTCGGCCACGGCGACGACTTCGAGGTCAACATCCGGTACTCCCGGGTGCGCCACGACCGGCTCAACACCGGCAGCGGCGACGCCATGCTGCGAAGCCTGGAGTACTGGGACATCGAGTCCCCGGCGCTGATCTGCCCGGCCGACTCCCTCTACGACTTCTCGCTCCGGCGGCTGCTCGCCAGCCACCACCGGCGGGGGGCGCTGCTGACCGTTGCCGGCATGGCCAGGTCACCGTCGGAGGTCGCCGGCAAGTACGGGGTCATGGTCGCCGGCCGCGACGGTCGTGTGACGAGCTTCCTGGAGAAGCCCAGCGTCAACGAGCTGCGCCACCAATTCCCCGGCCTTGCGGGCGATGGTGCGGAGCCGCTCATGACGAATGCCGGCATGTACCTGATGGACTCGGGCGCCATGCGGAAGTACGCACACGAGCCGGAGCTGCGCCGGCTTCGTGAACGGCGGCTCGACTTCGGGATGGACCTGCTGCCCTGGGCGGTCGATCGAGGCCTTCCCGTCTACGCAGACCCTGTGGACCGCACGGGCGACCTCGGGACCGTCGTCGATTACATCGAGACGATGGTCGACCTCCTCGCCGGGGGCTTCACGACGTTCAGCGAGCTGATGGACGCTCCGTACGACCGGGAGCGCCGGGTCTGGATCCCCCCGGAAACGCTGCGGTTCCGCGACGAGGTGTCGGGCAAGTCCCTCGAAGAGAAGCTCGAGCAGGGCCTGGTGACCCTGGGCGGCAACGTCCGCCTCGGACGCTACGTGGAGATCGGTCCCGAGGTGTGCATCAAGGACTCGAACATCGACGACGGCGTCGACGTCGGGCCGGGCGTCACGATCGACCGGTGCGCCATCCGCGACGGCGCCATCATCGGCCCGGGGGCCAGGTTGTCCAGCAGCTACGTCGGCTCGATGACCGAGATCGGCTCGACCCAACAGCAGCCCACCGTGCTCGAGGAGTACGTGGCGATCGGCGACGAGGCGACCGTGCTGCCGGGCGCCCACCTGCGGGACCGGATCAGCATCCACCCCCGCCTCAAGATCCCGGCAAGCGCCGTGATCCCGCCCGGAGGCGAGATCCGCGACGCCGAGGACGTCCTGCGCTGGGTGTAGGCGCCGTTGCGGCTCCCGTCTCAGCTCAGGACTTCGAGGTACGGCTCCCAGGTAGGGTCCGGCTTGCCGGCCGAGACGACGAGGAAGTGGCTGCCCCTGGGCGCCCTGGGGATGCGGCGCAGCTTCAGGCCGACCTCGGCGGGACTGCGGTTCTCCTTGTTCGAGTTGCAGCGCCGGCACGAGGCGACGACGTTCTCCCACACGTGCTGGCCGCCGCGGGAGCGGGGGATCACGTGGTCGACGTTCTCGGCGGCCGCCCCGCAGTACTGGCACTCGTAGGCATCGCGGATGAACACCGCACGCCGCGACAGGGTCGCGCGTGCCCGGTAGGGGACCTTCACGAAGTAGGTGAGCCGGACGACCGAGGGAACCGGCAGGCGGAGCTTCTCGGAGTGGTAGGCCTCGCCGTTGGCCTGGACGATCTCAGCCTTGGCCTTGAGGACGAGCACGACCGCGCGCCGGGAGGGTACGACGCACAGAGGCTCGTCGGTGGCATTCAGGACCAACGATCTCCCCAAGCCCCAGCTCCTAGCAGGATTGGCTGTGCAAAGTATATGTGGGGTTCTCGGGGATGGGGCCTGTGGCTGGCGGGCTCCGGCAGTCCGGCGTACCTGCCGCGCGTCGGAGGTTCGTTGGCCGGACTAGTCGCCCCCAACCACAGGCCCCATCCCCTTGCCTCCGCTGTGCTCAAGACCCCGGCCTGCTCATTCGCTTCCTCCGCCCCCTGGCGGGGGGTGGTCGGAAAATTGTTCGCTGGGCGAGCAAGATCCTTGCCACCCCTGGCGACTCGCCCCGTCTGGCCGGCCCCCTGGCGGGGGGTGGAGGGATTTTGCTCGCTCAGCGAGCAGGATTCCGCCAGCCGTGGACTTCATCCTTGGAATTCATCTCGGGGCCGTTCGGTGTTTAATGAAACATGGCTCAAGATCTGGCCTCGGACCGGCCCGCGGGCACCTCGCCCGAGGTGGAAGCCGTCTTCAACGGGCACCCGACCGCACGCCCGAACACCGGGGCCAGGGCTGTCCCCAAGACCAGGCCGCGCGAGGGCCCCAAGGTCGACGCCGAGGAGCCCGGGCAGGCCACCGAGCCCCTGCCCGCGATCCTGCTCCCCGCCCCGCCGGAGCCGGCCGCGCTGCCAAAGCCACCGGCCCTCGGACGCCGCGAGCTGCGGGAGCTCCGGGACCCGCCGCGCAGCCGCAAGGGCGTCAAGGCCATGCTCTCGCGTCTGCGGGTCGGCCCGACCCCCAAGGAGATCGAGGACGTCGTTCGTGAGGTGAAGGTCCATCACCCGAAGGCCGACGTCCGGGAGATGGTGCGGGCCTTCGAGCTCGCTCAGGTCGCCCACGAGGGCCAGCTCCGCAAATCGGGGGAGCTGTTCATCGAGCACCCGATCGGCGTCGCCCGCATCCTCGCCCGGCTCGGCATGGATTCGACGACCATCGTCGGTGCCCTGCTGCACGACGCCGTCGAGGACACCGACGTCGAGCTGGAGGACATCGACGGCTCGTTCGGCCCCGAGGTCGCCCTCATCATCGACGGGCTCACCAAGCTTGACAAGATCCAGTTCCGCACCAAGGAGCAGGAGCGGGCCGAGAACCTCCGCAAGATGATCGTGGCGATGGCCAAGGACCTGCGCGTCCTCATCATCAAGCTCGCCGACCGCCTCCACAACATGCGGACGCTCACCGCGCTTGCGCCGGCCAAGCGGGAGCACGTCGCCACCGAGACGCTCGAGATCTACGCCCCGCTCGCCGACCGCCTCGGCATGCAGCCGATCCGCTCCGAGCTGGAGGACCTGGCGTTCAGGACGCTGCATCCCAAGCCCTACGAAGAGATCCAGCAGATGGTGGCGCAGCGCCAGCCCGAGCGCGAGGTCTACCTGCAGCGCGTGGTCGACGAGGTGCAGGCGCGCCTGCGGGAGGTCAGGGTGCGCGGGCTGGTGTCCGGGCGCCCGAAGCACTTCTACTCCATCTACGAAAAGATGGTCGGCCGCGGCCGCGAGTTCGACCAGATCTTCGACCTGGTCGGGGTCCGCATCATCGTCGAGAGCGAGCGGGACTGCTACGCCGCGCTCGGTGCGATCCACTCGCTGTGGAAACCCGTGCCCGGCCGCTTCAAGGACTACATCGCGATGCCCAAGTTCAACCTGTACCAGTCGTTGCACACCACCGTCATCGGCCCCGAGGGCAAGCCGCTCGAGGTCCAGATGCGCACCCGAGAGATGCACCGGATGGCCGAGTGGGGCGTCGCCTCGCACTGGCGGTACAAGGAGGACCCGAAGGGGGACAAGGGGGCGAGCGACGAGCAGGCAGCGTGGATGCGGCGGATGCTCGAGCTGGGGCAGACCGAGGACGACAACGAGTTCCTCGACACCCTCCGCCTCGACCTGTTCGCCGGCGAGGTGTTCGTCTTCACGCCGAGGGGCGACATCATCCAGCTCCCCAAGGGAGCGACCCCCGTCGACTTCGCCTACGCCATCCACACCGAGGTCGGCCATGCGTGCGCCGGGGCTCGGGTCGACGGCCGCCTGGTTCCCCTCGATCATCAGCTCTCCTCGGGCGAGACGGTGCAGATCGTCACCTCCAAGACCACGAGCGGGCCCAGCCGGGACTGGCTGCGGGTCGTGGTCACGCCACGCGCCCGAACCAAGATCCGCCAGTGGTTCACGAAGGAGCGGCGGGAGGAGGCCATCGCGGAGGGGAAGGACGCCCTGGCCAAGGCGCTGCGCCGGGCGGGCCTGCCACTGCAGAAGATCCTCTCCGGCAGCCAGCTCGAGGCCATCGCCTCGGAGCTTCGGCTCCGCGACCTCGACAGCTTCTACGCGGCGATCGGCGAGGGCCGGACCTCGGTCAACACCGTGGTCGCCCGGCTGCTGCGCAACCAGGTCGAGCCGTTGACGGAGGAGCCCGTCCTCGCTCCGAAGGTGCACGCCAAGCCCCCGACGACGTCGGGCGTCATCGTCGGGGGCGTCGATGACGTGCTGGTCAAGCTGGCTCGCTGCTGCATGGCGGTACCGGGGGACCCCATCGTGGGCTTCATCACCCGCGGCCGCGGCATCTCGGTGCACCGCGAGGACTGCGTCAACCTGCAGAATTCGCCCGAGCGTGAGCGCTTTGTCGACGTGAAGTGGGACCCACGAGTATCCGGGCTCTTCCCGGTGTCCATCGGCGTCGAGGCCCTCGACCGCCCGAAGCTGCTCCGGGACATCTCGACCGCGATCTCCGAGTTCGGGGTCAACATCTCGCAGGTGTCGTCGTCGACGCTGAACGGCATCGCGCACTTCCGCTTCACGGTGGGGCTCGCGGATCCCTCGTCCCTCGGCTCGATCCTGTTGGGCGTCCGGCGCATCGAATCCGTCTACGACGCCTTCCGAGTGACGCCGGGCCGCATCTAGTGCCCTCACCACTAACCTTTGCCCCTTTGCAGAAGGCAATCGGTAAGCGGTTCCTCGCCGATCGCCGGTCTCCCGGCATGGGTCCGGCTCACGGAAGGAGGACCCTTCCGCTCCGCACCCCTCGGCGAGCGACTCCGGGAGCCCTGCGGCCCCCGGCGGCCATGGGCCAGGCAGGACCGGCGCTCGTCGTGGCGATGACGACGCCGGTCACGCCGTGCGGGGACAGCCCCCACCCGGCGGTGCTCGATCCGTGGGCACCCACAGATCACCCCGCCGCCAGAGGCGGCGATGTTGGCGGCCCCGACGAGATCCCGGTGGCCGCTGAACCCGCAGGACGAGCAGCGAAATACCCTCCCCCTCGGCTTGGGGACCCTCCTGCGGCAGGCCAGGCA
>DASXNO010000331.1:0-6563 GCA_036495025.1 Actinomycetota bacterium | reverse complement strand
ATGACTGCGGAGAAGATCCCGGCACTGCATGCCGCCGTGCTGCAGGCGTGCGGAAACGCCGACGGCATCATCGCCGACCCACGGCAGTGCGGCTTCGATCCCGCCTCGATCGAGTGCCAGCACGCGACGGATACGGACGCGTGCCTCACGCCCGACCAGGTGGCGGCGGTGCGGAGGTTCTACCGGGGCCCGACCGATGAGGACGGCAGGAGCCTCTACAACGGCGGGCAGGCCTACGGATCGGAGCTGGGCTGGCCGGGCGCCTTCGTGCAAGCGGCGACCGACACCGCGGCGCCCGGCGACACGATGGCCGCCACCGTCTCGTTGACCTTTCTCAAGGACATGGCGTTTGTGCCCAACCCACCCGAGGGCTTCACCCTCGACGACGTCCGGTTCACCGACCGGGAGTTCCGGAAGCTGAACAAGCTGGGCGACGCCATCTACAACGCGAACAACCCCGACCTGCGGGCATTCGCCGCCCACGGGGGGAAGCTGATCCTCTACCACGGGTGGGCGGATCCGGCCATCCCACCGTGGTCCACCCTCGACTACTACGCCGCCGTCGAGCGCACCGTGGGGGGCTTCGGCGCCAGCCAGTCCTTCTCCCGGCTCTACATGATCCCGGGCGCCTCCCACTGCCTGTTCGCACCGGACGGGACCAGCGTGAACCTTGCCGACTTCCTGACGCCGATCATCTCCTGGGTCGAGGATGGCGTCGCCCCCGGCCAGGTCGAGGCCGACACCTTTTCCCTCTCCTCCCAGACGGTCACGTTCCAGCAGGCCGTGCAGCCCTACGACGCGCTGGCCCCGGTCGACCCCGCCCCCGGGAGCCTGAACGGCCACTACGACTACATCGGCACCTATGGCCACGTAAGGAACTGAGCCAGCGCACCCGGGGGTTGGTGGGATTCTTCTCGCTGAGCGAGAAGTTTTCCGCCACTTCGTGGGTGCCCGGGCGCGTCAGTGCCCTCAGCGGCGGCGGGTCGCCTTCGCCTTCGGCTGCTTGCCGGACCGCTCCTTCTCGGCCTCCACGCTGGCGCGCAGCGCCTCCAGCAGGCCCCGGACCTGGCCGGGCGGGGTGGCGGGAACCACGCTTTCCTCCCCCTCGACCTTGGCCTGGGCGAGCTCCTCGAGGCGCTGGCGGGTCCCGTCGACGAATTGCGTCGGGTCGAAGCGGTCGGTGAGGAGCTCGGTCAGGTTCCCGGCCAGCGCCACCTCCTGCTTGCGCAGCTCGACCGGCCTCTGCAGCACGTCGAACTCCGGGGTGCGGATCTCGTCCGGCCAGTACATCGTCTCCAGGAGGAATGCCCCCTCCCGGGTGCGGAGCACGGCGAGGCGCTCCTTGCGGAAGAGGACCACCTTGGCGACGGCGATCCGGCCCGACTGGTTCAGGGTCTGCTCGAGCAGGCGGTAGGCCTTCAATCCGGTCGGCTCGGGGACGGCGTAGTAGGAGCGGTCGAAGTAGATCGGATCGATGTCCTGCAGGGAGACGAAGTTGACGATGTCGATTGCCCGGAAGGCCTCGACGGGAGACCGCTGCAGATCCTCCTCCGTGAAGACCACGTGGCGGTCCTTCTCGTACTCGTACCCCTTGACGATGTCGTCGAAGGGCACGTCCTCGCCGCAGACCGAGCACACGCGGTGGTAGCGGATGCGTCCCTTGTCGGCGCCATGGAGATAGTGGAAGCGCATGCTCTTCTCCTGGACCGCGACGTAGAGGCGCACCGGGATGCTCACCAACCCGAAGGAGATGGCCCCTCTCCAGACCGACTGCATCAGCGCTCGAGCTCCCAGACCGGCCACGTCCCCAGGTCGGGCTTGCCGTCGAGGATCCAGAAGCGGTCGCAGACGAGGCAGCGGACCACGCCGCCCAGGACCAGCTCCTGGTCGTCGGGCACCACGGCCCGGATGACCGTGCCGTCACGGAGGTAGGCGAACACCGGCGTCCTGTAGGCAATGCACAGCTCCGTCGACCCGCACTCGCAGCGCAGCGCGTCGACGCACTCCTGGGATCCTCGACTCATGGACTTCCTCCCATCCCGGCCCGCCGCTGCTCCAAGAAGTCCTCTGCCGAGAGCCTCTTCAGCGGGGTACTCGATTGCGACCTCCCCTTTGGAGAGCCCCTCACCCATGAGTCGAGTGGACGGGTTCGTCTGAAACCCCTGGAGAGCCTGGATGCCGCGGGTTTCAGGACCGCCGGGATCATCGACATATGGACGAGTCGTTCGCATATAAAGGAGCAATGGGTCACGGTCTCGAACATCTGCTCTCGAACGCCGAAGCGGGCAGCATCAACTGGTCGGAGGTCTACGAGTGCCTGAAGACCCCACTGTGGTACGCGGCCGCACGGGGGGCCCGGCAGGTGGGCGTGCGCGACCGCGAGGCCATCGCGGAGGCGGTGCAGCAGGCCTTCACGGAGTTCATGGACCTGGATTTCGCCAAGGTGATGTCGCCGGACAGTATCGCCCGCAAGATCGCGTATCGGCGGGGGCTGGACCGGGGGATCGCCGCCCGGCGACGGTGGACGAGGGAGACCGCCATGGAGTCGCTCCCCGCAGACCTGCTGCGCGCCGAGCCCGGGCAGGCGCCCGGCTACGCCGAGAGCGCCGAGGAGGAGTTCTTCTCGGTGGAGGAACTCCGCCGCCAGGAAGAGCGCTGGCGGCGCGCGCGGGATTGCTTCGATGCCCTGACCGGGCGCCAGCGCCGGGTGGTGCACGAGTCCGTGATGAAGGCCCGCACGCTGACCGAGATCGGCAACGACCTCGGCATCTCCCACACTGCCGTGCGCAAGCACCGACAGAAGGGCCTGGAGGCGCTGCGGCGATGCGTTGAGGGTGAGGGGGCCGCAGCAAGCTCGGCCGTGACGACCGGAGAGGAGGAGCAGCGATGAGCGAGCAGCCCGACGAGATGGTCGACGCCTACCTCCGGCACCTGCTGCAGGGGGAAGCGGCCCCGGACCTTGGGGGCATGGAAGCCCGGGAGCGGACGGCCCTGGAACGCACCTTCACCCTGCTCGACGCAATCGCCGGCATCGACCCCGACCTCGTGCCGCCCTACGAGGACGACGCCGTGGCCAGGGCACTGGGGCTCTCGCCGCCGGCGCCGGCGGGCGACCTCGCCGACACCCGGCACCGGATCACCCGGGAGATCGAGCGCTTGGAGCGGGGCGCGCTGGTGCTGCCCGACGAGGAGGCGGCCGAGCTGCCCGACGCTCGTTCCGACCTGCTCGTGCGGATCGGCGGGGCGAGGATCCGCGTCGCTATCGTCGGGCCGGGCGAGCTCACCCATCCGCAGGGGCTGCTCCGGGAGGCCGACCGGCTCTTCTACCGGTTCCCCGAGACGGCGGCGGTTGCGCTCGTGGCCGGCGACGAGGACCTCTCCACCCAGGTCGTCGAGCCGCAGGACTGCCGCCCTGCGTTCGAGACCCCGTCCGGCCTGCGGGTGGGGCCGCGCCCCCGGCTCCCGCGGCTTGCGCTGGGGGCCGCCCTGACGAGCTACCTGGACACGATCGAGCCGGTCTGGGAGGAGCCGGGGACGATCATCGACGACGTGGACCGCGACTTCGACGTGGCGGTGGTGGCCGCCGAGACCGCCACGGAAGTGGTCCGGCGCCTGAAGGACGAGGCGGCACGAGCCAGGATCTCCGCCAAGGGGATTGCCTTCGGGGCTCTGGGCAACTACGAGATCGAGGAGCTGACGAGGTTGGTGATGGACGTTGCCCGAGGGCACATCGCCGCCGGGGACGTCGGCGAGCGCATCGGCCGCCTCGCGAGGGACGCGGCATGATCCGCCGGCTCACCCTGTCCAACTGGCGGGCCTACGACCGGCTCGACCTCACCTTCGAGGAGGGGGTCACCTTCCTCGTGGCGGCCAACGGCGTGGGCAAGTCCTCGATCGTCATGGCAGCGGCGTGGGGACTGCTCGGGGAGGCCTCCGGCGTCGACGCGGCCTCCTCCGTCCGGGGCGACGCCGACCAGGCCACCGTTGCGCTCGAGCTGCAGCTCCCCGACGGGAAGCGGCTCGAGATCGACCGCAGCGTCACGGCACGCGGCAGGACGCAGAGCCAGGTCCTCCTCGACGGCGAGCCGGTCACCGACCTCTTGTCGATCCTTCAGGAGGAGTTCGGCATCGACCCGGCGATCCTGGGCCGGCTCGCCTTCATGACCGACGGCAGCCATGTCGCGAGCGGGAGGGAGTTCCAGCTCCGGGACCACCTGTTCCGAGTCTTCGGCGTGTCGGCCCTGCTCGACGCCGCCCGGACGGCGGCCCAGGCGGCGAAGGAGGCCCGCCAGGCCAGGGAGCTCGTGCGCAGCATCGAGCGCAAGCAGGCGCAGGACCGGTCGGAGATCGGGCGGACGGTGGAGGGCATCGACGAGCAACTGGCCGGGCTCGGCGAGACCCGGTCGACGCTGGAGGAGCTGGCCTCGGAGGCCGCTTCCATCCGACAGGCCGCGGAGCGGTGGGCCGATCACCGCCGAGCCGTCGCGCACCGGGAGGCCCGGATCCAGGACCTGCTGTCGAGCGCGGAGGCGCTGGGCGAGGTGGACGCCGGGGAGGCGCTCGCCCAGCTCGGCGGCCTGGAGCGAGAGATCCAGCGCCAGTTGGAGCAGGTACGGGAGGAGGCCGCCGGCTATCAGGCGAGAGGGGCCGCCGAGGAAGCCACCATCGAGCGGCTCCAGGAGGCCGGGGCCGTCTGCCCCACCTGCCTGCGCCCCATCACCCCCGGGGAGGCATCCCACGCCATCCACGAGCACGAGGAGGCCTTTGTCGCCGCCAGTGAGCGGGCATCCGAGGTCCGACGCCTGGCGGGCGACCTGGAGGTCCGTCTCGCCGCGGTCCGGCGGGTCCTGAGCGACCTTCGCTCGGTGCCCGGCGCCCCCCCCGAGCCCGACGCCCCGGTGCTCGACCTGGAGGAGGCGGAGGTGCGCTACCGCCGGGCGGCGGCCAGGCTCAGGGAGCACGACCAGAGGATGGCCGAGCTCGGGGGCCGCCGCGCCCAGCTCCTCGAGCAGCTCCGCAGCGACGAGGAGGCGGAGGGGGCCGAGGCGGCCCAGCTCACGGCCTACCGGCGGGAGGCGGTCGCCCAGGCCGCCGCCGAGGTCCTGCAGGAGACGGCGGACCGGATGATCCGGGAGCGGATCGACCCGCTCACCCGTGAGGTCGCCTGGCGATGGAAGCGTCTCTTCGGGAGCGGCGACCTGATCCTGCATCCCGACGGGCAGATCCGGCGCAGGATCGGCAGCCGCGAGCTCGAGTTCAGCGAGCTGAGCGGCGGGGAGCGCATCTGGGCCCTGCTGGTGACCCGGCTGCTCGTCCTGTCGGCGTCGACGAAGGTTCCGTTCGTCTGGCTCGACGAGCCCCTGGAGCACCTCGACCCTCGCATCCGCAGGGTCGTCGCCGGCACGCTGGTCCGGGCTGCCTCCTCGGCGAACCTGCGGCAGATCTTCGTCACGACCTACGAGGAGCCCCTCGCCCACCAGCTCGCAGAGGACAACCCCATGGCGGAGCTGATCACCGTCCGCGAGGGTGCGTAGTTCGCGTAGTCAGGCAGCGGTCCTTAGGAGCCCAGCGCGCGTATATGCGCGATCTGCGCCTGACCTCGGCGTCTTCCCCGGCTCTTAGCCGGCAGCGGGACTACGCCGGGGCGGCTACTCCCCGTCCGATCCCTGTCCATGCTCAGGGACGAACAGGAGGCCCTTGGGGCTGCCCATCGTCGAGTCGATGTGGGTCACGACGCCGGTGTGGGGATCGACCACGCCGAGGGCGGGGTCGTTCGGCAGGTCCGTTGACTTCGGGGCGGGCTGCGACACGAACAGCGTGCCGGGCTCTACCTGCGCCGTGTCGATCTGGTAGATGTTGCCCTTCGCCTGGTCGACGGCGTAGAGCGTTCCCGGCCCACCGGCCCGCTCGATATCGTCGAGCTGGGGCGTCGCGGCCCCGCCCGAGGGCGGCGTGGCGTTGGTGAGGAGGAGCTGGCGGAGCTTCGGGGCCTTGGCGTCGAGGTCGGTGGCGAAGACGAGCTTGCTGTCGGCCTGGGCGTCCTGGATCAGGGTCCCACCGTGCGGCCCCGGAAGGAAGCGGTTCGAGTCGGGGTCGGTGAGCCCCAGCGGTGCGGACGCCGTGCCGGTGGGGGCGTTGATGATCTGTGCGGTGTCGTTCACCCCGAAGAAGGGGGTGAGCTCGGCGGTGGTGCCGTGCAGCTCGAGCGTAGAGACCGCCGCGGTGTTGTTCGGGGCGGGCAGTGAGACGTCCGGGTTGGAGTGGGCGACGTAGACGGTGCCGTTGGAGCCGATCGAGACGGCGTCCGTGCCGCCGTTCGTGCCGTCGGATCCGGTCTCTGCCGGGCTCGGGCTGTAGTCGTAGTGCGCGAGCGGCTCGGCGCTGCCGGGCGTGATCACGTAGAGGCTGGAGTTGAGGTCCTCGTTGACGGTGGCGAAGATGCGGTGGTGCCTCGGGTCCGCCGTCAGCCCGTCGCAGCGGCCGCTCAGGGTGTAGGTGGTCGCGACCGCCCCGGTTGCCCGGTCGAAGGCCACGACCGTGCTGGTGGCGCCGGCCGGCGAACC
>DASXNO010000330.1:0-3120 GCA_036495025.1 Actinomycetota bacterium | reverse complement strand
AGGCGAGGATCACCCGGTCGCAGAAGCGCTTGATGGTGGCGAAGTGTTCCTCACCGAGCGCGGTGCCACACGTCGCCACGGCCGACCCCACCCCCACCGTGTGCAGTCCCATCACGTCCGTGTACCCCTCGGTCACCACGGCCTGCCCGCCCCGGACCATCTCCCTCTTGGCCCGGTCGAGGCCGTAGAGGAGCTTGCTCTTGTGATAGAGAGGCGTCTCGGGTGAGTTCAGATACTTCGGCGGCTCGTCGCCGAGGGCGCGGGCGCCGAAGCCGACGACGTCGCCGGACAGATCGGCGATCGGAAACACGAGCCGGCCCCGGAACCGGTCCCGGTGCTCCCCGGACTCGGTGACGAGCGCGAGGCCCGCATCCACGATCTGGTCGGGGGCGAACTTGCGGCCCAGCAGGTATCGGTAGAGCGTGTCCCGGCCCGGGGGGGCGTAGCCGAGACCCCACGCCGTGGCGTCGTCCTTCGAGAACCCCCTGGCCTGCACGTAGCGCCGGGCGGCGGCCGCCTCGGGCGAGTCGTTGAGGAGCTCGGTGAAGTGGGCAGCGGCGGCCCGGGCGACGTCCAGAAGCCGGCGGCGGCCGCTGCCGGCCGCCGGAGCCGCCCCCGCCTCCGTGCGCAGGGTGATCCCGAGCCGGGTCGCCAGGCGCTCGGCCGCCTCGGCGAACGACAGGCCCTCCGCCCCTCGGAGGAAATCGAAGACGTCACCCCCGGCCCCGCACCCGAAGCAGTAGTAGACCTGTTTGGCGGGGTCCACCGTGAACGACGGGGTCTTCTCCTGATGGAACGGGCACAGCCCCTTGAAGGTGCGGGGCCCGGCCTTGCGGAGCTGGGTGTGAGCCGAGATCACCTCGACGAGGTTGGCGCGCTCGCGCACCTCGGCGAGGTCCTGCTCCATGAAGCGACCCGGCATCTACGGTCCCCGGCGCCGGCCGAGGCGGTAGGCGGTGAGTCCCACGAAGCCGATGAACCAGATGACGGCGACGAGGAACAGCAGATGCAGGACGTGGGCGAAGACGCTGACCGCGATCAGGATCAGCCCGATGACCAGCACAAGCTTGACCAGGAAACCGAGCGAGCTCCCATCACGTTCTTCTCTCATTGCGCTCCTTCCACTGCGGCTTCCCTGCTTTTATCCGGCGCCTTGAGGGGCGCCTCGGGCTTTTTGTCCGGCGCCGTGAGGGGCGCCGCCTCGGGGCGGGAGGTCAACCCGATCCTCTCGAACTCTCGAAGGGCGAACCGGTCGGTCATCCCTGCCACATAGTCCACCACGGCGACGTCGGGGTCCGTGTCCGGTACCCCCTCCTCCGGCAGCGCCTCGGGATGGGCCCGGTACCAGTCGCAGACGGTCCGCAGAGCGGTGCGAGCGCTGTCGATCTCCGGGGCGATCTCGGGACGCTGGTAGACCTGCCGGAACAGGAACGTCCGGGTCTCTAGCATCGCCGACAGCTCCTCGTCGCGCATCTGCACCTGCGGCTGGCCGAGACTCGCCTCGACGACGGCGCCGACCATCGCGTCCACGCGGTCGGACGACGTATCGCCCAGGACGCGCCGGGTGACCGCGGGGAGGTCATCGAGCCGCAGGATCCCCGCGCGCAGCGCGTCGTCGATGTCGTGGTTCACGTAGGCGATGCGGTCGGCGAAGCGGGCGATCTGCGCCTCGAGGGTGGCCGGCGGCGGCATCGACCAGGTGTGGTTCAGGATCCCGTCCCGGACCTCCCAGGTGAGGTTCAGGCCCTGATTTGATCCGGCGCCTTGAGGGGCGCCTGGGGGCCGGCCACGCCGGGACTCCAGGCGGTCGACGATGCGCAGGGACTGCTCGTTGTGGCGGAAGCGCCGGCCGAGGAACTCGGACAGCACGTCCTCACCGAGATGCCCGAAGGGCGTGTGGCCCAGGTCGTGGCCGAGGCAGATCGCCTCGGCGAGGTCCTCGTTGAGCTGGAGGGCCCGGGCGATCGTCCGGGCAACCTGGGTGACCTCGAGCGTGTGCGTGAGGCGGACCCGGAGGTGGTCGCCTTCGGGGGCCAGGAAGACCTGTGTCTTGTGGGCCAACCGGCGGAAGGCCTTGGCGTGCAGGATGCGGTCCCGGTCGCGCTGGAAGGCGGTCCGGAGCGGATGCGGCTCCTCGGGGACCTGCCTGCCCCGGGAGTTCGCCGAGCGGACGGCGTAGGGCGAGAGCCGCGTCTGCTCAGCCGCCTCGATCTGCTCCCTGACGAACGCCAGCCGGCGCGTGTCCACTCGGCCAACAGTACCAGCGCCAAGCGCCGGCTAAGGCACGGCTACGGCGCTTCCCCGTGGTCTCGACCCGCCAGATGACGCGCCGTGCGCAGCGAGAGGGCCATGATCGTCAGGGTCGGGTTGAACCCCCCGGCGGAGACGAAGACCGACCCGTCGGCGAGGTAGACGTTGTCCAGGTCGTGGACCCGGCCCCAGGGGTCGACGACTGACGACGAGGGGTCGTCGCCCATCCGGGCGGTCCCCATGATGTGGGCCGTAGCGAGCGGACCGCCAAGGGTCGAGGTCGGCAGGATCTGGCTTGCCACGACGCCGGGAGTCGCCGTGCAGACGGCCGAGAGCTTCGTGGCGAGGAAGTCCGACGCCGCGAGCTCGAAGGGGTGCGACGAGTGGGTGATGCGAGGGACGGGGAACCCGTAGACGTCGCGGATCTCGGGGTCGAGGTCGACCCGGTTGCCGAGCTGGGGCATGTCCTCCCCCACCAACTGGATGGCCGCCAGGTGCTCCCGGAAGGTGGAGGTCCGCATGGCGTCCTTGTGGGGGGCGCCGATGAGGCCCAGGAGGGACGCGTAGAGCTGGGCCTCGGCCAGCAGCAGCACCCCCGCACCCACCTCGCAGGTCCCGCCCTTCAGGTAGGGCAGGCCGGCCGCCTGCGCCTCGGGTCCCCGGAACGGCCCGACGAGGTCGTCCAGGGTGAACGTGCTCGACGGTCCCCGCCACGCGTGGACGTTGGTTGCGAAGGCGGCGGCGGCCAGGGTGAAGAAGTGGAACATCAGGTTCGCCCCGACCTGCCCCGACCGGTTCCCGAGGCCCGCCTGGTGGGGGGCATGACCGGTCGCGGAGAGCAGGAGGAGCCGAGCCGTCTCGACGGCGGAG
>DASXNO010000329.1:0-4339 GCA_036495025.1 Actinomycetota bacterium | reverse complement strand
GCCTACCCACGCAGTGGCAGCGAGTCCAGCACGGGGCTCGACGTCGTCATCGGCAATCCCGGCGTGTACGTCCGGAGCGACCCTCACGGAAGGGGGGCGGGCGTCGTCACCGCCGACGATGCGTTCAACTACCAGTTCGCCCCCTACGCGTCCTCCGGGGTGCCAATCGAAGTACTCACGTTCCGCAGGGGCGGGTTCGCCAACGTCACCCGGCAGTATCCGGATCTCGTGCGCCGTGATGCTGCCCAGTGGTGGAAGTCGTTCAGTGCCGACCCTTCCGACGGTCTCGGAACGCTGGCTGCCTGGATGGCCGATCAGTGCCTGCTTGGCAAGGGGAGGAGTGGCTGGGCGACGATCGACCAGCTGCTTGCCGGTGGCAAGCTTGCGGGCTTCCCCAACGGAGGCACCTGGCCCCTGGGGACCGACTACGTCGCGCAGCTCCACGTCTTCCTGCGGCAGCACGGTTACTGCCGGTAGGCGGCCTGTCCGGGCCGAACTGGGGTACAAATGACGTGCCGACGCGGCATTTTTACCTCACCTCGGGGCACCTGCTGAGGGTCCGATGACTTTTTCGCTCCCGTGGCGTCCAATCTCCCTGAAGAGGCCCTTCATCCTTGGTCGAGTGGGCTCAGGGTGGGGGCCCGAGTGGACGCGCGATCCGAAGGAGGGAACAGATGGCTGAGACCGAGGTCCTGGTCGGAACGAGGAAGGGGCTGTTCGTGCTGCGAGGCGAACGCGGAGGTCCCCTCGAGATCGCGGCGCGCTGCTTCGAGAAGGAGCCGGTCGAGTATGCCTGCTTCGACCCACGCAGCGGGACCTATCTGGCCTCGGTCACGCACTGGCCGGAGGAAGTGGCCAACTACTTCCCCGGCAGCAAGTTCGGCCCCCGCATCTATCTCACCGGGGACGTGAACGCCGACTGGGAGGAGGCCGAGGGACCCACGTTTCCCGAGGATGCGGAGGCGACCGTCGCCCGCACGTGGGTCATCGAACCGGGGGCGGAAGACGGTGTTCTCTGGGCCGGCGTCGCCCCGGCGGCGCTGTTCCGCAGCGACGACGCCGGGCGCTCCTGGAACCTGAACCGGGCCTTGTGGGACGAACCCAGCCGCCCGGGGTGGCAGGCCGGCGGTGGTGGTCTCTGCCTGCACTCGATCTGCTCGTATCCGGGAGATCCGGCACGCCTGACACTTGCCATCTCTGCGGCCGGCATCTGGAACACCGACGACGGAGGAGCCACCTGGCGGCGGGGCATCCAGGGCCTGCCGCGCTGGCCGGAGGATGGACCGGACGATTCGGCTGTTCTGTGCGTCCACAACCTGCATCGCGCGCCGGCCCAGCCCGACACCCTGTACCTTCAGTTCCACGGCGGGGTCTACCGCTCGGACGACGCCGCCAGCACCTGGCAGTCGATCTCCGAGGGACTCCCCTCAGATTTCGGACTGCCCATGGTGGTCGATCCCGGGAACCCTGACCGAGCCTTTGTGATCCCACTCGTCTCGGAGATGGACCGCGTGACGATCGACGGCAAGGTCCGTGTCTACGAGACCTGCGACCGTGGGGCAAGCTGGCGTGCGCTGACGGCAGGGCTGCCGCAGAAGGATGCCTACCTGACGACCCTGCGCCAGTCCTTCTGCGCCGACGGCAACGATCCCCTGGGGCTCTACTTCGGGGCCACGTCGGGGGACATCTTCGCGTCGGTCGACGGAGGCGAATCCTGGCTGGCCGCGGCGCGTCATCTGCCGCCGGTGCTCTCGGTCCGGATGGGCCGCGGCTGACCCAGGCGTCGCCCTCAGCAGATGTCGCCGGTGGCCTCGTCCCAGGACAGGACCCGATCCGGGGCAACCGTGGGCTGGGCTCCCGGCCCGTGGCCGTGCCCGTTCACCTGCCCGTTCAGGTGGCCGTTCACGTGCCGGGCGAGTAGCCCACTGACCACCCGCAGCGCCGTGAGGTCGAGGTGGGCCGGCGGATCGCCCACCTCAAGCTCCAGCACCGACCGAAGGCGTCGCTCCTCGGCAGCGTCGGCGCCGAACGGGCCGGTCAAGGGAGCTCCCGCGTGCGGCCGGCTGGAGACCAGCAACCAGTCTTCGACGAACGTGAACACCGTGCCCGGTCCTTGCCGGATGTCACCGATCTCCACGCGGGGCGGTCCGGTTCCTCCGGCGCTCACGCGTGCCACCCGTGCCTGTCCCCCGTCTGTGGTCATCGATCGCCCCTTTCCGACTCCGCCGGCTTCCGCACCCACCGTTCTCACGCCGACACCAGCCGCCGGAGCGGCTCCTCCGCGACCATGGCTTCGCCGACGGTTTCCCTGACGAGCGCCACCACTTCCTCGGCGCACCCCCACGACAGCGTCACGCCGGACCCCCCGTGCCCGTAGTTGTGGATCACGCAGGTCCCGGGCTCCCGCTCCACCCGCACGTTGTTCTGGCGGAAGGGGCGCAGGCCCACCCGCAGGGGCTCGTCAGGGTCGAGCTCGGCGCCGGCCAGTGTCGGGAGGAAGTCCCGGCATCGCTCGAGCATCTCCTGGACGGGGCCGTAGGTCTTCAGGTCGAGATCGAGGCTCCATTGATGCGGCTCGGTCAGCCCCCCGAGCAGCAGTGTGCTGTTGCCGCGGGGGACGATGAACACCATGTCCTGCTCGGTGCTGCCCTGCTCGTGGGCAACGCAGTGCGCCTTGAGCACGGGCGGCATGCCGGCGCCGTCGTTCCGAACCCGGATCAGCGCGCCACGCAGTGGATACATGTCGTCGGCGGCCAGCTCCAGGGCTCCCAGGCCCGAGCAGTTGACGATGCACTCCACGCCGAACAACGCCTCGAGGTACGGCTCGTTGCGGCTCAGCGGGCCGTTGACCCGCCCCTGGACGACCTCGCAGCCCGCTCGTCGCACCCGACCCATCAGCCAAGCCATGTACCGGTCGGTGTCGATCATCGGTGCGACGTGCTGGTACGCATCGCGCATCCCGGCGGCCGGGTTCACGCCGCCGTCCTCGATGAGCCTGGCGTCGTGCACGAACCCTCGGACCTTGTCCTTGAGGTCGTTCATCTTCGCCAGGTCGCGTGGGCGCTGTGAGATCGGCTCCCGGAAGTAGAAGACAACCGGCCGCATGAAGACCCCGGTCTCCGCCCGCTTGGACAGCCTTCCGAAGACCTCGTACGAGGTCATGCACCATTCCCTGGACCGCGCGAGGGATGTCTCGTCATGATGTGCGCCGCACACGGCCGGTGGCCACTCCCACAGCGCCCCGGCGACCACCGAGACGATGTCCGGAGCGAACTTCTCGGCGACGACGGTGACGTCGAAGCCCTGCCTGCGCAAGCACAGCGCCGTCGTCAGGCCAGTGACCCCGGCACCGATGACCAGCACCCGATGACCAGCGGCGTCTGCCGTTCGCCTGTCCATTCCCTCCTCCTTCTCTCGTTCCTCGGCCGGGCAGGGTTGGTCAACCAAGGGACGGCGCATCTCCCGCGTCCTTGTCCCTGGCGATCTGCTGAAAAGGCTGCGTGCGGGGAGCAAGGTCGCCGATGCTCTCCACTCGGTCGTGGATGAGCACCCCGTCGAGGTGGTCGAGCTCGTGCTGGAGGATTCGAGCCTCGAATCCCCGCGCCTCGATGAGGACGTCCTCTCCCCGGAGGGAACGACCGGCCACCACGACCTCGGCGGCTCTCCGGACGCTGGCGGTGAGGCCAGGGAGGGAAAGGCATCCCTCCCGGCCGGTCTGGGAGCCGGCGGCCAGGATGATCTCGGGGTTGACGAGCGGGATGACGCCGTGCGGGCCGGAGGCCCGCGGGTCCGCCGTCACGTCGACGACCACGACCCGGGCAAGGGCGCCGATCTGCGGAGCGGCGAGGCCGAGGCAGCCCGGGTGCGAGCGCACGGTCGCCAACAGATCGGCCACCAGGGCCGCGACGTGCGAGTTGACCTCGGAGCAACGCTGGGCAACCCGGCGCAAGAGCAGGTCGGGCGCTACCAGGACCGGTCGGGGGACGCCGAGGCGTCCGTCCTGCGCCGGGCACGCCTCGATCGACATCCCTGACACCTCCTGTCCGTTTGTCTGTCTTGGACCCTCGCACGCCGGTTCGGGCGCGGTCCAGGACACACGAACCGCGGGAACTGCCAGGTCGGACGCGGTTCAGGCCAGGGAAGTTGCAGGAACTGCCAGGGTCGATGGCAGGATCGGACAGGGCCTGCCCGGCCGGCAGGCGTCACCCCAGGCTCTCAGGACAACAGGCCCCAGCGCCTCGCCTGGAGGATGGCCTCCGTTCGGTTGGAGACCCGCATCCGGCCGTAGAGGCCGTGGAGGATGCGGTAGAAGGCTCGCTCCGAGTAGCCAACCTTGTCC
>DASXNO010000328.1:0-2526 GCA_036495025.1 Actinomycetota bacterium | reverse complement strand
TGCCGGACGTGGGCGGCGGCGATCGAGCCGGTGCTCTCGCCGATGCGGCCCAGCCCGGTGTCGCTGCGCACCCTCCTGCCGAGGCGGATCGCGCGGCCGAAGACGTTGGCGAGGGCAGGCCCGGTCGATCCCATGTCCCTGGCCAGGACGAACCCACGCCGCACCTGGCCGAGCACCTGGGGCTCCCCGACCACCCGGGAGTCGAGGCCGCACGTCACCCTGAACAGGTGCTCGACGGCCTCGAGGCCGTCCATGACCTGGAGGTCCGCCACGTCGGTCGGCAGGAGGCGGGGCAGGATGGCCGCAACGCCGTGCACCGCGTCGGACACGGTGCCCTCGGCCGTGAAGTAGACCTCGGTCCGGTGGCACGTACAGAGGATCGCGAGCTCGCCGACGCCGGGCCGCTCGGCCTCGAGCACAGCCCGCTGGGCCGGCTCGTCATAGGCGAGCCGGGACCGGAGGTCGGCGGGGGCGGTGCGGTCTGCGACCAGGGCGAGGATCATGTGCCGGGCGGGGTCGGGACCACAGGAGTGGGAGCGGACCGACGCTGAAGGAGCATGCTCACATGGCCTCCGGGGAGGGGCCGACGACGGGCACCGCGCCGGCCAGGATCCGGTCGATCTGCCGCCGGTCTGGACCGGAGAGGTTGATCTCTGCCGCCGCCGTCGTGTCGTCGAGGTGCGCCGGGCGCCGGGCGCCGACGATCGCGACCTGCACCGCCGGATTGGAGAGCGTCCAGGCCACGGCGAGCTGAGGCAGCGAGATGGCGCGCTCCTGAGCGAAGTTCTTCAGCTCGTCCACCACCTGCAGATTGCGCCGGAACAGCTCACCGGTGAAATCCGGGCTGTGGCTGCGCCAGTCGTCGGCCGGGAACGCGGTCGCGAGGCTCATCGCCCCGGCGAGCAGCCCGTGCGCCAGCGGTCCGTAGGCGAGCACGCCGATGTCGTGCTCGGCGGCGTAGGGAAGGATCTCGGCCTCGATGTCCCGGCGGAACATGTGGTACGGAGGCTGCAGCGTCTCCACGCGCCCCGAGCGTGCGAGCTCGTCCATCTGCTTGGCGCTGTAGTTGGAGACCCCGACGTGGCGGATCTTGCCTTCGCGCACGAGGTCCTCGAGCGCCCCGGCGGTCTCCTCGGCCGGCGTGTTCGGGTCGGGCCAGTGGACCTGGTACAGGTCGATGTAATCCGTACGGAGACTGCGCAGGCTCGACTCGACGCCTGCCCGCAGCCACCGGGCGCTGGCGTCACGGACGAGCCCGCCGCCCTGCCTGCGCTGTCCACCCTTGGTGGCGACGACCACCTCGTCGCGGGAGACCTCTCCCCAGAGCGCGTCGGCGAGCAGTGCCTCCGATGCGCCGAAGCCGTACGCCTGCGCGGTGTCGAAGAGGGTGACCCCGAGATCGAAGGCCCGCATGATGGCCCCCTTCGCCTCGGCGGCGTCGAAGGCACCCCATTCGCCTCCGAAGGACCAGGTCCCGAAGGCGATGGCGGACACGTCGAGGTTCGTCGCTCCCAATCGCACGTATCGCATGGATCCCCTTTCTCCCCTTCGTCTGCTCGGCCCGGGCGACGGCCTGAGCGACGGCCTGGGTCGATCATGAGGGAGACCCCTCGTCGCGTCGCCACGGCCAGCGCCAAATTGCCCTGTAGGGAAGGCTGCAAATCCCCACTCCAGGTAGCCGGGGGTCGGGCGGGTGGACGCCGCCCGGCCGTCAGGACGTGCAGATCCCGGGGAGGGCGACCTTCTTGAAGACATGGGGCGTGGCGACCACCCCTTCGGGATAGCGTTCGGCCCGTGCCTGGAAGTCGGGGGAACGGAACGCCTGACCGAGCGCCGCTGCGGACTCCCAGACGGCAACGTTCATGAACGTGCTGCTCCCGGCGGTGCCGCGGTGGAGCTGGGTGGAGACGAAGCCGGGCTGGGTGGTCATGAAGGCGGCGTCGTCTGCCCAGACCTCGAGGAATCGCTCGGCATCTTCGGGCGCCACCTCGAACTGGTTGATCAACACCACCTGACCATCGTCGCCTTGAAGCTGCTCGAGGTACGTGGTCCGCTCATCCATCTCGCGGAGTTCCATGGTCGTCACCCCTCCTTTGACGTGTCGAGCCGGTTGCTGAGTTGTTGCAGGACGCGGGCCGTGGTCTCGAGCTCCGAGCGCTTGAGGCCAGCGGCGAGGTCATTGATCCACGTGACCTGACGCCGCTGGATTGCTGCGAACTTCTTGCCGCCAAGCTCGGTCATGCGGATGATGGGCGAGCGGCGATGATCGGGGTTCTCGCCCGCTTCGACCAGTGCCTCGTCGAGCAGCCGGTTGACGGACGCCTGGACTGCCTGGCGGGTCAGCCCCATGTGCCGGGCGATCTGGGGAACGGTGAGCGGCCGACCCGCCAACGCCACCGCGCCGAGTACCTGCCATCGCGCCGAGGTCAGGCCCTCTTCCGCTGCGAGCACGTCGCCGGCAGCCAGGAAGAGACCGTTCGCTCGGAACGTTTGGAGCACGACGTCCGTCGCACTCTTGCCCTTCGG
>DASXNO010000327.1:0-5485 GCA_036495025.1 Actinomycetota bacterium | reverse complement strand
ACGGCCGTCGGCCCCGACCACCAGGTGGGCTCGGACCTCCCGGCAGGCGCCTTCGGCGGTCTCGGCGCCTACGCCCACGACGCGCCCATGTTCGGTCAGCACGCTCTTCAGGGTGTGGCCCGGCAGGAAGTCGACACCAGGCGTGGAGGCGGCCAGCTCCCGGATCATCGGGTCGAGCTTCTCTCGACGGATGGTAAAGCCCCGGGCCCCGTGGGCGTCGGTGATCCAGCCCCACCGGGTCCACACCGCGAACGGGGGGCGGAGGCCGCCAGCGCGGGCCATCGCCTCGTCCAGCCCCAGGCGTTGGATCGCCGGCTCGGCGCTCGCCTGGATCAGCGTGGTGCACAGGTGCTTATAAGCGCCGGGATCGGTATGGCGCTCGAGCAGTGCCACGCGCTTGCCGGCCCGGCCCAGAAAGGTGGCCGTTGCGCAGCCAGCGAGGCTCGCTCCCACGATTGCGACGTCGTACGGGGTGTCGACCACGGTCTCCTCCAATTCTCGCCGGTGAGTCCGCCTACCTGCCGCGACATCCTACAGCGATAACTATATGATTCTCAAGTGATCGCTCTATGGTTTTGCATCGATCCCAGCCACCGGTAGGCTGAGTGGATGCCAAAGCGCACCTATGGGCAGTTTGAGGGGCTCGCGCAAGCGCTCGATGTCGTGGGGGAGCGCTGGACGCTGCTGCTCCTCCGGGACCTCCTGGTTGGTCCGCAGCGGTACAAGGACCTTCTCGACGGGCTCCCGGGAATCGGCACCAACCTGCTTGCTCGCCGCCTGAAGGAGCTACAGGAGGCCGGCCTTCTCGCCAGGCGCACGCTCCCGGCTCCGGCCGGCTCGGCGGTCTACGAGCTCACGCCCCGCGGCCGGGCACTCGAGCCCGCCCTCATCGCCCTCGCGCGTTGGGGCCTGGCGTCGATGTCGGCGGAGGGGCCGGGGCCCAGTGACATCCTGCGCCCCGGCTGGGGGGTGATGGCCTTCAAGTGCGTCTTCGACCCCGAGGCCGCCACCGGCATCCACGGCACCTACGAGTTCCACGTGGAAGGCGACGTGTTCCACCTTCGGGTGGACGACGGCGTTCTCGTTGCGGGGCAAGGCCCTGCCAGCGCCCCCGACCTGATCTACACCTGCGACGTCGAGACCCTGATGGCGATCGGTGCCCGCAAGGTGAGCCCGAACGAGGCCGTCGCTCAGGGCCGGGCGATCATGGAGGGCGACCCCCAGGCGGCGGCCCAGGTGGTGGAGATGTTCGGCTTCCCCCGCCCCGCTACCCCCGAAGGGGAGGTCCGGGAGCCCGGCTGGGGGCCCAGCGCCATGCGGGCGACGTTCGACTCCGAGGCGGCCCGCGGCGTCCACGAGACCTACGAGATGCACATCGGCATGGAGGTCTTTCACATGACCGTCGACGACGGCACCCTCGTGGCGGCCTCCGGGGAGGCAGAGCGGCCCGACTTCGTCATGCGGACCGACCCCGTCACCTTCATGGCGATCGGCGCCGGTCAGCTCGACCCCATAGAAGCCCTGCTGGCGGGGCGCGCCGAGCTCGAGGGCGAGGCGGAGGCCGCCATGCGCTGTCTGGCGATCTTTGGCTTCGGGCGGACTGCGGGCGCACCTTCACCGCAGGGATGAGCGTGCCACGGCGCCGCCGCCCTCGCCGGGGCCGGTATGAGCATGTGCTGACCACCGCAGCCTTCGACCAGCCTAGGGTAATTGCCGTCGAGGATTGAGCGAACGTCCAGCTAGCAGGGGTCCAAAGACTGCAGCCACCCGGTAGCAAGAGGGGCGCTGGCCCTGACGATGGAATCGATTCCGAGGCGCATCGTGGGGGGCGAGGCACGCATTCGATCGACGAAAGGAGCGAGCGATGTCCTTCGACGAACAGACCGCAGCCGGGGTGACCGTCCCCGACACCAAGCTGGCACGTGAAGCCACCGATTTCATCCGCTCTTCCACCAGCGACCTGATCTACAACCATTCCCGCCGCGTGTTCTGGTTCGGCAGCTTACAGGGCCGGAACCGGGGCCTCAGCTTCGATCCCGAGCTGCTGTACATGGGGGCGATGTTCCACGACCTCGGCCTGAACGAGGAGTTCCACAGCAGCGGCCGACGCTTTGAGATCGAAAGCGCGTTCGCAGCCCGCCGCTTCCTGGAGAGCCACGGCGTGCCCCTGGACAGCATTCGCAGGGTGTTCACGGCCATCGCGCTGCACACGACCCCCGGCGTCCCGGAGTTCATGGAGCCCGAGATCGCCCTGGTCACCGCGGGCGTGGAGTACGACGTGCTGGGCATCGGATACCACGACGTCAGCGACGCCGACCGTGCCGGGATCCTCGCCCTGCACCCGCGCCCGGATTTCAAGCGCCAGATTCTCAAGGCGTTCACCGACGGCATGGCTCGCAAGCCGGATACCACGTTCGGCACCGTCAACGCGGACGTGCTCGACCGTTTCGTTCCCGGCTTCGAGCGCGCCAACTTCGTGGACATCATCGAGAGCTCGGACTGGCCGGAGTAGACACGTCATATCGGGGGTGCATGCACAAGATTGCCCGCGACCGGCACGCCGGCCGGGAGCTCAGCGAAGTGAGGTAAAAATCACGCGTATACGCGGCATTTCTACCTCACGTTGTGCGTCCTTATTTCCTCGGGACGCTGCTGCGAGCCGCGTCGCCATTGCCGGCAGGCCCCGCCGCGGCCCCCGCGGCCCCGGTGCCCGGCAAAGCGAAGCCAGGTTCGGCCTCGACCCGCAGCGTCGGGATCAACCGGTCCAACCACCGGGGGAGCCACCAGTTCGCCCGGCCCAACAGCTCCATCGTCGCCGGCACGAGCAGCATCCGCACGAGGGTGGCGTCGACGAGAACGGCGACCGCCAGGCCCAGGCCGATCATCTTGATGATCCGCTCGTCACCGAGGACGAACGACAGGAACAGCGTGACCATGATCGCCGCCGCGGCCGTGATCACCCGGGCCGTCGACGCCAGGCCCCCGGCGACGGCGCTCGAGTTGTCGCCGCTGCGCCGGTACTCCTCCCGTATCCGTGACAGCAGGAAGACCTCGTAGTCCATCGACAGCCCGAACAGGATGGCGAACAGGATGATGGGGACAAAGGATTCGATGGGACCCCCACGGTCGATGCCCGCCAGCCGGCCGAGCCAGCCCCACTGGAACACCGCAACGACCACGCCGTAGGCGGCGCCGATCGAAAGGAGGTTCATCACCACCGCCTTCAGGGGGACCAGAACGGACCGGAACACCGCCATGAGGAGCAGGAAGGAGAGCGTCAGGACCCCGGCGATGATGAACGGGAGCCGCGCGCTGATCACCCTCGCCATGTCGTAGAGGAGCGGCGAGATGCCGGCGACATACACCGTTGTGCCCGTGCCGTGCGTGCTCGAGGGGATGACGGAAGCCCGCAACGTCGCGATCAGCTCGTCGGTGCCCCTGGCCTGCGGCGCGAACGAGGGGAAGACGGCGACGGCGGCCACGTCCCCGGCGGCGTTCAGCCGGGGAGGGGTGACGATCGCGACACCGGGAACGCCCGGCAGGCGGGAGAGCAGCGGCGCCAGCGCGTCGAGCCGGCGGGGGCCGGGAAGCTCGGCGACCAGCAGCAGGGGCTCGTTGAACCCCGGCCCGAACCCTTCGGCGAGCAGGTCATAGGCCCGCCGGGGTGAGGTCGTCGTCGGGTTCGCCCCGGACCCGGCCCATCCCAGCCGGATCGACAGCAGCGGCACCGCGAGGACGCCCAGGACCAGCAGCACCGTGATGGCGACCAGCCACGGCCGGCGCTGCACGCCCCGGCTCCAGCGCTCCGCGATCATCGCTTCCCGCCCATCTGGCCCAGCCGATTTCCGTCCACCGCCCAACCTCCCAAGCCCCGGGAGACGAAGGCTGTCGATCTTCGTGCCGATGAACCCCAGGACGGCCGGCAGCAGCGTGACCGAGGCCACCACCATCAGCAGCACGGCGATCGACGGCCCAACGGCGAATCCGTAGATGAACGGCACGCCGGTGAGCAGCATGGCCAGGAGCGCCACGACCACCGTCACCCCTGCCAGCACAACGGATCTGCCCGCAGTCGCCATCGCCCGCGCCACGGCGTCCTCGGTGCCCATCCCCTGGGCGAGGCCCTCCCGGAAGCGCGTGATGATGAACAGCGCGTAGTCGATCCCGACGCCAAGGCCCACCATCGACGCCACCTGGGACGAAAAGCTGTTGATGTCCATGAGGTTGGCGACCAGCGCCAGCAGCGCAAATGAGATGCCGATGCCGAAGCCGGCCGTGAGCAGCGGGAGCCCCATGGCGACCACCGACCCGAAGGCGATCAGCAGGATGAACACCGCCGCCACCAGCCCGACCCCCTCCCGCTCGCCCGGTCCCTTCGTCTCGGCGAAGCGAACCGACTCGCCACCGAGGGCCACCTGCACGCCGGCCAGGTGGACGGCGTCGACCTTGTCCCTGATCGCGAACATCACCGACTTCGGCACCTCGGTGGCCCGGGCGTTGAACTGGATGGTGGCGTAGGCGATGTGCCCGTCCTTCGAGATGCCGGTCCCGGCCGGGCCGTAGGGGCTCACAACCGTGATGACGTGGGGCACGCGCCCGACATCAGCGAACAGCCGCTCCATTGGCTCCCGCACCGCCGGGTCGGTCACCGCACCGGAGGAGCGGAAGGCGATGACGGCGGTGTCGCCGGCGAGTTCGGGGAAGCGGAGCCGCAGCACATCGAACGCCCGCTGGGACTCGGTGTTCGGAAGCTGGAGGTTGTTACTCAGCTGGCCACCCTCGGTCTTGCCCAGCAGGGCCACGCCGACGACCGCCACCAGCCAAAGGCCCACGACGGCCCGGCGCCGCCGGTAACACCAACGCCCAACCGCTTCCAGTCCCACTCCCGCCTCCTCCGCGCTATGGCATCGTTGGTTGCACCTGCTCCGGGGAAGGGGACAAACTAACGCATAATGTCACCTCGTCGCCAGTCGTCGGCACCCGCCCCACCACTGCTGGAAGAGCGGCTCCTCGACGCCGCCGCTGCGGCGGTGGCGCTCCACGGCCCGGCTCGCACCACGATGGATGACGTCGCCCGAGCCGCAGGCTGCGCCCGCCAAACGATCTACAAGCACTTCGCGACCAAAGACGAGCTGCTCACGGCCCTCTTCCTGCGGGAAGTGGAGCGCTACCTCCTGGCCCTCCGGCAGGCCCTCGAGCGCAGGCGCACCGAGCGGGGGCGCTACGACCACTCGGACCTGGAGGAGGCCTTCGTCTACACCCTCGGCTACCTCCGGGGTCACCCCGTCGTCGGGAGGATCCTCGCCGACCCCGAGGGCATGCTGTCGGTGCTCGCCCTGGGGAGGGGATCGGTGCTGGAGGCGGTCACCCAGGGCGTCGACCGGGTCCTGGCGGCCCTGGCCCGTGAGGGGGCGCTCCGGGAGGTCGAAGGAGTCCTCGTAGGCGAGGTGTTTGTCCGGCTCATCGCCTCGTTTCTCCTGCTGCC
>DASXNO010000326.1:0-2869 GCA_036495025.1 Actinomycetota bacterium | reverse complement strand
ACCCAGCCGTGAAGGGAGTCTGCGAAGCGAATCACCGGCCGGAGAGCCGTGTCGGGCACCGTGGTGACCGTGACGACGCCGGACCAACCGGGACCGCCGTCGGTCGTGCGGGCGACTTCAATATTCCAAGCACCCTGGCTCCCACCCCCCGGCGATACGGGAGTGAATCCCGCCATCCAGCCTTGAACAGGCGATACAAACGAGATGCTCGTGGCATTGAAGGGCAAGGCGAGCACCCCGGTCTTCCCGGGGGCAACAACCAGGGTGAGGGCTGCAACGAAGCAGAGGCCCAGCCCAAGGGTGGCAGGGATTTTCCACAAATACTGTGGAGTTTTCCTGCCACCTCTGGCCGAGACAGACAGCCAGGCGATCACGCCTCTCCGGCCGGCGAGAACGCCAGGCGCGCGCCCAGTTCCGCCGCGTCGGGCCGGCTGCGCTCCTGCGCCGGCAGGACTCGCATCGCAGCCCGGCCGATGGCGTACACGGACTCGGTGTGGTGCTGCACCGGCAGGCCGTCCAGCACCCACCCCGCGTAGGCGAGGCCGCCGCCGACGTCCCCGTCCTGGATCATGCAGGCGACCCGGTGCAGCATGATCTTGGCGCGGTCACGTGGCAGGCTCTCCGGGTAGATCTGCAGGGCGGCCTCCTGGGCGGCGTAGGCGCGGCGCGTGTCGCCCAGCCAGGTGTGGACGTAGCTCTCGGTGTGACGCAGGCGCACCTCGTGCCAGCCGAGCAGGGACCCCTCGTCGGCCACCACGCGGGCAGGGAGCTGCTCGGTCACGTCGGCCACGCGCCCGAGCGCGGCCAGGGCCTCGCCGGGCCGGCCGGCGACCGCGAGCGTCTGGGCAAGCCCGCCGTACAGGTGGGCGCTGCCGGCGGAGGCGAGGGACCCGGCGATCGAGGTCGCCTCGGCGGCCCGGTCGAGGATGGCCGGGACGGGTCGCTGCGCGTAGGTACCGTTCACGACCTCCCAGCCGCGTACCCAGGTGCGGGCCTCGAGATCGCCGGAGGCGTCGGCCAACTGGCGCGCCGTTCGCCACCAGCGGTCGGCGCGCCGGGGTTCCCCCGCCTCCGCCCACGCCACCGCCGCAATCGCGGCGAGCTGGCCGCCGGCACGGGCGAGGCCGCGTTGCAGGATGCCCTCCGTTGCTCCGAGGCGAACCTGCAGCACGGAGAGGTCGGCCGTCAGGTCCCGCAGTAGCCGGTCGACTGGGCTGACATTGGAGGAGCGGGCGTACTCGTGGACGATGCTGTCCCACTCGTCGAGATCGGCGGCGTGCCGGTCCCCCGCGACGGCCGCGCCCAGGCCCTGGCGGACCGCCTCGACGCCCGCCAGCGACGCCGCGAGGCCGAGCACCGCAAAGTCGATCAGGAGCTCGCGACGGTCCATGTCGTCATTGTCTCCCGGCCGGGGCCCTGGCGCACGGCCCAGCAGGACCTCGAAGCGCACCTGCTGGGCGGGGGTTGCCCGCTCCAGGGCGGTGTCCAGCACCTCCTGGAGCGCCGGCATCGGAGCGATTGCCAACCCCTGCGCCTCCCACTTGGCGACGGTGCGGACCGCGACGCCAAGGTGCTCGGCGAACCGCTCGACGGTCATCCGGAGCGCGAGCCTGAGCGCCCGAGACTCCCGTCCGGTCCACATGCCGATGACAATCACGCCCGTTCAACCCTCCTCGCGGCCGCGCTGCTCCTGGCGCAATCCTCATGCAGCAATGTGAGCAAGACAACCTTTTTTCTTAGGCGCATACGGAATGCAGGAAGCATGCATGACGAATGCATTGCTGCGGCCGGGTACAGCGAGCAATTCTTGCCCACCGATTCGGCAGAGGAGGCAACGACCATGGCCCGGCGGCGACAAGAACAAGAAACCAATGGATGGCCGATCATCCTCTGGATTGCGTGGAGAGAGGGCGAGACCGAGCGTCTCGAACCTCTCTGCCGAGCGCATCGCGAGCACGTCTTCCAGCGCTATCCGGCCAGCGCGCACGGTCTGGGGCGCAAGGGAAATCAGTGCACCATGTGCCGCAATGGGAGCAGGGGTTCGAGGCGGCGGGTCTCGCCAATCCGGCACGGAAGATAGTCTTTTTTCGCGCGCATTCGCGCGATTCGGGACTAACCTCCCGCTGCCCCATCACCGCTGCCATCATGGCCGCTGCCACCGTTGCCGCCGGGCACGAACCGGACGCCGACACCGGGCTCCGTCCGGAAGTAGCGCGGCTGGGAGGGGTTCGGCTCCAGCTTGCGGCGGATGGTCGCCATGTAGGACCGCAGGTAGTTCGTCTCCCGTTCGTAGGCCGGCCCCCACACCTGCTGCAGGAGCTGGCGCTGGGTGACGAGGCGGTCCCGGTTGCGGACCAGGACCTCGACGAGCAGCCACTCCGTCGGCGTCAGGCTGACGTCGCGGCCGTCGGTGCGGCTCACCCGGTGCGCCGCCAGGTCGACGACGAAGTCGTCGGTGGCGACGGAGGGCGCCTCGTCGGTGATCGACGACCTGCGGATCGCCGCCCGGATGCGGGCCAGCAGCTCGTCCATGCCGAAGGGCTTCGTCACGTAGTCGTCGGCGCCGGCATCAAGGGCCGCCACCTTGTCCGCCTCCCGGTCCCGGACCGAGAGGACGACGATCGGCACCTTGCTCCACCCCCGGAGACCCCGGACGACATCGATCCCGTCGATGCCCGGCAGGCCGAGATCGAGGATCACGACGTCGGGGTGGTGCCGCGCCGCCAGCTCGAGCGCCTCCTCGCCGGTGCTGGCGAGGTCGACGGCGTAGCGGCGCGCCCGGAGGTTCACCTCCAGGGTCTTGCGGATCTGTGGCTCGTCGTCGACGACGAGCACCCGGCTGATCACGAACGCCGGGGCCCGGTTGGCC
>DASXNO010000325.1:0-8446 GCA_036495025.1 Actinomycetota bacterium | reverse complement strand
GCTTCGCGCGTCTGCTCCAGCCCCCGAACCCTGTTCTCGAGCCGGGTGACCAGGCCGCCCGGGTCTAGGCCGGCGATGTCGGCCGCCTCCACGTACAGCTCCTCCAGGGGCGTGTCCGCGATCGCGATCACGACCCTGGTTCCGAGGCCGACGGTGCCTATGGGCCTGATCGTCACGTCGAAGCCTCCGAGGGTGGCCACGGGACGGGGCTCGAGCAGGAACGTCTCCGGGGAGGCCTTCGCCTCTGCTCCGAGCAGATGCAGGCCCCTGAGGAACACTCATGCAATAAGTAGCGTTAGCGTGATCGAGTGCTTTGAGTCAATAGTGCGAGATCCAACTCGGATGTTCTATGGTCGCGCGATGGCGCTCTCCGAGCCCATCCCGGCGTACGAGGACGGGATCGTGGGACAGGTCCGCAGCATGCTCACCGGTGACCCCGATGCCGAGTTCGTGCGCAGGGCCGTCATCGGCGACCCCGCCAAGGTCGCCAGTGCCGTCATCGACTCCGTCGACCTCTCCCCCGCCCCCAAGCGACTCACGCTCGGCAGCAACGCCTACGAGGCGATCACTGCCACGTTGCGGAACCGCCTGGCGATGCTCGAACGCCAGCGTGAGCTCGCCTACAGCACGGATACCGGCGACATCATCGGGGCCCGATCGTTGTGAAGCCGGGCCTTTCGCCTGGAGTCGCTGGTCAGATGCCGGGAGCGAGGTGGGGGCCGTAGCCCTTCTTCTCGAGGGCCTCGACGGCGATGCGGGCCGCCGGCGCACCGTTGACCTCGAGGTGGATGGTGCCCCGGCCCCCCTCGGGCGAGTTGCGGATCGTCAACCCCTCGATGTTGACGCCGGCCTCGCCGATCGTGGTCGTGACCTCGGCCAGCACGCCGGGGCGGTCGGGCACGGGGATCAGCAGCTCGATCACCGACGCCGGCTCAAGGCCGGGCTTCTCCGGCAGCCGGGCCCTGCCGTCCCGGGCCGCGGCCAGGGTCTCCCGCAGTCCGTCCCACTCCTGGCGGTCGATGAAGCTCGTCGTCGAGCGCAGCGCCTCCTGGAAGCGGTGCAGCAGCGCCAGCACGGCCGAGCGGTTCTCCCGGACGATGTCGAGCCAGAGATCGGGGGAGCTCCCGGCGATCCTGGTCATGTCCCGGAAGCCGCCGCCCGATGCGAGCGGCAGGCCACCCTCGGCGGCCGCGATGTCGGAGGCGAAGCCCATGAGCGTCGAGGAGAGGAGCTGCGGCAGATGGCTCGTGAGGGCGAGCAGCTCGTCGTGGCGGGAGGGATCGAGGGAGAGCACGTGCACCGACAGGCCCCCCAGGAACTTCACCAGCCGGCCGTAGGCGCCGGGGTCGGTGCCCGCGGTGGGGGTGAGGATCCAGTAGGCGCCGCGGAACAGGTCGGGGTCGGCGGCGTCGATCCCGTCCTTCTCGGACCCGGCGATGGGGTGGCCACCGATGAAGTGCACCCCCTCGGGCACGAGGGGTTCGATCTCCTGGACGAGCCGTCCCTTGGCGCTCCCGAGGTCCGTGACGACCGTCCCCCGCCCCAGGTGCGGCGCCACCTCCCGGAACGACGCCGCGATGGCGCCCACGGGCATGGAGAGCACGACGAGGCTCGCCCCCTCGACCGCCTCCGCGATCGAGGGCGCCTCCTCGGTGACCGCTCCCCGCTCGAGCGCCCGCCGGAGCACCCCCGCATCGGCGTCCCAGCCGACGACCCGGTTCACCAGACCCTCGGCGAGGCTCGCCAGCCCGAGCGAGCCGCCCATGAGGCCGGTGCCCACGATGGCAAGCGTCTCCGGCCCAGCAACGCCGGGCGGTCGCTGGGCGGCCATCAGTCGGCGAGGTCGCTGCGAAGCTTCTTGGCGTCGCCGAGGTAGACGTGGCGGACGGCGTGCAGGTCGCGTTCGGTGTAGGCATGCATGAGCACCCGGATGCAGCGCGGCATCGCCCCCTCCACGTCCAGCTCCCTGGCGCACAGCAGCGGCACATCGGAGATCCCGAGATCACGGGCCGCCTCGGCCGGGAACACGGCCCGCAGATCGGGCGTGGCGGTGAAGACAATGCTGACCAGATCGTCGCGTGCCAGATCGTTGCGGGCGATCATCTCCTCGATGAGCTCCGCCGTCGCCGACAGGATCTCCTCCTTGGCGTCCTCGTCGACGGTCGTCGCGCCCCGCACCGCTCTCAGTCGCATCCGGTCATCCCTCGCACGTTCCCTCCAAACCTCCCGCGGCAACGACCCCCGCGGACAACGCCAAACCTTCTCACAGCGGGGGACGATTCGGGGTACGGCGTGCGTTGTGCGGCCCGGAGACCGGCGCGGTCAGTCCTCGGAGGGTCGCGGATAGTGGAGCGTGCCAACCATCGGCCCGAACACGAAGCCCTTGATCGACGCCTGGTCGCAGCCGGCGGCCGACCGCGGCGCGTAGGTGAGGAAGACGCCGGAGAGGGTGCCGCCACCGACGGCCCCGGCCAGGGAGCCGGCTCCCGAGGCGATCGTCCAGGTCCCGGTAATCGTGCCGTGCTGGGTGCACGTCCGGGCGTCGAGGGTGAACGGCCAGGTGTTGAAGGCCCCGTGGATCACCACCCGCAACGACCCGGCGCCGACCGCCAGCAGGTCGGTCTCGTCGTACGAGTTGGTCGCCTGGTTGAAGGTGGCCGATTCTGCGGTCAGGGTGCCGGCCCCCTCCACTATCCCGCTGGCGAACACCCGGGCGGTGGGATTCTCCACGGTGCCGACGATCAGAAAGGTCTGGTTCGGGTGGGCCTCGGCCGCCCACGCCGGGATCCCCAAGGCGACGAAGGCCACAAGGGCGACGAGGGCAACTCCTACGCCGAAGACGCGTCGAATCCCCGAATGGCCGAGCCGCATGCGATCACACCTCGGGCAGCGGCGCGAGCCAGTTGCCCGGTGCCTCGGGGTCGTCGCTGTAGTAGTACTCCTCGAGGTTGCGCATCCAGTCCTGCTTGGAGATGCCGCCGCGGCCGTCCCGGTCGAGGTGACCGAACGCCTCCCTCGCCTGGTCCTCGGTGTGGCGCCACGAACGGTAGTGCAGGATCAGCTCCTCCTCGCTGATGAGACCGTCGCCATCGCGGTCCGCCATCGAGTAGAAGGAGTCCACCAGTGCACCCATCCCCGCCAGGAAGGCATCCCGCTGGTCGACGAACGCACCGAAGCCCGCGACGTACTCCTCCAGGCTCACCTGGCCGTCCCCGTCGGAATCGAACTGCCGCACCTGGTCCCAGACACCCAGGGTGTTTCGGGCAAGCTCCTCGTACTCCGCCGAGCCCGGCTCGTAGCCGTAGGCGGCGCCGTGACTCTGCACCAGCGACTCGATGTCACCGCGCTCGAGGTGCCCGTCCCCGTTCGCGTCGAGCTCAGCGAATCCTGAGGCGACCTTGCGCGATCGGAACTCGGAAAGCATGATGGTTTCCTCCCCCGGATACTCGGTTTCCATCAGTAGCCTACGCCGCCCCATCGGGCTGGGGAAGGGATGAATCCGCCGAGGACCGGCTCCTCGTCCGAGCGCGGGGCGCGAGGGGTCGTCAGAGTCCGACTGCCTCGTAGAGCGCGGCGACCTCGGCCTGCGAGAGCTTGCGGTAACTTCCGGGCGCGAGGCGGTCGAGGCGCAGGGGGCCGAACTGGGTCCGGACGAGGCGGACGACCGGCAGGTCCACGGCGGCCAGCATGTTGCGGACGACGTGCTTGCGGCCCTCGTGCACGACGACCTCGACCAGGCTCCGGGCATCCCGTCCCGGGCGGATGTCGACGACGGTCACGCTGTCGGCCCGGGCCGTCCCGCCCTGGGGGATCGGCACCCCCTCCTCGGTGAGGCGCCGGAGGGCGCCCCGCCCCGGCTCCCCCTTCACCTCGGCGATGTAGGTCCTGGGCACCTCGTAGGAGGGATGGGCGAGACGGTGCGACAGCTCGCCGTCGTTGGTGAGCAGCAGGAGGCCCTCGGTGGGGGCATCGAGCCGGCCAACCGGCAGGACGCGCTCGGCGAACCCGAGCAGGTCGAGCACGGTCCGGCGTCCCTCGGGGTCCTTGCTCGTCGTGACGACGCCGGCGGGCTTGTTGAGCGCGTAGTAGAGCTTGCCCGGGTCGAGCGACACCCGCCTGCCCTCGACCTCCACGACCGCCGTGGTGGGGTCGACCCGCTCCCCCAGCACCGCTGGCCGGCCGTCGACCGTCACGAGGCCTCGGCGGATCAGGTCCTCGGAGCGCCGCCGGGACGCGATCCCCGCGCCCGCCAGCAGCTTTTGAAGCCGGACGCCCTCAGGGGAGGAAGCGGCGGCACTGCCGGAGCCAGCCGAAGCGGTCCTCCCGGCGGGCGGTCGTGGTTTCGGCCTTGGTCGGGGCACCCGTGCCGCCCTGGGCATGCTCAGATCCCGGGCCCGAGGCCCGATTCCATTCGTTCGACCTCCGCGGTGCTCGGCATGAAGCCGGCCAGCGGCGGCAGGTCGGCCAGGCTCATGAGCCCGAGCCGCTCGGTGAAGGCACCGGTGGTGCCATAGAGGATGGCGTTGCCCGGACCGGGGTCCCGGCCGACCTCCTGGACGAGCCCGCGGGTGACCAGGGTCCGCAGGACGGAGTCGGGCGACACCCCGCGGATCTCCGCGATCTGTGCCCGGGAGACCGGCTGGCGGTAGGCGACGACCGCAAGGGTCTCAAGCGCCGCCTGGGTCATCCTCGGGGGCCGGTGCTCGGAGACGAAGCGCTCCAGGAACGGGGCGGCCGCCGGGTGGCTCGCCAGCCGGTACCCCCCGGAGACGCGCCGGAGGACGAAGCCCCGGCCCTGCTCCTCGTACGAGCTGCCCAACTCCTCCATGAGGGCCTCGACCTCCGCCGCGGGCAATTCCAGGACGAGGGCGAGCTCGGGAGCACCCACGGGCTCCTCCGCGACGAAGAGGATCGCCTCGGCGGCCCGCCGGATCTCGGGGCCGGCCGGGCTCACCGCAACCCCTCCCGGTCGTCGCTGCGCCGTTCCGCCCCGGTGTGGGGCTGGCGCCAGCGCACCGTGATGCCGTCGAAGGGGGTCGGCTGCTCGACCTCGACGGACTGCTGGCGGAACAGCTCGAGGAGGGCGAGGAACCGCACCACGACGTCGGCCCGGCTGGCCGACTCGCCGCACAGGTCCCGGAAGGACACCGCCCGGCGTCGGCGCAGCTCCTCGGCCAGCAGCTCGACCATCTCGGCGACGCTGACGCGCAGGGGAGCGATGAACGACGTGTCCATCGGGGCCGTCACCCGGGGGGCGAAGACCTTGACCGCCACCTTCCAGAACTGCTCCAGGGTCACGCCCTCCAGGAGGTCGGGCAGCGCCGGCCGCAGCTCGTCGGGGACCCCGCCGGTCCGGGTGAAGTACCCCTCGTTCGCCTCCAGCGCCCAGCCGAGCGCATCGGCGGCCCCCTTGAAGGTGGCGTACTCGACGAGGCGCTGCAGGAGCCGGTCCCGCTCTT
Source organism: Actinomycetota bacterium (assembly GCA_036495025.1). Lineage (GTDB taxonomy): Bacteria > Actinomycetota > CADDZG01 > JAHWKV01 > JAOPZY01 > JAOPZY01. The sequence continues at coordinate 2,987 of DASXNO010000325.1, read as the reverse complement.
CCAGGAGTGCCGCCGTTTCCGGGTCCGCCTCCTCCCGGGGGAGCAGCTTCAGCGACTTCAGCTCGAGGAGGGTCGCCGCCAGCACCAAGAAGCTCGACGCCGCGTCCAGGTCGAGGGTCCCGAAGGCCTCGACGGCCCGCAGGAAGTCATCGGTGATGGTGGCGATGTTGACCTCGGCGACATCGACCCGTTCCTTCGACACGAGTTGCAGCAGCAGGTCGAGGGGGCCCTCGAAGACGTCCTGATGGACGGGGAAGCTCACCTGGTCGGTGCCTTGGGGGACGCCTCGGTGGTGCGGGGGCGGAGGCCAACCCGCTCCCGGACGAGCGCCATCGTCGGCTCCGCCACCGCCCGGGCCTTCTCCGCCCCCTGCTCGAGGAGCTTGTCGAGCATCGCGGGGTCCCCCATCAGTTCCGTGTAGCGGGCCTGGAAGGGCTCCAGCACCGCCACCACCGCGTCGGCAAGGTCCGACTTCAGCCGGGCGTAGCCCTGGCCCTCCAGGCCGGCGACGAGGTCGGGGATCGGCTCGCCGGTCACGCCAGCGAGGATGTCGAGGAGGTTGGAAACCGCTGGATGGTCCGCCCCGTAGGCGACGGTCGACCCCGAGTCGGTGACGGCTCGGGCGATCTTCCTGCGGACCGTCACCGGGTCGTCGAGCATGCCGATCGTCGAGGCCGGCCGGGTGGAGCTCTTGCTCATCTTCTCGGTCGGGTCGTCGAGGGACATGATGCGGGCCCCCTGCTGCCCGATGACGGCCTCCGGGACGGGGAACGTCGGTCCGAACTTGCGGTTGAAGCGGATGGCGAGGTCCCGCGTCAGCTCGAGATGCTGGCGCTGGTCGTCGCCGATGGGGACGCGCTCCGCCCGGTAGGCCAGCACGTCGGCGGCCATGAGGACGGGATAGGCAAAGAGACCGGCCCCGATCGACTCGGCTTCGCTGCCCCGGCTCTTGTCCTTGAACTGCGTCATGCGCCCGAGCTCGCCCATCCGCGAGAGGCAGGTGAGGATCCAGGCAAGCTCGGTGTGGGCGGCAACGTCCGACTGCACGAACAGGACCGAGCGCTCGGGGTCGATGCCGGTGGCGATGAGGGTCGCCGCAGTCCGGCGGACGCCCTCCGCGAGGGCCTTCGGCTCCCAGGGGACCGTCATGGCATGGAGGTCGACGACGCAGTAGAGGCACTCGTCCTGGGTGGTCTGCAGGTCCACCCAGCGCCGGAAGGCTCCGATGTAGTTGCCGATGTGGGGACCCTCGCCGGTGGGCTGGACCCCGGAGAAGACGCGGGCCATCCACAGATATTACCGGGGGCCCCGGTCCGGTCCCAGGGTATTCGCCGGATATGGCCGGCCCCCCAGTATGCTGCGCCCATGCACCTGGGCATGATCGACCTGCTCATCCACGGGCAGTTCTCGGACTTCATCCTCATCGTCATCGCGATCGTGCTCGCGATCGCGCTCCACGAATTCGGCCACGCGGCGGCCGACGAGCTCCAGGGGGACCCCACCGCCCGCCTCGCCGGGCGGTTGACGCTGAACCCGCTCCGTCACCTCGACCCGTTCGGGACGGTCATGATCGTGCTCGTGGGCTTCGGCTGGGGCAAACCCGTCCCGATGACGCCGAGCAAGCTTCGCAACCAGAGGGTCGGGGCTGCGCTGGTCGGGGCTGCCGGTCCGCTCGTCAACGTGATCCTGGCGTTCATCTCGGGGGCGATCCTGGCCCGCATGGACCCGGCGACGTACGGGAGCCTCGCCTACCGCTTCGCCTCCGAGTTCCTCTACCTCAACGTCCTGCTGGCCATCCTCAACCTGCTGCCCATCCCCCCGCTGGACGGGTCGCGGATTCTCAGTGCGGTCCTGCCGCCGAGCAAGCAGCACATCATCTACTTCCTCGACCAGTACGGCTTCGTGATCCTCCTGGTCGCCGCCTTCCTGGTCCTTCCCCCCATCCTCGGCCCGATCTCGACCTCGGCTTCGAGGCTGGTCCTCCGGCTCGTGGGATAGGGATTCGCCGGAGACCTTCCCGGGCCGTGCGTATCACCGGCCGGGGCAGGGTGCTCAGGATCAAGGGAGGCCGTGACGATCCGCGGCCGTCGTGCTCAGAGAAGCCATCTAGCTGCGGGGGGGAGATGGGGGAAGGGATACGCGATGGCACAGTACTTCCTCGAGGTCTGGCAACCCCAGGGCAGGGATGTGGTCGTCCTGGAGGACCGGCCGGTCAGTATGGGCAAGGCTCGCTCGAACGACGTTGTCCTGCGTTCCGACCCGACGGTGTCCCGGATGCACGCCGTGCTGGAGCGATTCGCTGGAGGGTGGTGCGTCCGGGACCTGTCGGCCCGCAACGGCACCTTCGTCAACGGCCAGCGGCTGCTCGGGGACTGCCGGCTCCGCACCGGCGACGAGATCCGCGTCGGGGCCACCAGGGTGCTCTTCAGGGCGGAGGGGCCGGAGCCCGACGAGACCGAGACACAGGCGGCCACGTCGGCACCGGGGCTCACACCCCGGGAGCGCGACGTACTCCTGGCCCTCTGCCGCCCGCTCGCTTCCGGAGACCTCTTTACCGAGCCTGCGCCGATCCGGCAGATCGCTGACGCCCTCGTCGTCACGGAGGCGGCGGTCAAGCAGCACCTCCTGCATCTCTACGACAAGTTCGGCATCTACTCGGGCACGGGTTCGCGCCGGGTACGGCTCGCCAACGAAGCCATTCGCCGGGGAGCGGTGAGCATCGCAGCGTTGCGGGTGGCGTCCGCCGAGCCGTCCGGAGAGGTGGCCGCATCGTGAGCGCCCCGGCCTCCACGGTCAGCTCGCTGATACGGGGCCGGTACGAGGTGCTGGAGATCGTGGGACGAGGAGGCCAGGGCACCGTGCTGCGCGCCCTCGACGTCGTCCACCAGCGCCAGGTCGCCCTGAAAGTGAAGGCGCTGCCCCGCAACGAGGACCGGAAGGCGGCGCTCGGGGAGGCCCGCGTCCTCTTCGCCGTGCGCCCGCACCCG
>DASXNO010000324.1:0-4028 GCA_036495025.1 Actinomycetota bacterium | reverse complement strand
AGCCACGCGATCGTCGTGGCGGTCGTCGCCATGGCCCATATGCTCGGCATGGAGGTCGTGGCCGAGGGCGTCGAGACGGTCGATCAGCACCGGGAACTGGCGTCGCTCGGGTGTGACTCGTGCCAGGGCTACTACTTCGCTCGACCGATGCCGGCCGGTGAGTTCGAGACGTTGCTGCAGCAGAGCCGCCCGGGTGGGCCCGTGCTCCTTCCGGCCCTCGCCAACGCCGCCCACCCCTAGCCCGGAGTCTCAGGTGATGCGGAGAGGTCTGGCTGCCGCCCGCCCAGCGAGCAGCGCCCCGGCCCCCTCGATCATGGAATCGAGCCGCAGCGTCTCCAGCAGGGCGAGGGCGGTTGCGGTCGCGGCGGAGAGGACCGGGAGGCCGGTCATCTCCTCCGCCGCGACGATCGCCGGCAGCGACGGCATCTGGGCGCTGGCAGAGAGCACCAGCGCCTCGGCCCGGTGCAGGTTGAGCTCGGGGACCAGGCGGAGCAGGGCGAACGGATCGAGGCGTCCCACTGCCCGGTTGTCGGCGATGCCGAGGCTGAGGTGGTCGACCACCTCGATTCCGAGGTCGGCCAGGTAGCCCACGACCCGCTGCGTGAGCGCCGGCAGGTACGGGGCGATCAGCGCAACCCGGGTGACGTCGAGGCGCCGGATTCCCTCGCCAAGCGCTCCTGCGCTGGTCACCACCCGGACGCTGCCGTCGGCGGACGCGACGTGCGAGAGCCGCTGCTCCGCCCGCCGGTGCGCCCCGGGGCCGGCCGCCATGATCGCCACGAGGCAGGCGTACGCCATGACGTCGCATGCGGCATCGGTGAGGTCGGCGACGCATCGGTCCGCCTCGTCGTCCATGGCGGCGAGGGCCTGGGGGGTCACCTCCGTCATCGGCATGCGCGCCGAGTGGAAGCTGAACCGCTCCGGCGCCACCCGTTCCCGCCGCCGGAAGAGCTCGGGGAGCTCGGTCTCCATCGTCGTGTTCGAGCTTGGGACGATGAGGCCGATGCGCCGTCGCTGCTCCATCAGGCAGCCCCGGCTTCGTCGTAACAGCGCTGGAGAAGCCGCTGACGGGTGGTGGTCATGGGGCCTCCTCTCCTCGGTTACCTATTGGAGGCGCGGAGCGGGCCGCCGATACGCGCCCCCGCACGTTTTTCCGGCTCCGGTCCGACGGGTTCGTCCGGCTGTGAACCATTCGGAAGCTGCCCGGGCCATCGCCAGGTTTGATGCGATCGAAACACCTGCTTCACGACGTCGCAACACGTGCCTGGTAGAACTTCACCGGCAACGCGGCGGCAGAGGCGAACAACCTTCCGTGCCTTCAGAGAAAGGGACGCTCGATGGCAATCGACTTCACGCTGACCTCTGAGCAGCAGAAGCTGCAGGCGGCAGTCCGGGACTTCGCCGAGAACGTGCTCGAGCCTTGCGTCCGTGACGCGGACCGCGAGACGGATCCGCTCAAGGCTTTCCAGCTCACGAAGCCTGCCTACGTCGAGGCGTACCGGTCAGGCATTGCGTTCGGTTGCCTGCCGGCGGAGTACGGCGGGGGCGGCATCACCAACGTCGACCTCATCCTCGCGGCGGAAGAGATCTGCGCGGTTGACCCGGGCTTCGCCTGTACCGTCCTCGTCAATGGCCTCGCGCTGATGCCGGTGTGGTACTGGGGCACCGAAGAACAGAAGCGGCGTTTTATCGGTGCGGCCACCAGCGATCCCACCGGTGAGTACCTCGCTGGCTACGCGGCGAGTGAGCCGCCCGGCACGCCGGGGGGCACGGCGAACTTCGACACGCCACTGCCCTGGCCGGTGGGCATCGGGGTCACCGCCATCCTTGACGGCGACACCTATGTGGTCAATGGCCGGAAATATTGGCCGTGCAACGTCGGCGGCTGGGACGGCCAGGGTGCCAACGTCAATCTTGTCGTGGTGCGGACCGATCCCGACAAGGGCGGCACGGAAGGTCTGTCCGCGCTGATGGTGGAGCGTGGTACTCCCGGGGTGACGTACAACATCATCGAGACGTTTGGTCATCGGCTCACCCCGAACTCAGAGATCATCTTCGAGGACGCGCGGGTGCCGGCCGCCAACCTCATCGAAGGCACGCGGGGCAATGGCGACCTCCTCATCAACCGCAACTTCGCCTGGTCGGGTCCCGTGGCCGGCATCGCTGCCGTCGGCGTCGCCCGGGCCGCCTACGAGGCGGCGCTGACGTGGGCGAAGACCTTCACGGCGGGGAGCCCGCACCCGATCATCCAGTACCAGAACGTCGGGTACGTCCTCGGTGACGTCGCGGCCCGCATCGAGGCCTGCCGCTACTTCTGCTGGAAGGCCGCCCACTACATCGACCAGCACGACTATCACGGGGAGCTCATCGGTGCGCTGAACAAGACGTACTGCACCGAGACGCTGTTCGACTCCGTCTACAAGTGCCTGCAGGTGGTGGGCGTCAACAGTGCGGACCGCAAGCACCCGTTCGAGAAGTTCCTCCGCGAGGCAGCGATCCTGCCGATCTACGATGGCGGCAACTTCGGGATGCAACGGCGGCGTGTGCATGGCGTGCTGGCAAGCCCCGACTTCAACCCCCGCGCCCTCATGGACAACGAGTTCGTGGAGTTCACCAAGGACATGGAGACCATCGACAACATCGCCACGGTCCCCGTTTAGCGCCCCTCGAATCGGGCACCCGGCCGGTTCGTAAAAGCGCTTGCTTACGTCTCGTGGACTGTGACATGTTCTTCTTGAATGAGCAGGCGATCGAGGCGTGGTGTGGCAGGTCTTGCGATCGTTCTCTGCGCCTCGCTCCCCGCTGGGGTCCAGGCGATTGCCGGCCAGCCACAGGCCCAGTTCTCGTGCCGGGCCGCGGTCCTCGATGCTGGCGGCACGCAATCGGTCGTCGCGAACAGTGCCGAAACACCGTGCCTGGACGGGCAGGCCTCGACCGCCGAGCTCCCGGCAGGACTGGTGGTGCTGCGCGGAGGGTCGGCCTCGACGCACCAGCCATCCGCCGTCGGCGGATCTGTCTACCGGGAGGGCGACCAGGCCGCGGCCACCGTCACCGTCGGCGGGGTGGACTTCCCGGCCTTCGGCCTGTCGATCGACGGGATCCGGGCCGAGGCGAGCGCGACGTGCCAGGGAGGGCAGCCCGTGCTCGCGGGCATGTCGACGGTTGGAGAGGTGCGCGTGGCAGGAGCCCCGGTGCCCCTGGTCGGTGGACATGTCGACCTGCCCCTGGGCGTCGCCAGGCTCCATCTCAACGAGACGATCCGCGACGGGGGACGGATCATCCAGCGGGCGGTATGGGTGCAGAGCTCCCTGGGCGACGTGATCATCGGGGAGGCGACGACGGGATCGACGGGTCTGGTGTGTGCATCGGCAGCCATCACCATTGTCAACGGCACGCCGGCCTCCTTTGGCCAGACGTTTGCGTTCGCCGGCGATCTCGGGACCTTTCTGCTGCCCGAACAGGGCAGCCCTCCGTTGAACGGCCAGCATGTCTTTGCCGTTGCCCCGGGGCGCTATGCCGTGACGGAGTCGCCTTCTCCGAGTCAGGCGGCCTCGTGGCCCCTGCAGGGTCTGACCTGTACCGAGGGCTCCGGTGCCAGCACCGACCTTGCCCGCCGGACAGTCACCGTGGTCGTCAAACCCGGAGACTCGGTGACCTGTACGTTTACCAACGGCCCGGGAGGGCTGGGCTTATCAGGCGCTCCGAGTACCGTGCAGGTGAACCCGAGCCTCAACCCCCTAGCGTTCGACGTCAAGCCTCGGATCGAAACCAGTCCCTCGAGCCGACCTGCCGTCACTCCCTCGGCCCACGCCACCGCGGCACCGGCCATCACGCCCGGCACCGGCGGCACCGGTGCCCCAACCGCTACGCCCGGCACCGGCGGCACCGGTCCCCCAACCGCTACGCCAGCCCCCGCTGGCGAGGCGCTCCCGGCCACGTCGGGCGTGAGTCCGGCCGGTGGCTTCTCACGTCTCTGGCTCCTCCTCGCGCTGGCGATCCTTGGGCTCATCCTCTTCGTGCTCTTCCTT
>DASXNO010000323.1:0-13749 GCA_036495025.1 Actinomycetota bacterium | reverse complement strand
GGGTAGGCGTACTCGAGGGCCTCGGCGGGGGTGTTCTTCGTGTTCGTCATGCCGGTGTGGACGCCGTCCATGCCGGCGAGGCCCGGACGGCCCCCCTGGCCGCCGCCGATCGTCTCGTAGTAGGCGAAGGTCGGGCCGCCGACGATGAGGTTGTTCATCGTGCCCTGCGAGGCGGCCGGGATCCGGTCGGGGATCGCCTGGGCGAGGGCGCCGAACAGCACGTCGACGATCCGCTGGGACGTCTCGACGTTGCCAGCGGAGACGGCGGCCGGCGCCAGCGCGTTGACGACCGTCCCGGGGGGTGCCACAACGGCGACCGGGCGCATGCCGCCCGCGGTCGGCGGGATGTCGGGGCCGGTAACGGCCCGGACGACGAAGGTGACCGCCGAGACCGTCACGGCAAGGGGAGCATTGACGTTGCCCCGGGCCTGGGGGTCCGTCCCGGTGAAGTCCACGGAGAGCTCGTCGCCGTCGATGCGCACGGTCGCCCGGATGCGCACGGGAGGAGAGCCGGCGCCGTCGGAGTCGAGGAAGTCCTCGAAGGCCCACTCGCCGTCGGGCAGGGCGGCGATGCCGGCCCGGACCGCGCGCTCGCTGTACTCGATCAGGGCCTCCATCGCCTCCGAGAGCGCGCCGGCGCCGATGCGGCGAGCGAGGGCCCGCAGCCTGGCTGCCCCGGTGGCGTTGGCACCGGCCTGCGCGAGGAGATCGCCCCACCGCTCCGCCGGGGCGCGCGAGTTGGCGGCGATGACCTTCAGCACGGTGTCGCGGGGGACCCCGGCGCGCCAGGCCAGCACGGGCGGGAGGCGGAGCCCCTCCTGGTAGACATCGGTCGAGTCGCCGGGCATGCTCCCGGGCACCTTGCCGCCGACGTCGGCGTGGTGGGCCCGGTTGGCCACGTAGCCGAGGAGCACGCCGTCGTCGAACACCGGCGACACGAGGGTCAGGTCGTTGAGGTGCGTGCCGCCGGCGAACGGGTCGTTGAGCAGGACGCCGTCGCCCTCGGCCAGGTAGGGGAACTCCTCGAGCGCTGCGGCGACGCTGGCCGGCATCGCCCCGAGGTGGACGGGGATGTGCTCGGCCTGGGCGCACATCTCGCCCGCCGGCGTCGTGAGGGCGCACGAGGCGTCCTCCCGTTCGGTGATGTTGGGCGAGCGGGCGGTCCGCCGCAGCGTCGCCCCCATCTCCTCGGCGATGCCCGCCAGCGAATGCTGGACGACCTCGAGCGTCAGCGGGTCCATCAGGGACCCACCCGCAGCACGATGCTGCCGTGGCGGTCGACCTCCGCCTCCCATCCGTCACCGACCACGACCGTGGCGTCGTCGCCCCACACCAGGCAGGGCCCGGCGAAGCGGTCCCCCGCCCCCAGGTCCGCGCGCAGGTAGGCCGGCAGGCCGGATCCACCGGCGGGAGGCGTCGCGGGTCGCGCGCCGCTCCCCGGTGCCACCTCGGGCAGGCGGAGCCCCGGTTCGGGCCCGTTCGCCCGGACACGGAAGGTCACCAGCTCGACGGGGTCCCCGGCCGCCTCCCATCCGTAGCGAGCGCGGTGGGCGGCGGCGAAGTCCGCGGCGACCCGGGACAGGTCCGGGGACGCCGTCACCGCCACCGGCACCTCGTGGGCCTGCCCGACGTAGCGGCAGTCGATCCGGTGCTGGACCGACGCGGGTTCGACGCCCTGGCGGACGAGAAGGTCCCAGGCCCGTTCCGAGAGCTCGGCGAGGACGGCCGCGACGTCGCTGGGGTCCGGGTCGCGCATCGGGCGGGTGAGAGCGGTGTCGGCGGCGAGCGGTGTCGCAAGCAGGCCAAGGGCGGAGAGCGCACCGGCGGAGCGGGGGACGAGCACCGTCGCGATCTCGAGGCTCGCCGCCAGGGCGGTGGCGTGCATCGGGCCCGCACCCCCGAAGGCGACAAGGGTCAGGTCGCGGGGATTGCGGCCGCGCTCGACCGTGACGACGCGGATGGCCTTCGCCATCTGCGCCTCCACGGCGGCGATGCCCGCCGCCGCAACGTCGTCCCCGCCCACCCCGAGGGTCGAAGCCAGCGGGTCGAACGCCCGCCTGGCGGCCTCCGCGTCGAGGCGGAGGCGCCCCGCGAGCAGCCGGTCGGGCCCGAGATGGCCGAGCACCACATGCGCGTCCGTGACCGTGGGCTCGGTTCCGCCCCGCCCGTAGGAGGCCGGACCGGGCACCGCGCCGGCGCTGGCCGGGCCGGCGCGCAGCGCCCCTGCCGGATCGATCCACAGCAGGCTGCCCCCGCCGGCACCGACCGTGTGTACGGCGACCGCCGGGGTGCGGAACGGCAGGCCGCCGATCGAGGACTCGGCGGCGAGCGCCGGCTCGCCGCCCTCGACGAGGCAGACGTCGGTGGAGGTCCCCCCCATGTCGAAGGTGACGAGGTCGGACAGGCCGGCCGCCCCGGCGACCAGGACCGCACCCCGGACACCCGCTGCGGGGCCCGACAGCAGCGTGTGGATGGGCTCGCGCACCGCCTCCTCCAGCGTCATGGTGGCGCCGCCCGAGCGCATGACGACGACCTCCGCGCCGAGGCCGGCGCTGCGGGCACGGATGCGGCCGAGGTAGCGCTCGACCACCGGGCCGACATAGGCGTCGAGGGCGACGGTCGACGCCCGCTCGTACTCGCGGAACTCGGGCGAGACGTCGCTCGACTGCGACACCCGCACGCCAGGTGAACGCTCACGGGCCAGCGAGGCGATCCTGCGCTCGTGCGCGGGGTTGGCAAAGGAGAAGAGCAGGCAGATGGCGATCGACTCGGCGCCCGCATCGAGCAGCGCCGCGACGACGTCCCGCGCCGCCGCCTCGTCCAGGGGTGCAAGGATCTCACCCGAGGGCCCGACCCGTTCGGGAACACCGGCGGCGAGGGCACGGGGGACCAGCGGCTCGGGACGGTTCGCCCAGAGGTCGTACAGCGACGGGCGGTGCTGGCGGCCGATGACCAGCAGGTCGGCGAACCCCTCGGTCGTCACGAGGGCGGTCACCGCCCCACGGCGCTCCAGCACGGCGTTGGTGGCGACGGTCGTGCCATGGGCGATCGACGAGACGGACGTGGCTCCCGCCTGCGTCAACGCCTCCCGCAGACCGTGGTCGAAGCCCTCGCTCTGGTCGTCCGGCGTCGTGGGAACCTTGCAGACGACGAGGTGATCCGCCGTCGCCACGACGACGTCGGTGAAGGTTCCCCCGACGTCGATCCCAACACGTGCCGAAAGCCTGGCTACCGTTCGCCGCCCATCCGCAAGCCGAGCGCGCTCACCGCGCCAAGCGCCTGTTCCACCGAGCCGTAGACCTCGGTCAGCAAGGCCGCCGAGACGACGGCGAGCGTCGTCGCCATCGATTCCGCCGGGACAAGCTGCAGCGACGCACGAAGGGCATCCTGGTCCTTGCGGAGGGCGGCCGCAAGGACGGCGATGGCGGATCGGGACAGCTCGCGGCCCTGGCTCTCCGCTCCGAAATCGTGCCCGCCCTGATCCACGAGTGCATGTTACGGCTTCGATGGCCGGAGCTTCACCTCTTACCCCTTCACGGACCCCAGGATCTTTCGGTCGTGGTCGTAGGTGAGGGCCGGACCCGCCTCTGCGAGGGGGATCCACCGGAGCTGGTCCACCTCGGCGTTCGGGGCGAACTGCCCGTCGGAGGTGCCCACGGGCTGCATCGTCCAGTAGCGCACGACCTTGGGCCTTCCCTTCCGGTCCCGGTAGTGGACCTGCCCTGCGGGCTCGCCAAGGCGGCAGTCCAGCCCCGTCTCCTCCCTGACCTCGCGCAGGGCCGCCTCCTCGTGGGTCTCGCCGGGGTTGAGCTTGCCCTTCGGCAGCGTCCAGTCGTCGTACGCGGGGCGGTGGATCAGCGCCACCTCGACCGGGCCGCTGTTGCGCCGTCGCAGCACCACCCCGCCCGCCGCCTGCACGGGCCTCTGCCACGGAGATCGCATCCGATGAACTCCAGTTCCGTTGAGTTCGAACCAGTAGCATCTTGCCCGATGAACAGCCGGAAGACCCTCTACCTCGTGCGCCACGCGAAGTCGGACTGGGAAGACCCGGCGCTGGCGGACCGGGACCGGCCCCTGGCGGCACGGGGCCGCAAGGCTGCCTCGACGCTCGCCGGCCACATCGAGCGGTCCGGGATCTCCCCGGCCCTGGTGCTCTGCTCGCCTGCTCGCCGGACGATGGACACGCTGCGGCTCATCAGCGGCTCGTTCCGGGACCCGGTCGAGATCCTCGTGGAGGACGAGCTCTACGGCGCCCCCACGGGCGAGTTGCTCCGGCGGCTCCGCACGGTGCCCGCCCCGACGCCCTCGGTCATGCTCATCGGCCACAACCCGGCTATCCACGAGCTTGCCCTGGCTTTGGTCTCACCCGGCGCCTCGAGGGGCGCCAGCGGGGGCCGCAGCGCCGACAGCCTCAAGCAGCTGAAGGTCAAGTTCCCCACGGGGGCGATGGCCACCCTGGCGCTCCCCGCGCCATGGACGGACCTCGGCGACGAGCCCGCGGACCTGCTGGAGTTCGCCCTGCCGCGGGAGCTCAGCCTGCCAGACGACAGGTGAGCCAGGCGCCGACCACCTCGTCCACCCGGGCGGCACCGGGGATCTGGCGATCCGGGTCGATGCCCGGCTCCTCCGCGAGGGCATGCCCGAGCCCGGGGATCCGCACCTTCTCCACCTGGTCCGGCGACCACCAGCGGGCGCTCAGCGCGTCGTAGAGGTCGTCGGCTGAGGCGGGGAAGGCCGGGTCGTCGGCCTCCCCGTTCACCAGGAGGACGCCGGGCTGCGGGATGCGCGACGCGATGTCGCCGGCCCGGTTCACGAAGTCCAGCCGGTCCGCCAACCGCCGCGAGGCCTCGGTCCACTGGTACCTGGTCTGGAAGACCCGCTCCCCGGCGGCGATCACGTCCGCCGCTCGCACCGCGGCATTGACGAGCACCGCGGCCCGCACCGAGAGCGGCCCCTCGGCCAGGGCGAGCAGGAGCGCGGCGGCTCCGGCCGACCCGCCGACCAGCGCGAGCGGACCCCGCGCCCCGGGGAGCTGCTGGCGCAGTGCCGCGATGGCCCCCGGCAGCTCCTGGGCTGCCTGCTCGACGACCGGGCCGAGCAGCTTGAGGAGGGCGTCCTCGGAACCGAGGCGCATGAACTCCTCCTGGCCGCCGGGCGGCGTGCGCGCACCGCACATCGGCAGCCCCAGGTAGGCCCGCCAGGCCGGGACCCCGGCCAGCGGGAGCGCGGCGGCCATCGCCGTCTCGCTGCGGGGAGGGTCCATGAGGTGCAGCACCACCACAAGCGGCGCCTGCTGGCAATCCGGAGGGGGACGGTGGGCGACATACGGGACACCCGCCGCTATGCCGACGAGTCCGGTAGTCGAGATCATGTGAGATTTAACGACGCCCGGCGGCTAGAAGGCCACTGCGGGCTCCCGCCGCACCGGCAGTCTGGTCCCCGGCGTGCCTTGACCCGGCGCCTTGAGGGGCGCCTCGGGGGGCACTCCCTGCGCCTGCTCGGCGGCTTCGAGGATGACGCCCTCCCGAAGCCCCCACTCGCTGACCGTGACCTCGCCGAGGTCGAGCCGGCGGAGGAGCCTGGTGAGCACGAGGGTGCCGGCCCCCAGCACGTCCACCCGGTGGCGGTCCATGCCAGGGATGCGGCGCCGGCGCCGTCGTTTCTCGGCAAGGAGCACCTCGCCGAGCGCCTCGATGTCGACGGTGGCGAGCTGCAGCCCGTGCAGCGGGCCTCTGGCTGCGCCCGAGGCCATCATCAACCGGGCGAGCGCCTTCACGGTTCCTCCAGCGGCCACGCAGGCGGCGGGCCAGACGGAGTCGCCGGGCACGGTGTCGAGCATGGCCTCGATGTGTGCCTCGATCCGTGCCCGCTCGTGCCGGGTCACGGGGTCGTGGCGGATGAACCTGCCCGCCAGCCGGGAGGCGCCGAGCTCGACGCTCGAGGTCCAGTCCAGGCGGGAGCAGGTCCCGACCGCCAGCTCCAGGCTGCCGCCTCCCAGGTCGACCCCGAGAACGGGGCCGTCGGGCAGCGGCAGCCCGGCCTGCAATGCGCGAAACGTGAGGGCGGCTTCTTCGTCCCCCGAGAGGATGTGCACGGGTACTCCGGCCGCCGCAGCCAAGCGGCGCGCCACCTTCTCCCCGTTGCCAGCATCTCGCAGGGCGCTCGTGGCAACCGCCACGATCCGGTCCGTGCCGGACAACTCGGCGCGGCGGCGCAGCTTCGTGACCGCCTTGACCGCCGTGGAGGCGTGTGGCTCGGGAATGCGTCCCTCCCGGCCGACCACCATGCCGAGGTTGAGGTGCTTCCTCCGCTGGACGCGCGGGACGAGCCCCATGCCGGGGTCGCAGTCCGCCACGACGAGGCGGAAGGAAGTGCTTCCCAAGTCGAGAACCGCAACTCTCACGTCGCGAAGGTACCCGTGGCGGTTGAACGGACTCCGCAGCTCTGATGAACGGAGGGTGAACAAATCCCGAATACTTCATTACCTGAAGGAAGTCTCAGAAAAGGGATTCCGCGACGGCCCACAGACGGCTCGCCGGAGCCGGGGGCTTACCCTTTCGAGATCTTACCCGGCGCCTTGAGGGGCGCCTCGGGGCGGCAGGAGGACCCCCTTCACGATCGTGCGGTTGCGCAGGTCAAAGACCCACGTCGCACCTTTGGGCGTCTCGCCGGAACGACCCTCCAGCGCGACGCCGGCCCCGGCCAGCAGGTCGAGTGCCGCTTCGATCACGTCCCCGTGACTGCAGGCGACCAGAGCCTCGCCCCCGCTCAGGAGCTCGACCGCGCCGGCCCCCCCGGCCCCCTCCGCCAGCACCGGCGTGGTCTCGATCGGCATCCCGCGGGCCTCGGCGAGGGGCTCCAGGGTCTGGACACAGCGGAGGGAGGGGCTGGACAGCAGGCGCTCGATCGTGGCGTCCGCGAGCAGGCCCACCAGCGCCTTGGCCTGGCGCCGGCCCTCCTCGTCCAGCGGCCGCAGCTCGTCCGGGCCGTGCCACGCGTGGCGGTCCCCGGCCGAACCGTGGCGGACCAGATAGGACCTGGTCAAAGGTCGAGTGCCCGCGCGGCCTTCCGGAGGCGCTTCCAGGTGGCAGGCCACTCGGCGCGGGCGCGGTCGGCGGCGGCGCGCTCCAGCCCGGCGAGCTCGCCGGCCGCGAAGGCCAACTCGGACGGCGCCCCGCTGCTGCGCTCGCGCAGCAACTGGGCGGTCACCACGGCATCGTGGTGCTCGCCCAGCACCTCCTGGAGCTCCGCAGCCGCGCGGGCAAAGCGGGATGCCTTTCGCCCCATGACGGGGGCGACGGCCTCGGCGGCATAGCGCACTCGCTTGGCGCCGATGCGCACCTCGTGCAGCGCCTCGTCGTCTGGCGGATCCGCAAGGGCACGCACCTGCTTGCGAAGCCTGCGCCAGGGCCTGCCCAGCAGGCGAGCCACCACGCTGTCCGCCGCCTGGTGGCTCTCGGGAAGCAGCCGGGGGGACCGGGCGGCTTCCACGAGGGACTGCACGACGGGGAGGTACCGGTCCTCCCCCAGGCCGGCGAGGAGCACGGTCCTGGCCTCCTGCTGGTCGGCGGTGAGCTCCTCAGCGACCTTCACCCCCGCCGGGCGGTCTGCATCGGGAAGAGACTCGGCACGCTTGCGGAGCCTTGCCTGGAGCACGTCGGCGTCGCGGGCGCCCCCAAGGAGTCCCCCGAGCCAGCGAAGCTTGTCGACCAGCTCGCGTGCCCAGGCGTCCTCCAGGAGCGGCGCGAATGTCCGGAGGTCGGAGCGGAGCCGGCGGGTGGCCACCCGCGTCTGGTGGACCACCTCCGCGTCCTCGCCCAGCCGTACCCCCGGTTCCTGGCGGAGGTAGCGGTCCGCCGAGGCGGCGACGGCGTGGCGGACAAGCTGGCCCGCGGTCGCCAGGGGCCCGACGTCGCCGACGACCACCTCGGGGGGCAGCCATGCCCGGGCGCCGAGGGCGCGGGAGTACTTCGGGATGGGATCGGTGGGGACGGCCCCGGCGGAGCGCAGCTCCGACAGGATCACCTCCAGCGTCTCGGGCGATGTCGAGGGGGATACCTCGACCTCGATCTCCCGGAAGCGCTCGACCAGCCGCCCTCCTTCCAGGACCGAGACCTCGTCGAGGACCATCTCGGCAACCGGCGTGCCGTCGGCGGCGTCGAGCCGCACCGGGTGGCGGACTGTCTTGAGCCGGGCCACCGGTTTGGTTTCCGCGCCCCGGAGGTAGGCGGCGACGATCCAGAGCGCGGCGGCCGGGGGCCGGGCGGCATCCCCCTCGAAGGTGTATTCCCCGCGCACGAGCACCGAGCGCCCCTCAAGGCGCGGATGCAGACTCGGACCGTCCGAACCCGAGGGGAGCTTGAGCGTCCAGCCCTCACCGCTGCGGTGGCGCAGGCTGCACCCCCAGCGGGCAAGCCGGAGGTCCGGCGTGTCGACGTAGACGGTCTGGTACTGCCGCCGCTCCAGCGGCACCGCGGTGAGGGCCGTCTGGCCACCGAACGCCGGCCAGCGAAAGCCCGCCGGGGCCGACAGCTTCACCTCCCGCTCATCCAACGCAGGTGACCGGTTCGATCTCGTGGCCCCTCGCCCGGGACAGGGCCAGCTCCTGGAGACGCTTGTGCGTGTTCACACCTACCCGTGTGGGCACTTTGGTCCACGACCCATCGGGCTGCAACTCCCAGGCGAGGACGTCGTCGGCGAGGTTGACGCTCAGGATCTCGTCGAGGCGGGCGGTGAGGGCTGGATCGGTGACCGGCACCAGGGCCTCGACGCGCTCGTCGAGGTTGCGCACCATGAGGTCGGCGGAGCCGATGTAGTAGACGGCGTCCACGCCCGGTGTCCCGAACCGGCTGATGCGCGAGTGCTCGAGGTACCGGCCGACGATCGAGCGCACCCGGATCCGCTCGGACAGACCCGGAACCCCCGGCCGCAGGCAGCACACGCTGCGCACGATGAAGTCCATCTGGCAGCCCGCCTGAGAGGCGTCGTACAGCGCATCGATGATCTGCGGGTCCGCCAGGTTGTTGACCTTGATCGTGATGCGCCCCCCTTCGTGCGCCTGCCCGGCGATCAGCTCCAGCAGGCGGGGGCGCAGCGTCACCGGCGCCACCAGCAGCTTGCGGTAGTCCCTCCGCTGGCTGTAGCCCGTGAGGTAGTTGAAGAGCTCCGTGAGGTCCGATCCCAGGTTGGTATTGGCGGTCAGCAGGCCGATGTCCTCGTAGATGCGGGCGGTGTCCGGGTTGTAGTTGCCCGTGCCGATATGGCCGTAGAGGCGGATCCCGGCCGCCTCCTGCCGGACGACGAGCGACGTCTTGGCGTGGGTCTTCAACCCGACGACGCCGTAGACGACGTGGACACCGGCCTCCTCGAGGGCACGGGCCCAGGCGATGTTGGCTTCCTCGTCGAAGCGCGCCTTCAGCTCCACGAGCGCCACCACCTGCTTGCCCGCCTCGGCCGCCCGGATGAGGGCCTTCACAATCGGGCTCTCCGTCGTCGACGTCCGGTAGAGGGTCTGCTTGATGGCGAGCACCGTTGGGTCGTCGGCCGCCTGGTCGACGAATGCCTCGACCGACGTCGCAAACGACTCGTAGGGATGGTGGACGAGCACGTCGCCCTTGCGCAGCACGGAGAAGATGTCGACGTGGTGCCCGGGCGCCGCCGGGGCAAGGCGCGGTGCCGTGACCCCGGTGTACGGCTCCTCCTTCAGGTCGGGCCGGTCGAGAGCGTAGAGCGCCCAGAGGCCCCGGAGATCGAGGGGGCCCTTGACCGGGTAGACCTGCGTGTCGTCCAGCTCCAGCTCCCGCATCAGCAGCTCGCGCACCCAGGCCGACATCCCCTTCTCGATCTCGAGGCGCACGACCAGCGGGGAACGCTTCCGCATCCGGATGACCGACTCGACCGCGACCAGGAGGTCCGAGGCGCCGTCGTCGGTGTTGAAGTCGGTCTGCCGGGTGACCCGGAAGCTGTACTGGGC
The DNA here is from genome assembly GCA_036495025.1 of Actinomycetota bacterium. GTDB lineage: Bacteria > Actinomycetota > CADDZG01 > JAHWKV01 > JAOPZY01 > JAOPZY01. Next base: position 3,776 of record DASXNO010000323.1, on the reverse strand, counting down.
CTGGACCTGCATGCCCGAGAACAGCGCCCCGAGGTGGGCGGCGATGACCTGCTCGACGGGCACGAACCGCTCACCATCCGGCAGCACGAGGAAGCGCGGCAGCAGGGGCGGGACCTTGACCCTTGCCATCAGCGGCGGGATGTGGGGCCCCTGCCGCACGACGACGGCGAGGTTCAGCGAGAGGTTGGAGATGTACGGGAAGGGATGGGCAGGGTCGACGGCCAGCGGCGTGAGGACGGGGAAGATCCGTCGCTCGAAGACCTGGTCGAGGTGGGCACGGTCGTCGTCGTCGAGCTCCTTCCACTGCGAGAAGCGGATCCCCGCCACATCGAGGTCGGGGACGAGGACGTCCCGGAAGATCTGGGAACGGCGCTCCGCGAGCGCCTCGATGCGCTTGCGGATCTCGGCGAGCTGGGCCTGGGGCGTCAGGCCATCGGGCGAGGTCGTGGTGGCCTCGACGGAGAGTTGCTCGTAGAGGGCGGCGACGCGCACCTGGAACAGCTCGTCGATGTTCTGGCTGACGATCGCGATGAACTTGGCACGCTCGAGCACGGGGAGGGAACGGTCCTCGGCCAGGGCCAGGACCCGGTCGTTGAAGTCGATGCGGGAGAGCTCGCGATTGAGGAAGCGCTGCTCTCGGGGCGTCCGCTGCGTGAGCGTCGATGCGTTCGACTCAGCGGACACCAGCCGGCGGTGCCGGCTCGAGCCCTTGGCCTTCGGTTCGGAGGCCTTCGGTTCGGAGGCTTTCGGTTCGGAGGCCGTCGAGTCGCCGGCTTTTGGTTCGCGCTCCTTCGGTTCGTTCCCCGTGTCTTTTTCTTCAGGAATCTGCATACGTCTCACTAGCCCTGGATTGCCTGTAGGCCACTTAGGATACTGCCGTAGCACACTCGAAGATAGGTCAGCGAGCGGCATCGCACCGCCCCGGACAATGCTGCGGCGTATAAGCACTTTGGACCGGATGAGCTGCAGAAACACATCCAGGAATCCCATGGCAGCCTCTATGGCGCGGCGATCCCATCCGTTAGACTGTGCCCCGCAACCGCATTCGCCTTGCGGCGAGGCGTAAGCCTGGGTCCAACGCCGGGGGGCGAAGGAGGGGGTTAACGGTTGCTGGGGGTTTCACAGAACCCTGAATCGCCGCTCATCGGCCGCAGTGCGGAGCTTTCCGAGCTGCTGTTGACGTTCGCCCGGGCAGCGAAAGGTGAAGGGAGCCTTGTCACGCTCGAAGGCGAGGCCGGGATCGGCAAGACATTTCTTCTCGAGGAGGCCCTCAGCAAGGCCAGGAGCCTCGGTTTCCGTTGCTTCGCCGGGGCAGCCGAGGAGCTGGAGCGGCACCGTCCCTTCGGCGCGATCTCGGCGGCGCTCGGAATCGGCCGGCGTGGGCGGATCGACGACGTGCCCCTCCCCGGCGACGACAAACGGCGGGCCGCCGTCGCCCAGCTCCTGGCGGAGCCCGCAGGCTCCGGGACCAGCACCCAGACGTCGGCGGCGGCCATGCTGGCCGGTACGCCGGAGAGTGAGTTCCGAGTCGTCGACGCCCTCATCGACTTCGTCGAGCACCTCGGCGCCAGCGGCCCGGTGGTCCTGGCCCTCGAAGACCTGCAGTGGTCGGATCCCTCCACCCTGCTGGCGCTCAACCGCCTCGGCCGCGAGATCTCGAGGCTTCCCGCCGTCGTCATCGGCACCATGCGGCCGCTCCCGCGCAGCCCCGAGCTCGCGAGCCTGCTGGTCGAGTTGGAAGCCCACGGCGTTCAACGACAGACGCTCGGCAAGCTCGCGGAGCCGTGCGTCGCCCAACTCGTCGAGCGCCTCCTCGGCGCGCCCCCCGGGCCATGCCTGCTCAGCCAGGTCGCCCGTGCCGGAGGCAACCCGTTCTTCGCGACCGAACTCGTCGAGGCACTCCAGCGCGAGGGAGCGATCCGGGTGCAGGACGGGAAGGCCGAGGTCGATACGCCCACCCTTCCCTCCTCGCTCGCCAGTGCCATCCGCCAGCGCCTCAGCTTCCTGTCCGACGAGGCGCTGGAGACCCTGCAGGTCGCGTCGATCCTGGGATCGACGTTCTCCATGGCCGACCTCGCCACGGTGAGCGACCGGCCCCCGGCACTGCTGGCACCGCATGTCACCGCGGCGACGCAGGCGGGCATCCTCCGGACCGAGGGCCGGCTCTACGCCTTCCATCACGACCTGATCCGCGAGGCCCTGTACGCCGGCATGGCGCAACCCGTTCGCCACGCGCTGCACCAGTCGGCGGCCACGGTCCTTGCCGAGGCGGGCCTGCCTCCCGAAGACGTGGCCGAACACGTGGTCCGGAGTGCGGTGCCGGGCGACGTCGCCGCCGTCGAGTGGCTGCGCACCGCGGCACGCCAGGCCGGGGCCAGGTCGCCGGCGATTGCAGCCGATCTCCTGGGACGTGCCCTGGGCATCCTTCCTCCGAGCGTCGTGCCCGACCTCCCGGAAGGATCCGAGGGACTGCGCGACGCGACCCTGGCGGACCTGGCCTCGTGCCTGTTGTCGTCGGGGCACCTCGGCAAGGCCGAGGAGATCTGCCAGAGCACACTCGAGCGTGAGCACGACCCCAAGGTCGACGGCGCGCTGCGACTGTGCCTCGTGCAGATCCACGTGGGTCAGGGCCGCGTCGCCAGGAGCCTGCTGGACATCGACGAGGCCGTCCAGTCGCCCGCCCTCACCGAGCGGGAGCGGGGCCGGCTCTGGGCGTGGGCCTCCACGTGCCGGGTCATCCTCTGGGACCTCCACGGAGCGGCTGCCTCCGCCGAGCGCGCCCTCGCCGTCTGCAACGAGATCGAGGACGACCTCGGCGGCACGGTGGCCCTCGCCAGCCTCGCCGCCATCCAGAACCTCCGCGGCAACTTCTCCGAAGCGCTGCGGATGGCCGAGGAGGCGCTGGCCCAGGCACGGCGTGGCCGGTCGCCGGAGGCACGGCGGCTCCAACTCACCCTCATGCACACCCTGCTGCTCATCGACGTCGACCGGATCGAGGACGCCCAGCTCGCGCTACGGCGCGGGAGGGAGGCACGCGAGCGCCGCGGCGCCCGGTGGAACCTCGCGCCCTACCACTTCGTCTCCTGCATCGGAAGGTTCTGGTCCGGGGAATGGGACGAAGCGATCGCACAATTCGATTCGGCGATGGACTTCGCCGAGGAGGTGGTCGTCCGCCAGGGTCAGGTGGTCGGCCACGCGGTCCGGTCGATGATCGCCCTGCACCGCGGCGATCTCGCGGCCGCCGATCGGCAGGCCACCGCGGCGGAGGAGGACGCCCAGACCTCCGGGCCGCAGTGGCGCGCCAACTGGATGATGTGGGCCAGGGCGCTCGTGATGGAGGCGCAGGGAAACGACGACGCCGCCCTGCGGATGCTCGCCAAGGCGTGGGAGCAGTGCAGCGGCGCCGGCGTCATCGCGGAGTACCCTGTCCTCGGGCCCGACCTGGTCCGTCTGGCGTTGCGGGGCGGCGAGCGGTTCCTTGCCGAGGAGGTGACCGTGGCATTGGAGGCCCTTGCGGCAACGGCCGAGGTGGCAAGCGTCAAGGGGGCAGCGCTGCGATGCCGGGGCCTGCTCGACTCGGACCCCGCGGCACTCCTAGCGGCCGTGGCCGCCTACCGCTTCAGCCCTCGCAGGCGTGAGCTTGCCCTCGCCTGCGAGGAAGCGGCGGTTGCCCTGACCGCCCACGGCAAGGGTTCGGATGCCCGCCCCCTCGCTGAGGAGGCCCTCGAGGCCTACCGCAGCCTCGACGCCCGGCGGGATGCTGCCCGGGCACTGTC
>DASXNO010000322.1:0-5215 GCA_036495025.1 Actinomycetota bacterium | reverse complement strand
TCGTAAGGGCTCGGCTCAGAACGGCAGCCTCCGGCTTCTCCAGGCAGCCTGGCGCAACCCCGCGCGGATGCGCTCGCGGGCGCGCCTGGAGTCTTCCCATGCCCGCTCCAGCGGTTCGTGGCGGTCCTTGAGCTCCTTCAGTGCCTGGCGCACGCTTCTGGGCCCATCCAGGACGGCCCGGACTGTGGCCGATGACCAGGCGAGCAGGTTCTGCGACGACTCCATGTGGTTCTGCACGCCCGATTTGTAGCCCTCGTCGCCGAGCATCCAGTCGAACTCCGAGCAGCTCGGGTCGGCGAGAGCATGGTGCATCGCCTCGTTGTTCGTCACGCGGCCGGGGCTGAGATGGGCCCACGCCGGAGCAAACCGGCAGTTCCACATGCGATAGGAGCCGTTGTCCACGAAACAGAGGCAGTAGGCGGCAACCTCGCCCTTCAGCCTGAGGATCGTGAGCTCGACCTCGTCACGTCCGGCGTGATCGAGAATGACGGCGCGGAAGAAGGGCCCGAACCGCGGATCGTCGAGCTGGCTTGGCCGGTGCACCATGGCGTCACGGCGGCGGCACACCTCCTCCACCTGCCCCAGCACCGCGGCGATCGATGCCGGCTCGCGGAGATGTTCGAACTCGGGCTTCAGGCCCTCCCGCCCCATGCGGTTGGTCGCCTGGCGGATGTGCTGGTGGTGGTTTCGGCTGACGTAGCTGCGCAGCCGGCGGTCGGGACCGAAGCGCAGGGCGGGTGAGGTGTCGCCGGCGACGAGCGTTGCCTGCGGCAAGCGGGCGGCGACGGCGACGGCGACCGGGTCGTTGGGGGGCAGGTGGCTGACGGTCAGCCGCCAGTGCCCCGATTGTCCGAGAAGAGATGCGGCGAGGCCTCTCGACAGGGCCGCCGACGCCTCCGGCCCACGAGAAGGAAACGCCACCCGGTCGCTCGGTCCGTTGCCCATCGCCACGGTCTCGGTGATGCCGAGCCGGCGATGCTGCGCAAGCAGGGCCACCGCCTCCAGGCGCTCGCCGGACCACACGGCCACGACCAGTGGGTCGTCGGGGAAGCAGGACAGCCAGGTCTGGAGCCAGGGGCGGCGAGCCGTCACCGGCGTGGCGGTGGCGGCGTGCAGGTCGTCGAGGGCATCCGCCATGCCGTCGAGGGCGCGCTCGCCTCGGGTCACTCGCAGCTCCACGCCTGACCTCTCCGGCCACCGCCCTGCATGCGGAAGGCTGGGATTGGACCGGGAACGGCCCAGCGTGCCATCCTGTCGCGCTTGAGCGCCCCAACAGCCATGTCGATCCTTGGAGCCGCGGACAACCGCAGGCCCGGCCGGCGCGGCGGCCGAGGATAATCCAGCTGGTGACCACACGCCGTTGCCTCGCTCCGCAGAGGATCCGGCGCCTCGAGGGGCGCCTCCTGGTGGCCCTGGCCGTTCTTGCCCTTGGTGCTGCCGCCGCATGCAGTCAGCCGCCGCGCCCGGTTCCCCAGGCCTCGCCGCCGGCAAGCCCCTCGACGCCCGCACTTCCCTCGGCACCGGTCCCCTCCGCATCCGGAGGCCTGCGTCTTGGCATCTCGTACGGCGGTGGCCTCCCGCGGCTCAGCCCCACCGCGGTCGCTGGGGCACTCGACGATGCGCTGGCGCTCGGAGTCGGATGGGTCCGCCTGGACTTCGGGTGGGACGCCATCCAACCGGTCTCCCCCGAAACATTCGACTGGTCGACGTTCGACGCGATCGCCGCCGCCGTCAACCAACGGCATATGGGCCTCCTGCCCGTGTTGCAGTACACGCCCGTCTGGGCCCGGGCCACGGCGTGCCCGACCACCGATCACTGCAGGCCTGCAAGTCCGGACCGCTTCGCCGCCTTCGCGGCTGCGGCAGTGCGCCGCTACGCCCCGCTCGGCGTTCACGCCTGGGAGATCTGGAACGAGCCCAACACCAGTGGCGCCTGGCAGCCGGCACCCGACCCGACGGCCTACGCTGCCCTTGTCAAGGCGGCGTCGCTGGCGATCAAGGGAGCCGACGCTTCCGCCATGGTGATCTCCGGCGGGCTGGCTCCCTCCGCCACCGCGGCGGGCGGCATCTCGCAGCTGGACTTCCTGACCGGTTTCGCCCAGGCCGGGGGGCTCTCGGCGGTGGACGCCGTCGGCTACCACCCGTACTCCTATCCCGTACCGCCGCGCTACTACGCCGACTGGAGCGGCTGGTCGCAGATCTCTGCCACACCGAGGAGCATGAAGGCCACGCTCAAGTCCTTCGGCGCCCCGGACATGAAGATCTGGGCCACCGAGTACGGGGCACCCACCAACGGTCCCGGGGCTGGCGCGACGGTGGGGAACTACCTGATCGGCGAGAACCCGGACCACGTCGACGAGGCCCTGCAGGCGCAGATGGCAACGCAGTCCGTGCAGCTCGCCAAGAGCTCGCCGGAGATCGCCGCCCTGTTCTGGTACACCCAGACCGACGCGGGGGCCTCGACCAGCGACCGGGAGAACTTCTTCGGTCTGCGGCGCGCCGACGGCTCGGCGAAGCCCGCCTATGCGGCGCTGGCCAAGGCTATTGCGGCAGCCAAGCGTTGACCACCTGACGTGGCCGGGAGCGGGCGAGTTCACGGTAGGTCTCCTCCAGGGCATCGAGGAACTGCTGGGCGCCGAAGGCTTCCGACGCCTCGCGTGCTGCGATCGACATCCGCCGCGCACGGACGGCGTCGCCGAGGATCCCTGCGAGCGCATCCGCCAATGCCTCGGCATCCCCGGGCTTGACCAGGTTGCCCGTCACGGTGTCCACGACCACCTCCGGGATGCCCCCGACGTTGGATCCCACGACCGGCCGGCCGAAGGCCATCGCCTCGACGGTGACCATGGCCAGCGTCTCCGGGCAGAGGGATGGCACGGCAACGACCTGCGCTGCGGCGTAGTACGGGCCGATGTCCTTCGGCGCCACCCACCCGGCGAATCGCACGCATCCGCTCAGGCCGAGCCTGGCCGACAGGGCCTCGAGGCTCGTGCGCTGCGATCCTTCGCCCACCACGACGAGGGTCGCCGTCGGGATACGGGCCATGAGGCGCTGCATGGCGTGCAGCAGCGGGTCGACACCCTTGACCGGCTCGAGCCGCCCGACGTACAGGACCTGAGGGTGCTCGGGCAGCGGCTCGGCGGCCGGCAGCGGTATCCCGTTGTAGAGCAGGCGCACGGGGATGCCCGGCGCATCCTGCTCGAGGATGCCGGCCATGAACCTGCTCGGGGCGAGGATCAGCCGCAGGTGCCGCCGCGCCCCCACCAGGTAGAGCGGGCGCTGCAGGAACCGCTGGTAGGTGTAGCGAAGGCGACCGACGAGGGTGAGATCCGCCCACTCGAACGACCCGTTGCGGTAGTCGGATGCCGGGAGCTGCCAGGTCAGCAGCTGCCGCATGAACTCCTCGGGTCCATGCACGGTGAGCACGGCAGGCACTCCTCCCAGGGCCCAGAAAACCGCCGGGCTGAACTCGCCGATCGTGTGGAGATGCACGACGTCGGGGGCGAACCGGCGAATGGCTGCAAGGATCGCCTTCCTCCCGGCTCCGTACCACGCGTAGCTCGTCAGCCGCTTCACAGCGTTGCCGGCAATCCGGGGGATGACCACGTCGGCAAAGGAATCCTCGCCCTCGAGGCCCTTGTCGGTCGAGAGCACCAGCACCTCGTGGCCGCGGGCGACCATTGCGTCGCGGATGACCTGCACGCTCTTCTCGGCTCCGCCGGCGACGTACCCGAGGTTGACGATCTGGAGGATCCTCACGGACCAACCCCCCCACCGGCGGGCCGTGACGCCTGCCCCGGCACGGCGTCACCCGGGGCGTGCGAGGCCCGTGCCCTGCCCACCAGACGGCGGGCGGCGGCATACGGCGGCGTCACCCGAAGACGCGGGTACCACGACGAGGTCTTGACCGCCAGCATGCCGAGCCCCATCTGGGGGAGCACGCCCATCCGGGGCAGGGCATGCGGATCGGCCGCCTCCGGCACGTCCGGCAGGCTGAACGCATGCTGATAGCCGGCGCGCCGGGCGGCGCGCCTGACGCGTTCGTCGTGGCGGCCGAAGGGGAACGCCAGGAAGGGCACGGGACGGCCGAGCAGGCTCTCCAGCAGCTCGCGGCTGTCCCGCAAGTCCCGCTCGCACTCCTGCTCCCCAAGCCGGGTCAGGTCGTGATGGGAATAGCTGTGCGACCCGAAGCTGATGCCCGCCTCCTGCATCTCCAGGATCTCATCGAGGCCGAGCGTGGGCAGCGGCGTCGCAGGGGGGTTGTCCCACGGCGCGACCCAGTCCACCGTCCTGCCCTCCGGCGACAACGTCTCGGCAACGAGGAAGACGGTGGCGGGGAGGCCGGACGTCCCGAGGATGGGGAACGCATGCTCGTACACCGTCGCAAACCCGTCGTCGAAGGTCAGGACCACCATGCCCCGCGGGAAGAGACCGCCACGATCGACGTGGCGGACTGCCTCCGAGAGCTCGACGGGGTGCCGGTGCCTGCGCAGCCAGGAGCATTGCCGCCGGAAGGTCTCGGAGCTGATCGCCAGCGGTGAGACCCACTCCGGGTCGATGGCGTGATAACAGAGGATGGCCATGGTCAATGCCGGCCGCTCACGGGTGCGTCGCTGTGCCCGGCCATCCGCAGTTCCTCGCCGGGGGCCGCCCCGAGGCCGGTGGGCGCCCCCAGTGCGTCGGGCGACGGCGCCCAGGTGCCCGGCAACGTCTCGAAGATGGCCCGGTACTTGTCGATCTGGGCGTGCCAGGTGAAGCGGTCCCTCACCTTGCGGTGTCCCCGCGTGCCCAGTGCCGCGGCAAGGTCGGGGGCCCGGAGGATCTCGAGGCATGCGCCGGCGAGGGCACCGGCATCCGCCGGAGGGACGAGGTAACCGTCGCGCCCGTCGTCGATGACGAAGGGGATGCCGCCCACATCCGAGCCGATCACGGGCTTGGCGCACGCCATTGCCTCGATCAGCACCATGCCGAACGATTCCGAATCCGTCGTCGAGGGCAGGACCACGACCGATGCCGCCTGGTAGGCCTCGACGAGTGCCTCCAGGCTCAGTGTCCCGCGGAACGCCACCGCGTCGGGGATCCCGAGGGCTGCGGCGAACCGGCGATGCTCCGCAACGGCATCGCCTCCCCCCACCAGCACGAGCCTTGCCTCGGGAAGCTCGGCATGCACGAGTGCGAACGCCTCCAGGAGATACCGGATCCCCTTGGCGGCGGA
>DASXNO010000321.1:0-1863 GCA_036495025.1 Actinomycetota bacterium | reverse complement strand
GCCCTGCGCCGGGCCTCGCAGCACGCCGATGCCCTGATCAGCGTGGGAGGCGTGTCGGTCGGCGAGCGGGACCTCATCTCGGCCCTGAGCGGTCCGGTGGCGGTTCGCACCTTCCGGGTGGCTCTTCGTCCCGCCCGCCCGTTCGCATTTGGCCGGGCATTCGGCAAGCCGCTCTTTGCGCTCCCGGGCAATCCCGCCTCGGCCCTGGCGGCGTTCGAAGAGCTCGTGCGACCCGCCATCCTTGCCCTTCTGGGGAAGGCCCCGGAGCTCCGTCCGGCGTTGCGCGCCGTGCTGAGCGAGGCGTTGCTCCAGCAACCGGGGACGCTCCACCTCGTGCGGGCCGCCGTCTGGTGCGACGGTGATTGCCTGCGGGCCCGGGTGGCCGGGAGCCAGGGAGCCGGGATGATCCACTCCCTGGCTGCGGCCAACGCCTGGGCGGTCATTCCTCCTGACGTCGCTGCGCTCCCGGCCGGATCCGAGATCGACGTGAGAATGCTGGGTGAACCGTTCCCCAGCGACCCCTCAGCCTGAGAGAGGTGCCGCGCCGGGGGATGCCGTGCCCCCGAGGCTCCCGGACAATCACCTGGGTCGCCACGCTCCCGGTTCCGCTTCGGATATCCGGACCGCCTCCGGGCGCACGACGTGCCAGCGCTCGTCGCGGTCACGCAACTCGACTCCATGGGGCGTGAGGCCGGTGACCCGGAAGCGGCCGCGCCTGCCGATGATGTGGACGAAGGCCCCGATCCGAAGCTGCGCCGCAGCCTTTGGCTGAGCGCTGTGAGACGGCCGCTCGTGCCCGGACGCCACGGTCACCTCACTCGACACCGACCCTCTCGCTGCTTCGACGTCTGAGCCCCCCGAGTCGTGTCGGCGTCAAAGTTACACCCTTGAGATTCTAGCCCCGACGATCAACGACAGGAAGGGCTTTCGCCGAGACTTCGCAGCCATTAGGCGTGCCCGGCTGCCTGTCGGACTTGGAGTTTGGTCCTCTATCGCGCGTATATGCGCGATCGCGGACTATCCTCATGGCCCCAGAGCCCTCTCGGCACTCGATGCCAGCATGGAGGCGCCTCGATCGCCGACTTGCACGCCGCCACGTTGGTGCCGAGGTCCCCGGCCCGCTCCGCGGGGGTCGGGTTTCGCCAGCTGATGGCGAAGACCTGAAACCCCTTCGACGTCGCATGCTCGACCATGCTGCGCCCGGGGGCCAGGTCGAACACCCAGAACTTGTTGATCTGGGGAGGGATGATGACGATGGGCCGGGAGTGGACACGCTCGGTCGCCGGGCGGTACTGCACGAGCTCCAACTGGTCGTTGCGGTGGACGACGCTGCCGGGGGGCCCACGGTCTTGCCCAGCACGAAGGGACGGGTGTCCACCTGGCGGGGCATCCCGCCGTTGTGCAACCGGTCCCCGATCCAGTGGCGGAAGCCGCGGACGAGGTTTGCCCCCCCCGGTCTCGAGGGTCCGCTTCAGCGCCGCGGGATTGCCGGCCAGCAGGTTCGCCGGGGCCAGGGCCTCGGTGACGATCGTCGCCAGGAACCGGGCGCGGGCTCGCTCTCGCTCATCCACACCCACGTCGTCGATCAGGTGCTGGACCTCGGACGATGCGGCGAGGTAGGCCTGCATCAGCCCCCGGTACAGGGCCATCTCGGTCCAGGTGGGATCGGAGAACCGCCGGTCACTTCGTCCCGGTCGCACCCCCGACCGCCCCGCCGCGATGGCCGCCAACTCCTGGCCCAGGTGCCGCGCATGGCGGGCGAGTAAGCCCGGACGCGCCGCCGCCAGGCCGACGCGTCCGGCGGTCGCCGGCAGCTCGGTCGGATCGAGCCGCACGAACGGGTTGGCTCCGAGCACGGCACCC
>DASXNO010000320.1:0-19476 GCA_036495025.1 Actinomycetota bacterium | reverse complement strand
GTTGACCGGGTCCTGGACCGTGATGCCGTTCGCCGTCGGGCTGGCGGAGGGGGAGGTCGCCGAGGTGGTCGGGGCGGGGGTGCCGTTGGTGGTGTTTGTGCCGTTGGTGCCCGTGGAGCGGCCGCCCACGATCCCCCAGCCGGCGACGCCGAGGATGGCGACGAGCACGAGGGCCAGGATGAGGATCCCGACCCGCTGGGCGACCTTGATCGGTCCCCCCGGCGGCCGGAAGAAGTTGCCGATGAATCCCCGCTCCACCGGCGGCGGTGGAGGCGGCGTCGACACCTTCGCCGCGGGCCGGGGTTTGGGTTCGGGTTCGGGTTCCGGCGCCGCTACGGCGGGCGGTTCCGGTGCCGCGGCCGGGTCCGCTACGGCGGCCTGGGGTGCCGGTTCAGCCGCAGGCGCCTCGGGAACGGGCGCCTCGGCAGAGAAGTCTGGAACTTTTTCGTCGGATAGCGAAGGTTTTTCACCAGACTTCGCGGCATCTTCGACGGGGGGTGCCTCCACAGGCGTCGGGGTGGCCCCCGGCGCGGCGGCGGACTCCTCGGATGGTTTGGGGGTCATGGGTGGGTCTCCTGCACTGGCGGCGTCAGGGCGCTGCCCGTCCGGCGAATCGGTCACCGCCACATTATGAGCTTTGGAGCTGTGCGACGGCTGTGGTCCGGCTTCCGGCGTCCCCCCCGAGGGGCCACTGGAATCGTACGGGCGGACTAGGATCGGGTTGCCGCGGGGACCAAGGAGGAGTTGTCATGATTGTGGCGTTCTCCGTCACACCGCTGGGCGTGGGGGAAGAGGTCTCTCGCGAGGTCGCCCGGGCCGTGAACGTCGTCCGCTCCAGTGGGCTCCCCAACCACACCGACGCAATGTTCACCACGATCGAGGGTGAGTGGGACGAGGTCATGGATGTGGTCAAACGAGCCGTCGACGCCGTGGTGGACGTGGCCCCCCGCGTGTCTCTCGTGCTGAAAGCCGACATACGGCCCGGCGTTGACGACGGGCTGACCAGCAAGGTCGAGTCGCTCGAGAAGAAGCTCGCCGATATGTGACCGGCTACGACCAGCGGATGAGCTCAGCGACCGGCTGCAGGTCGAAGGTGTCGAGCAGGTCGAGCGCAATGTCCCGGGCCCGGGCATCCGAGCCCCCCACGATGCGGCTCAGCATCTGCTGGGCGTCCTGGCCCCAGCCGAGGATCGTGATGGCGCCCCGTTCGTTGGCGACGAGCACGGCGATGCACCGGGCGACCTCGTACGGCATGGTGTCCATGTAGGTCTTGAGCCGCTCCACGACCTTGCTCGTGTTGCCCACCCGCCCGGTCAGCTCCAGCACGGCGAAGAGCTGGGCGACCGCCCAGGGGCCGTCGAACTTGCCCGAGGAAAACCAGACGCCGAACTGTGCGAGCTCCTCGGCGTGGGCGGCGGGATCCGCAGCCTGCTGGGCCGCCGACAGCCGGCTCTCCCACAGGCGCTGGAGGCGGTGGACGATCTCGCTCGGGATCCGGTCCTGGCCCTGCACCATCTGGCCCACCCAGGCGAGAGCGTGCGCCCGCTGGGAGGAGGAGGCGTGTTCGAGGAATGTCGCCAGCGGGCTGGCCGGGCCTTCCAGCGGCACCCTGCCCCGCAGGTACACGGCGACGAGGTGTTCGGCCAGGCCCTGCTGCGGCCGGGACAGCCCGGTGTCGACCACGATGCTCGATGCGGCCTGTTCGTACTCGGACGACAGCAGTTCGAAGACCTGGTCGAACACCGGCGACACTGCCAGGTAGGTATCCCAGGCGGCCTGGCGGAGGTGATCGAGCGTCGCCTCGGCCGGGAAGATCGCCCACCGCCGGGCGGCCGCCCAGGCGGGGTCCAGCATGAGCAGCCACGGGAACCACTGCCCGAACACCGCCTGGACCGCAGGTGTCGGGGGGCGCCCGGGCGAGAGGTGCGCCTCCAGGACCTCCCTCACCTCCGGCATCTGTTCCCAACCGGTTCGGGCGAGATCCCGGCCCCGGGGCTGGCCCTCGATCTGGCGCCGCATCCACAGGGCGTAGCGCACGACGGCCTGCAGACCCTCCGCGGCGACGCTGCGCCCCGGCCCCGGCCCCACCGTGTCGGCGCCATCGGCATCTCCTGCGCCAGGCGGCTCCGCCTCCATGGCGATCGGCCGGATGATCGCCCAGACCCGGGTCCGCGCCGAGGCAGGGATCTCGCCGGCCCCGTTGGCGAAGCCGGCGGCCAGCAGGCGGGCCACGCTGATGCGCAGCGCCCGGTTCGACTCGGTGTCCGTTGTCTCGCGCCCGGCGACCAGGGCCAGCAGGTCCAGCACGGGGGACCAGTCGAACGTCACGACGCCCTGCTTGGTCGCCTCGCGCAGGCCCATGAGGAGCGCTCGGAGCTCGTCGTCGGGCAGGCCGGCAAAGGCGGGGGCCTCCGAGGCGAACCGCCCTGGCTCGGTGGTGACGACCTCGACGAGCTTCTTGCAGAGCCCGGCAGCCGTCGGAGCACCGATCATCGCCGGCTCCCGCCAGACTCTGGCGAACCGCACGATTTCCGAAGCCTCGGCAGTCCGCAACCACCCGGCCTGCTTCGGGCTCGTGAGGTCGACCGGAGGGTCCGACAGCGCGAAGGCAAAGGCGGCGTCGAGGGACGCCTCGGGATCGGTGAGGAGGGCGGCGCGCGAAGCGCTCCACCCCTGCGCGAACTCCTCGGCGTCGATCCGGTCCTCGGGGTCGCTGTCCCAGCGGCCGGGGACCGCATCCCAGCGGGCGAGGTCAGGACCCTCGTTCACCCACGCCAGCACCCGCTCGCGCTCTTCGTCGGTGAGGCTGGCCAGCTGCTGGCGGGCGAGGAGGAGGTACTCCCGGCTGTAGTGGGGGTCCGTCAGGTAGTTCCGGTCCGAGAGCTTCGCCGCCGCAAGGCCGGGGGCGTCCTCGGGGAACTGCCGGAGGAGGGACAGGCCGATCCGCACGAAGACCGGCCACCGGCGGTCCGCCAGGCGGTCGAACAGATCCGGGAGGATGCCGGGGTTCTCCCGGACGACGCCCATCGCCCCATCCCGCACCGCGGAGACCAGCGAGTTTCGCAACGACCGGTCCAGATTGCGGGGGTCGTCCTCGATCGCAGGGCGCCAGAGGTAGGATCCGTCGCCCCGAGACGGGTCGGCCGGACCCGGCGCGGCAACGGACAACTCCAGGGCCTGGCTCAGCAGGTCGCACAGCAGGTCGAGGGCCGGCACACCGAGGGCCTTCACGACGCCGGAGAAGTTCTCCTTCAGGATCTGCTCGTAGTCCCAGTCGCTGAAGCGGGCATGGGGGACGGGCGGGAGAACGAACCCCACGTCCTCGGTGATCCGGGCCGCCGGCCCCTCGTCTCCGAGCAGCTCGAGGAGGGAACGGGCGAGGTCGAGGGCCTCGTCGCCGTGTCCCTTGGTCGCCAGGTTGGACACCAGGTCGCCGAGTTTCTTCGGCAGCATCACGTGGTAGGGCGACGTGGTCAGCCACCGCTTGGCCCGCGCGGCGAAGTCGGCGGCGAGATCCGGCGGCAGGGCCAGCGCGGCGTCGGCGAGGTCTTCGTGGACCAGGGAGTTGTCGGTCTCGGGGATCTCCATGGCGACCCGGTGGACGGCGAACGGATCGACGCCCGCCATGCGTGCCAGGTACTTCGAGTCCGGCCACGGCGGGGCGCCCATCGCCCCGGGGACGTACTGGTCGATGGGGGCGGGCGGCGTCGTGAAGAAGCCCCGCTCCTTGAGCGGGTCGATCCACAGCGGGTTGTCCAGCCGGTCGAGCAGCGACATGCGATGGAGGGTGAAACGGGCGAGCTGGGCAGCACGGTTGACGGTCTCCGAGGCCGGCAGCCCGGCGACCCGGAGCTGGCGGGCGAACTCGGCGGGATCGTTCACCGGGCGCTTGCAGGTGCCGTGCTCGCAGACGAAGCCGGTGGGCAGACCGTTGACCTCGGTCCGGCCAGCCAGCAGTGGGGAGAGCAAGCCGGGAGTGGCGCCTCCGCCCGCCAGCACGCGGTTCGGGACGTAACGGCTCCAGACCTCGGCCAGCAGCGCCGCGGTGCCGGCGGCGACCGGATCGCCGATGACGGCGATCTCCTTGGGGCCGGACAGGTGGAAGTCGAGCGCCGCAAACAATGTCCCCGATTCCTGCGGGGCCGCCTGCATCAGGGGCTCCGCCATCTCCAGGATCTCGACGCCCCGCCGGGTCAGCTCGTCGTCGCCACCCAGCACGCCCAGGCGCTGGAGGAGCAGCGACGCCACCCCGTTCGGGGACGGGGTGATCGAGTCGGGCAGGTCCTTGCGCCGGACGACCAGCTGCTCGCCCTCGTGGGCGGTGGAGAACAGCCCGCCGCGCTCGGGGTCCCAGAAATCCTCGAGCAGCTTGCCGGCGAGACGCTGCGCCGCCTCCGCCCAGGCCGGGTCGAACGTGGCCTCCCATAGGGCGAGGAGGCCCTCCGCGAGGTAGACGTAGTCCTCGGCGAGCCCCGTCCCCCGGGCGGCGCCCATGTGCCACGAGTGAGCGAGCGCGCCACCCCTCGTCATGACGTGGTCGAGCAGGAAGGTGGCGGCCCGCTTCGCCGCCTCCACGAAGTCCTGCCGCCCGAACACCGCCCCGGCCTCGGCGAGGGCGGCGACGGCGAGACCGTTCCAGGAGGTCAGGATCTTCTCGTCGCGACCGGGCCGCGGCCGCTGCGACCGGGCCGCCAGCAGCGCGGCCCGGAGATCCGCCGGGGGAAGGTCGCCGGCGGCGGTGAGGACGTTGAGCCCCCCGGCGTGGTTGCCCTCGGGCGTCACCCCGAACCAGGCGGCCGCGCCGGGGGCCACCCCGGTGAGCTCGTCGTGGCTCCAGAGGTGATAGGCGCCCTCGACGCCGCCGGACTCGGCGTCCTGCCCGGAGAAGAAGCCGCCTTCGCCGGCGCCGAGGTCGGCCAGCAGGAATTCGAGCGTCTCGACCGCGATCCGTTCGAACAGCGGGTCGTGGCGGGCCTGCCAGGCGTGGGTGTAGAGGCGGGCGAGGAGGGCGTTGTCGGAGAGCATCTTCTCGAAGCGGGGGGTCCGCCAGGCCGCGTCGACCGCATAGCGATGGAAGCCGCCGCCGAGCTGGTCGTAGATCCCGCCCCGGGCCATGCGCCGGAGCGTCAGATCTGCGATCCCGTGGGCCCCGCCCGGCCCGCGCGCCGCGGCCCGCAGCATCAACTCGACGAGCCACGGCTGGGGGAACTTCGGGGCCTCCCCGAAGCCGCCGTGGACCTGGTCGGCCGTCGAGAGGATGCGGAGGATGCCCTGGTCGAGCAGCTCGGTCGTGAGGGCCTGGCGCTCCGGCAGGTTCGCATCGCGTGCCCGCATCTCGCCGAGAATGCTCTCGGCCTGGCGCTCGAGCTCCCGCCGGCTGTCCCTCCACTCGTCGATGACCGACTCGAGGACGGCCCGGAAGGAGGGCAGCTCATCGCGGGCGGCTGGCGGGAAGTAGCTCCCGCCGAAGAACAGCTTGCGCTCCGGCGTCAGGAAGAGGGTGAGCGGCCACCCTGCGGCTCCGGTCAGGGTCTGGAGAGCCTCGATGTAGAGGGCGTCGAGGTCGGGCCGCTCCTCACGGTCCACCTTGATCGAGATGAAGTGCTTGTTGACCAACGCGGCGATCTCCGGGTCGGCAAACGACTCGCGCTCCATGACGTGGCACCAGTGGCAGCTCGCATAGCCGATCGAGAGCAGCACCGGCTTGTCCTCGGCCACCGCCCTGGCCCACGCCTCGTCGCCCCAGGGGTACCAGTCCACCGGGTTCGAGGCGTGCTGAAGCAAGTACGGGCTCGATTCGTGCTGCAGTCGGTTCGGCATGGACCTCGGCTCACCCCCGTCGATGGACGCACAAACGATCTGAGCACCATGCTACCGGCGCCGCGAAACAACCACGAAACAACAAAGCGGACGGCCCGGGGGCCATCCGCTCTGGGGAACTGCGCTCGGCTAGTTGATGGTGTCGTACGTGTGGCGGGACCAGCCGGACTGCGATCGGTAGCTCGTGGTCTTCTCCCGCCCCGAGAAGCGGGCAAACCCCTCAGCGCCCTGAGGGTACGACGTGTGCTTCAGCAGGTCGGTCACCGTCTTCGGAGCCCCTGACGTGGGCTCGTTGAACCCGTAGTCCGGGATTCCGGTCGGCTGCGGTGCGGTGGCCGGCGCCATCGTCTCGCCGCCCTGGTCCTTCTTGCGTCCCAACAGTCCCACCTTGCACCTCCTGATCGGTGACCCCCAAGACTGCCAACTGTAACGCCGCCGCGTGGCCGGCGCAATGCAAATGCGTTACTCCTCGTCGTTCTCCCAGGGTGGCCGCTCCTGGTTGCCGCCCTTGACGCCCTCGTCCAGGCGCTTGCCGCGCATGAGGTCGCTCATCGACGTGCCCTCGTGGACGATCTTGCCTTCCCGCTCCATGGTCTTCTTCCAGGCCGCGCTGAGTCGCTGACCGGCGGCGTGGGTGTCCGTCGTGGCCTCACCCTCGGCGAAGTGCTCCAGATCCTCGTAGCCAACCTTCCCGATGATCTGCTCCATCGTGGCCCGGCCAGACCCCTCCTGCCCGCTTTCGAGGAAGTCACGGTCACGACCGGTGGACCCCCAGAGGTTGCGCAGCGCCGCCAGGGCGCTTGCCCCCTCCTTCGGCAGCTTGGCAGGTTGCTCCTCTTCTTCGTCCCGTTGGTTCGCCATCGGTCATCTCCCCTCGGCCCGGGCCAGCGAGCCCTAGGCCCGCTTGGTGGCCTCCTCGTAGCGGCGGTTGACCTCGTCCCAATTGATCACGTTCCAGAAGGCGTCGACGTACTCGGGCCGGCGGTTCTGGTACTTGAGGTAGTAGGCGTGCTCCCAGACGTCGATGCCGAGGACCGGCGTGTCGCCGCCGATGAGGGGCGAGTCCTGGTTCGGCAGGCTGTAGATCACGAGCCGCTTGTTGACGACGACCAGCCACGCCCAGCCGCTCCCGAAGTGGTTCAGGGCCACGGCGTTGAACTTGCCCTGGAACTCCTTGAACGTACCGAACGTGTCCTCGATGGCCTTGCCAATGGCGCCGCTTGGCTCGCCGCCGCCGTCCGGGCCGATGATGGTCCACCAGAGCGAGTGGTTGGCGTGGCCGCCGCCGTGGTTGCGGATCGGGGTCCGGTTGTCCTCGGGAACCTTGCCGAAGTTGCGCATCAGGTCATCGATCGGCATGTTCTTCAGGTCGTTGTCGGAGAGCTGGTCGAGGGCGGCGTTGAGCTTGTCCACGTAGGTCTGATGGTGCTTGGTGTAATGGATCTCCATCGTCCGAGCGTCGATGTACGGTTCGAGTGCATCGTATGCGTAGGTCAGCGGGGGCAGCTTGTGAATCCCCATCTCAACACCTCCTCTTTGGTCGGGCCGTTCGGCCACTTCCTCGTCAACGTGACTTCGCTTCCTATAGGAACCTTACCCGCGAGCGTGCTCAGACCTCTCCGTCGAGCAGCCGGCGGTCCCGGAACAGGCTGACGGTGACCTCGTCACCCGCCTTCGCCACCGGCGTGCCGGCGGGGATGATGGCAAGGCCGTTGGCCCGCGACACCGTGGCCAGCAGGTGGGATGCAGCACCACCGGTCGGCCGCGCTCGCCACGCCCCCGGGGTCCCACCCACCAGCACGCGTGCATACCGGGCCTTCTCCGGTGGGCCGCCGACGTCCTCCTCCAGCACTGCCGTGATCTCGGGGCGCGTGAAGGGGTGCTGTCCCATCATCCTCAGCAGCGCCGGCCGTATGAACAGCTCGAAGGAGACGAACACCGAGACGGGGTTGCCCGGCAGGCCGAAGAATGGCTTGCCCTCCACGAGGCCAAATGCCTGGGGCGCCCCCGGTTGCATCGCGACCTTGTAGCGCTCGATGGTGCCGAGGCCCTCGAGAATGCGCTTCACCACGTCGCGCTGACCGACGGACACCCCACCGGACGTGATGAACACGTCGGCCTCGGCCAGGCCCGCCTGGATGGCCGCCCGCAACTTTTCCTCGTCGTCGGCGACGATGCCGAGACGGAGAGGGACCGCACCGGCCTCGGCGAGGTTGCCCCACAGGGTGTAGGAGTTGGTGTCGGAGATCTGGCCGTAGGCCGCCTCGGTCCCCGGCTCGACGAGCTCGTCGCCCGTGGACAGGACGGCGACCCTGACCCTCGGATGCACGAGCGCCCTGGGGTAGCCGGCGGAGGACAGGACCCCGAGCTCGGGGCCCAGCAGCCGGCGGCCCGCCTTCACGACGACGTCTCCCTTGCGCAGGTCCTGGCCCACGGGCCGGACGAAGGACCCCGGCCCGAATTCCTTCAGGACCCGGATCGTGTCGCCGTCCTCCTCGACCTCCTCGATTGGGGCGATGCAGTCGGACCCTTCGGGCACCGGGGCACCCGTGGCGATCCACACGGTTTCGCCGGGCCCGACGGGAACCTTGGGGGGGTGGCCGATGGGGGCCTCGCCCACCTTGCGCAGGACCACGGGGCTCGACGGCGACGCCCCCCGGATGTCCCCGGCCCGCACGGCGTAGCCGTCCATCGACGAGGAGGGGAAGGTCGGGATGTCGTACGCGGCGGCGGCGTCGGCGGCGAGCACGCAGCCCCATGCCTCGAGAAGGGGGAGCTCCACCGGGGGCAGCGGTTTGACGGTGTCCATGATCCGCTCCTGTGCCTCCTCGACGGAATACAGGGAGCGGGCGAGGTCCTGCGGGAGCATGGCGCTGCTCACGATGGCGTCTCTGCGGCCTCGGCCGTCTCTGCGGCCTCGGCCGGCTCGTCGATGCCGATCCAGCGGTCGCCCGCCGGGCCGATCTCCTGCTTCCAGACCGGGACGCGGCGCTTCACCTCGTCGATCCCGTAGCGGGCCGCCGCGAATGCCTCCTGGCGGTGGGGTGCCGAGCAGGCGACGATGACGGTCTGCTCGCCGACGGGCAAGTCGCCCACCCGGTGCAGGATGCAGACCCCGAGGAGCGGCCACCGCTCGGCCGCCTCCTCGGCGACCCTGCGCAGCATCGGTTCGGCCATCTCCCGGTAGATCGAGTAGCTGAGCTGGTCGACGTCGCCCCAGCCCTCCGACTGCTCCCGGACCGTGCCCACGAACACGACGGTCCCGCCCGCACCGGGATGGGCGACCAACTGCATCGCCTCGTCGATCGACACGGCCTCGGTGCGGACACCGGTGGTGATCCTCGCTGCCGCGGGACCGTCCGCTCCGCCGGCGACCGGCGGCAGCAGCGCCACCTCGTCGTCGGGGGCGAGGATGCGGTCCGGCCCGGTGGTCTCGAGATTGACGGCCACGGACACGCGATCGAGGATCGGTCCGGTCTCGGGGTACTCGCTGGCTACCCACTGGAGCACCGCCCCGGCGGTCGCGTTCTCGGGCAGCTCGAGATACTGCTCGTGGACCCCCGTGGTGGCGGACAGGGCTCCGAACATCAGCAGGCGGACCTTCATCTTGGCCTCATCATAGGCCGCCACCCGATCGCCACCGCAGGGCGGCGAGTGGAAGAAAAGAGCGTCAACGGCTCGTCCGGGTGTCGATCCAGCCCCCGGGCCGCCCGGTGCGGGCCGCCATGAGGCCCCCGAGGATCGAGAGGGCGATTTCCGGCGGCGTCTTGGCGCCGATGTTGAGGCCCACCGGCGACTGGATCTGTGCCACCTGCTCGTCCGGTACCCCCATGTCCCGGAGGGCGGCGAGATGGGCGCCCGTGTGCCGGGCGCTGCCCATGATGCCGACGAAGCGGGGCACGTGGGGGAGGAGGGTGGCGACCTGCCGGGAGACGTCGGGGGCGTCGTGGTCCGTTGCCACCACTTCCATATCGCCGGCCCGGGCGTCCTGGATCTCTGCGGCATCGGTCAGCACCCGGTTGGCGGCACTGCGGTGCTCGGGCGTCACCCAGTCCGACCGGGACTCCACCAGGACGGTCTCGTAGCCGAGGTCCTTGCCCCAGCGCAACAGCCACAGCGCGATCGGCGTCGCCGCCAGCACGACGAGCTGCGGGCGGTGCAGGTACGGCTCGAGGTAGACCTCGACCGACCCGAGGTCGTGGTGATAGGTGCGGAGCACCGGACGCCCCGAGGCGAGCACCTCGGCCGCGTCGGCGGCGGCCGAGACGTCGAACTCCGAGCATCCGAGCGTGCCCGAGAGCGGACCGCTGGCGCCGAGCAGGAGTTTCTGACCGGGCTGGCACGGTGGGGCACCATCGGTACGTATCGCAGTGGCCAGGAGCACCTGCTGTCCGCCGGAGAGCTGCCTGGCGAGATCGAGGGTGACGTCGGAGGGACCGACGCCGACCCCCGCCGCGGCGTCCCGGGCCTGGCGTGCCTCGGCGGCGGCGACCTCGTCGGCCGAAGGTTGGCCGTGGTCGTGCCCCGCGTCGCCGTGGTCGTGCCCCGCGTGGCCGTGGTCGTGCCCCCCGCGCTCCTGGGCCGTTTTGCCCTGGGCGCCGGCGATCCCCTCGGTGTCGGGGGTGGCCACCTCGGACTGGACGTGCTGGGTATGGCCCGCCAGCAGTTCCAGCGCATGGGGCACCACGCCCATGACGGTCTCGAGGCTCTCCACCGCCCCCTTGGGGCTGCCGGGCAGGTTCAGCACCAGGGCCTCGCCCACGATGCCGGTCCGGCCCCGGGAGATGATCGCCATCGGGCTAACCTGCCGCCCCACTGCCCGCATCGTCTCAGCCAGTCCCGGGGCGTCACGGGTAAGGACCGTTGTGGTGGCCTCAGGGGTGACGTCTCGGGGGCCGAAGCCGGTGCCGCCGGTCGTCACCACGAGATTGGCCGCGACCGCCATCCGGCGAAGGGCGGCCTCGATCTCGGGAACCTCGTCCGCGACGACGGCGGTCTCTGCAATCTCGAATCCCGACCGGGTGAGTAACTCCGCCAGCGCCCGGCCCGAGTCGTCGGTCCGAGTCCCGTGGAAGACCCCGTCGCTGACGGTGAGGATGGCGGCCCGACGTCCCTGGCCCATTGCACACACCCCTTTTTATTGTTGGAACTCTTGATGTGGCTCTTGTGTCCGTTGTACCCCCATGGCTCGGCGGGGCTCCTCCCACCCACCTCCCTGTCCCGGAACGGGCCATCCGGGAGGAGCCGAGCAGGAAATCATACGCACCCCGGGCCTGTGAGGGAACGCCCCGATCCGACCGCTGCAAGGTCGGCGGCCATGCCGCGACGAGAAGATGAAAGATGCCCGGCAGAGTTAGAGGAATCGCGGGGTATATTTCCAGTATGTGTCCGCGCTGCCCGGCGAGCCGGGTGGCCACGGCGCCCGCTGCCGGACCCCCCCGGCGGCGCCGTTGCAGGAGGGTTGGGGGGGACTTTACAGCTAAGGCTGACGTAGAGTTGTCAGCTTGCCATGTGAGAGGGGTACAGATTGAGCGACAGCGACGGAAGGGCGAAAGGGATGGAAATTCCGGAGACGGTTGAGGATCTTGCTGACATTCTACTGGACCAGAACTACCTGGCCGATCGGGGCCTGGCGACCGCAACCTACCTGGCCCTTTGCCTCGGCCGTCCGCTCCTGCTCGAAGGGGAAGCCGGTGTCGGCAAGACCGAACTGGCCAAGGCGATTGCCTCAGCCTTTGGGCTCCAGCTGATCCGGCTGCAGTGCTATGAGGGGATCGACGCCAACCAGGCGCTCTACGAGTGGGACTACACCCGCCAGCTCCTGTACGTCCGCACCCTGACCGAGCAGGCCCTGCAGGACAAGACCGCCATCGACGACATCTTCGGCCCCCGCTTCCTCGTCGAGCGGCCGCTCCTGAAGGCGATCAAGGCCGGTGACCGGGCCGTGCTGCTGGTCGACGAGATCGACCGCGCCGACGAC
This sequence comes from Actinomycetota bacterium, assembly GCA_036495025.1. Taxonomy (GTDB): domain Bacteria; phylum Actinomycetota; class CADDZG01; order JAHWKV01; family JAOPZY01; genus JAOPZY01. Next base: position 7,676 of record DASXNO010000320.1, on the reverse strand, counting down.
GAGTTCGAGGCCTTCCTCCTCGAGGTCCTGTCCGACTTCCAGGTCACCATTCCCGAGCTCGGCACCGTCAAGTGCAAGCGGCCCCCGGTGGTCATCCTGACTTCCAACCGGACCCGGGAGCTGCACGACGCCCTCAAGCGCCGCTGCCTCTTCCACTGGATCGACTACCCCAAGCTGGAGCGCGAGGTCGAGATCGTCCGTGCCCGCGCCCCCGAGGTCCCCGAGGAGCTCGCCCGCCAGGTATCCAAGGCGGTCCAGAATCTTCGCAAGATGGACCTGCAGAAGCGCCCGGGTGTGGCCGAGACCCTCGACTGGGCTCGTGCACTCGACTTCCTCGGTGCGGAGCGCATGGACGCAAACGTCACCACCGCGACGCTCGGCTCGGTGCTCAAGGACCGTGACGACATCGACCAGGTGAAGAACAACCTGTCCGGAGTGATCGGCTAGTGGCGGCAGACCAGGGCCTGCTCTCCGTCCTCGTCGGGTTCGGCCGCGCCCTGCGTGACGAGGGCGTCGTGGTCGGGACCGGGTCCGTCCTCGGGTACGCCGACTCGATGACCCTGCTCGACCCCACGGAACTGCTCGACCTCTATCACGCGGGCAAGGCCACGATGCTCACCCGCCACATCGACCAGCCGATCTACGACAAGGTGTTCAGGTCGTACTTCCTGTCCGATAACGGCCCACTGCAGCACATGCTGAAGATGAAGGTGCACCTCGATCCCGAGGCCGAGACGGAGTTCGAGATGCTGACCCAGCCGGAGGCCGGCCAGGAGAAGCAGTTCGAGGCCCCCACCGGGCTGATGGGCTCGAACATGGAGGTGCTGCGGCACAAGCGCTTCGCCGAGATGACCGATGAGGAAAAGGCGGCGCTGCGCAAGCTGATGCAGAAGTTCAAGTTCCTTCCACCCAAGCGCCGCACCCGCCGCACCGTCGCCGCCCGCGACGGCATTCGTCCTGACCTGCGCCGGACCATCCGGTCCGCCATGCGCCGCCACGGCGAGGTCGTCGATCAGCACTGGCGGGAGCGGCGTGTCCGCCGGCGCAAGGTCATCCTGATCCTCGACATCTCGGGGTCCATGGCCGACTACTCCCGCGCGCTCATGCACTTCGGGTATGCAGCCGCCCGGGCGGCGGTCGGGACCACCTCCTCCGCCAAGCTGGTCGAGGTCTTCTGCTTCGGCACGCGGCTGACCCGGATCACCCAGGAGATGCAGAAGCGGGACCCCGACGTCGCCTTCGACGCCGCCGCCAAGGCCGTCTTCGACTGGGAGGGCGGCACACGCATCGGCGAGTCCCTCGACAAGTTCGTCTCGGAATGGGGACGGCGAGGGATGTGCCGGGGTGCCATCGTGGTTATCTGCTCCGACGGCCTGGACCGGGGCGACCCCGCCGTGCTGGCGGAGGCCATGGACCGGCTCTCCCGCCTGTGCCACAAGCTCATCTGGATGAACCCGCTGAAGGGCGACGAAGAGGAGTTCCAGGCACGTTCCGTCGGCATGCTGATCGCCAAGCCGTTCGTGGACGAGTTGCTGTCGGGCCACGATCTGGCCAGCCTGGAGAAGCTGGCACTCGTCCTGCCGAAACTGGGCTGAGGACTTCGCAAAGACGTCGCCAAGGACTTCAAGGGGGACCGAAGAGATGGGAATCGAGATCGCCTGGAGCGTCGGCGTGGAGGCCACGGGGGACCGGGTGCTGCCGACCGAACAGATCCTTGACCTCGCCGATGCCGTCGCCCACCGGGGCGGCTCGGCCAGTGGGATCGGGACGAACTCCTATGGCGCCACCTTCCTCGTGTACGCCGAGGACCGTGAGACGGCCATCGCCAAGGCGAAGGAGTTCTTCCAGATGGCCGCGCAGACGGCCAACATGCCCGACTGGGGCATCACCCGGGTCGAGGCCGAGAGCGAAGAGGACGTGGAGCCCGAACCAGGCTTCCCCTGACCCCTCGCCAGCTGGTTGGGCGGAAAGTTGCTCGCTGAGCGAGCAAGATCCGACCACCTGGGCCGGGCCGGGTCCTAGCGTCCGATCGCGGGGTGGCCCGTGGGGCTGCTGTCCGGAGCGGCATCCGCCGGCGGGCCGAGCTTCGCTGCCGTCTCCTCGGCGGTGCGGGCCCGGGTCATGATCGTGCGGAACTCCTGGTTGGAGGCCAGCCGGGCATCGACCTTGGCCTTCACCGTGTCGGCGCCCTTCCATGGGGACTGCCAGTTCTTCAGGACCTCTTCCTCCGTGGCCGCACGGATCTCCTCCATGCGCTTGTGGATCCCTTCAATCTCGCGGCGCAGTGTCTCCAACTCCTCACTGCTCTGTGGTTCCGCTCCTGGCTGCTCTTCGCTCATCGTCGTTGCTCCCAGCTCTCCATGTGGTCGATTCCCAGACTCTCACGTTTCCCATGCTTCGCCGGCCACAGCGCCGGAGGGACCTCCGATGGGATTCCCAGATCGACGCTATCCACAACCCCCGGGTGTGCATAACATGGGAGGGTGGTCCAGAATAGGGTGCCGCTCGGGACACGCCGAACCCGCCCGCCCGCCACCGTTGGAAGGGGTACAGCCGAATGATCCGTCTCGGAAGCCTTGCAGGGTACTCGTTCGAAGGTCCCTACACCCTGGCAGGCTGGAGCCCCATCGACTCGCCGGGTGTCTACGCCATCATGTACAAGCAGGAAGAGGGCGGTAAGGAGAACTACGCCGTCATCTACGTCGGCCACACCGACAACTTCACGCAGGAGGGGTTCCCCCTCAAGCACCCGGCTTCTCCCTGCTGGGTCGAGCGGGCAGGCAGCCAGTGGAAGCTCTACCTCGCCTACTTCATCCCGCCCGGCGGCGCGACGCGCTCCATCCGCGCCGGCATCGCCACCGAGCTGAACGCCGTCTACGAGCCCATCTGCAACGAGGAGCAGTACGTCCAGCACTGGGAAGAGGAGTGGATCGGCGACTACGAGTCCAACCTCACCAAGAAGCTGATGCTCTCGACCGACGCCGACGTGCACAAGCAGAGCGCTGACCCCGCCGGCCGCCGGGAACCAGGCCGCTAGGTTTTCTGCGCCCCACGTTTTCTCCGCCCACCGTTTTCTCCGCCCACGGGCGATGACGGGCCAAACCCCGTAATTTTCTCCTTCCGCGCCCGAAACCGACACTCCGGGGCTCCCTGCCTAGGCGGAGTTGACTAGGGCAGCGCCGGAGGCGTACATTTGCCGTTGTCCGTTTCGCCGAGAAGCGCGTAGAATGATTTCGCAACCGGGTTGGGGGTCATCCGGCACCGGTGGGGGAAACTCGTTGGATGCATGGTCGGGCTTTCTGATCGACCTTAGCGGTTCACGTATGACGGTCGGCCACGGCGACCACATCGCCGGTTCGGTGCCACCGTCACAGTTTTCTCCTTCTTTTCCTCTTCCTTCTCTTTCTCCGTCGCGTCCAATGCTCGATTGCTCGACGCGCCAGTCGGCGCGTGCTTCGACGAATCACAGGGTTCCAAGCCGTACTAGGTGGTGACTGCTCCAACGGAGATGAGGCAACAAGGAAAGGGGTGGTGTCACAGTGGCTGAGGGTAGAGGCAACCCGCGGATCTTCGAGCTGATCGAAGGTGCGCCGAAGGTGAACAAGGATCCGACGAGCCCGACCATCTGGGCCTGGCCGGAAGTGGTCGACATGCTGAAGATCGCGGGCCAGCCCGTGCCCGGCCCGTGGCCGCCCCACCAGGTGCCCCGTCCGGACCCGGCGCCCGAGGAGATCCCGGTCGCGGTGCCCGAGAAGCGGCAGCCGTCGAGCCAGCGGCCTCGCAACCTGAAGGCCGACGACACCGTGTTCGGCGTCGAGTACACGGACGAGGGCCCGCGCAAGGCAGCGCCGAAGCCGCCCGCCGCACCTCCGGCAGACGCGCCCGCAGGCGACGAGGGTGGTACCCCCCGGCGTCGTGGCCGGTACCTCTCGTAGGCCGGATCGTCGACCAGATCCTCAAGGACTTGACCGGCGCCCCGGCGCCGGAGCGGCCGTACACGTATTAGGACTTCCGGCACTCAAAGGAGGGCGAGTTTTGTATCCCCCACGTTTCCACTACGAGGCACCCAGAACGCTGGACGAGGCGTGCCAGATGATGGCGTACTACCGCGATGACGCCAAGGTCCTCTCGGGCGGCATGAGCCTGGTCCCGCTGATGAAGCTTCGTTTCGCTTCGCCAGGGACCATCGTTGACCTGAACCAGATCCAGGGCCTCGACTACATCGAGGAGGCTGGTGGCTACCTGCGGATCGGCGCCCTGGCCCGCAATCGGGGCATCGTCCGCTCCGAGCTGGTCCGCGGTCGTCACCCGCTCATGACCAACGCTGCCCCGACCATCTCCGACCCGGTCGTCCGCAACCGCGGCACGCTGGTGGGCAACTGCTGCCACGCCGACCCGCAGGGTGACTGGACCTCCGTGATGATGTGCCTCGACGGCGAGATCGTTGCCCGCTCCACCGAGGGTGAGCGGGTCATCCCGATCACCCAGTTCGTCACCGGGCCGTTCTCGAACACCCTGATGCCGAACGAGATCGCGGTCGAGGCCCGGATCCCGGGCTCCACCAACTTCGGCGAGTACCACAAGATCGAGCGCAAGGTCGGCGACTTCGCCACCGTCGCCGTCGGCGTCGCCCTCCAGCAGCAGGGCGGATCCGTCTCCCGGGTCGGCATCGGCCTCACGGGTGTCGGGCCGAGCAACATCAAGTGCTACGACGCCGAGCGCATCGTCTCCGGCGGCGGGCTGAACGAGCACACGATCCAGCAAGCGGCGCAGGCTGCCGCTGCCGATTCCTCTCCCCGCAGCGACCACCGGGGCAGCGAGGAGTACAAGCGGGAGATGGTCGCCGTCTTCGTCCGGCGTTCGCTCAACGCGGCTGCCGGTATCCGGGCAGCGTAGCGGGGCTCCAGAGCGGAGCTTAAACCGGAGCAAACGTCGCGATAAGGAGGTTGTACGTGCCAGAGTTCAGAACGGTTCAAGTGGTGGTCAACGACGAGCCGCGCGAGGCGGAGATCGAGCCTCGGCTGCTCCTGCTGCACTTCATCAGGGAGGTGCTCGGTCTGACCGGGACCCACCTTGGCTGCGACACGACAAGCTGCGGGGCCTGCACCGTGCTGATGGACGGCCTGCCCGTGAAGAGCTGCACCATCCTCGGCGTCCAGGCCGATGGCCACGAGATCGTCACCGTCGAGGGTCTCGGCTCGCCGTCGGAGCTCTCGCCGGTCCAGGAGGGGTTCCACGAGGAGCACGGGCTGCAGTGTGGCTTCTGCACCCCCGGCATGATGATGACCGCGACCGCGTTCCTCGAGGAGAACCCGAACCCGACGGAAGAGGAGATCCGCTGGGCGCTCTCGGGCAACAACTGCAGGTGCACGGGCTACATGAACATCGTCAAGGCGGTGCAGTGGGCGGCCAAGAAGATGGCCACGTCGGGCATCTCCGCACGTGGGGCACGCGGCTAATCGGGCAGCTCTTCACTGTTGGATAGGAGGACAGGTATGGCATTAGACGAAATACAGATCGGCGGACTCGGCGCCCGTCGCAAGCGGGTCGAGGATGCACGCTTCATCCGTGGCAAGGGCAACTACATCGACGACTTCAAGCTCCCCGGCATGCTCCACATGGAGACGCTGCGCAGCCCGATCGCGCACGCCCGCATCACCTCGATCGACACGTCAAAGGCCTGGATGACCCCTGGCGTGCACCTGGTGATCACGGGCGACATGGCCGCCCAGCACAACCTGGCGTGGATGCCGACCCTCAGCTACGACACCCAGGCGGTCCTGGCCACGGACAAGGTCCGTTTCCAGGGCCAGGAGGTCGTCTGCGTCGTCGCCGACGACCCGTATATCGCCAAGGACGCCTGTGAGTCGATCGTGGTCGAGTACGACCCGCTCCCCCCGATCGTCAACCCGAAGCAGGCCCTCGCCCCCGGCGCCCCGATCATCCGGGACGACAAGGCGGGTCAGACGAACAACATCTGCTACACCTGGGAAGTGGGCGACAAGGAGAACACCGAGCGGGTGTTCGCCGACGAGAGCCTGCAGATCGTCTCGCAGGACATCTACTACCCCCGGACGCACCCCTGCCCGATCGAGAACATGGCCATCATCTCGGACTACAACTCGGCCACGGGCAAGCTGACCATCTACCTGACCACGCAGGCACCGCACATCATCCGCACCGCGGTTGCCCTGGTGGCCGAGCTCCCGGAGCACATGATCCGGGTCATCGCCCCCGACCTCGGCGGCGGGTTCGGCAACAAGGTGCCCGTGTACCCCAGCTACGTCATCGCCATCCTGGCGTCGATCCTGCTGACCCGTCCGGTCAAGTGGATCGAGGACAACACCGGCAACCTGATCTCCACGGGGTACGCCCGGGACATCTACTGCCATCTCGAGGCCGCCATCCGCAAGGACGGCAAGATCCAGGCGGTGCGAGTCCACGCCGACAGCGACAACGGTGGGTTCTTCTCCGACGCCCAGCCGACCAAGTTCAAGATCGGCCTGTTCCACTCGATCTTCGGCTGCTACGACATCCCCTACGGCTACCTCACCGCCCAGGGCCACTACACCAACAAGGCTCCCGGCGGCGTCGCCTACCGGTGCTCCTTCCGGATCACAGAGTCCATGCTGTTCCAGGAGCGGTTCATGCAGACCTGTGCCTACGAGATGGGCATGGACCAGGCCGAGTTCCGGCGGGTGAACTTCGTCCGTGAGTTCCCCCACCGCACGACCTTCGGCTTCCTCCTCGACTCCGGCGACTACGACACGTGCCTCGACCTGGCGCTGGAGAAGATCGACTACTACGGCTTCAAGGAGCGCCAGAAGGCGGCCCGCCAGCAGGGCCGGCTGCTGGGCATCGGCATCTCGACGATGTCCGAGCCCCTCGGGGCCGGCAACTCCCGTGAGTACGACATCATCGGCATCAAGATGTTCGACTCCGCCGAGCTGCGGGTCCACCCGTCGGGCAAGGCCGTGCTGAAGATCGGCTCCAAGACCCAGGGCCAGGGCCACGAGACGACGTTCGCCCAGATCGTCACCCACGAGCTGGGGATCCCGGCCGACGACATCCTGGTGCAGCACGGCGACACCGACAACACGCCGTTCGGCATGGGCACCTACGCCTCCCGGTCGACCCCGACCGCCGGCGCCGCGACCGCCATGGTCGCCCGCAAGGTGCGTGCCAAGGCCAAGAAGCTCGCCGCACACCTCCTCGAGGTGTCGGAGGAAGACGTGGAGTGGGAGCTCGGTCGTTTCTACGTCCGCTCGGCCCCCAACCGTGGCGTCACCATCACGGACTGCGCCTTCGCCGCCTACACCAACATGCCCGACGGTCTCGAGCCGGGTCTCGAGAACAACGCCTACTACGACCCGCCCAACATGACCTGGCCGTTCGACGTCTACATCACGACGGTCGAGATCGACCCGGAGACGGGCGAGTGGGACGTCCTCAAGTTCGTCGGCGTCGACGACTGCGGGGTGCGGATCAACCCGATGATCGTCGAGGGCCAGCTCCACGGCGGGCTCGCCGAGGCCTTCGCCATGGCGTACCACCAGATGATCACGTTCGACTCCCAGGGCAACTGCATCGGGTCCAACTACATGGACTACATGATCCCGACCGCCTGGGAGACCCCGCACTTCGACCTCTACGAGGTCGTCACCCCCTCGCCCCAC
>DASXNO010000319.1:0-2715 GCA_036495025.1 Actinomycetota bacterium | reverse complement strand
ACTCCCCAGATCGGGAACCAGCGCTGGAGGTCCTCCTCCACCTTGAGGTCCTTCTCCAGGATGCCCTTCAGGTGGAGCTCGGCGACGTTGTCGCGCTTCTCGTCGCCCGCGGGCACGAAGGGGTAGAAGGACCCGCGCTTGAAGAGGTAGACGAGATAGGGGCGTTGGGGTTTCGGGCTGTCCGGTCCGGCCTTGAAGGCGAACACGCTGCAGAGGAGCTGCGGCCCGAACCCGGCGTCCTCCAGGCCGGCATTCACCGCGTGGACGTTGGTCACCAGCTCGCCGATGTCGGGCTCGGTGATGATCACCCAGTGGTAGCCGAGCTTGTCGTCGAGCTCCTCGAGCTTGATCTCCTGCTGCTCCTTCAACATCTCGAGCAGCTTGCTGATGTCGCCCTGGACCTCGGCGAAGGAGGCGTCGGCGACCGGCTTGAAACACACCCCGGCCTGGCCCGTCGGCACCAGGCCGGCCTCGGTCTGCAGCGTGATGGCCGCACTCGGCAGTCCGAACAGGGCGTCGAGGCGAGCCGGTACAGGCTTGCTCCGCCCCAGGATGGCGTCGAAGAACTTCGTCATGCCGCCACGACTGCCCGCTACGCCGTGTGCCGCATCTGCTCTTCGAGCCGGGCGAGCTGCTCCAGGCGCTTCTCGAGCGGCGGGTGCGTCGAGAACAGCGACGAGATGCTGAAGCCCTTGGCGAAGGCAGGCGCAAAGAAGAAGGCGTTGAAGGCCTCGGCGCTGCGCAGGTCCCGGGTCGGGATCTGGCTCATGGCGCCCGTCACCTTGGTAAGCGCGGAGGCCAGGGCGGCCGGGGCGCCGATGAGGATGGCGCCGGCGCGGTCCGCCGAGAGCTCCCGGTACCGGGACAGCGCCCGGGTCAGCAGGAAGCTGATGGCGTAGACGATGATCGAGATCAGCATGATGGCGAGCACCGCGACCGCCCCGTTGTCCTGGTCCCGGCTCCCCCGGCCGCCCCCGAAACCGCCGCCGAACATGCCGGCGTAGAGGGTGAACCGGGTGATCATCCCTGCCAGGACACCCAGGAAGCTGGCGATCGTCATGACGGCGACGTCGCGGTGCGCCACGTGGGACAGCTCGTGGCTCAGTACGGCCTCCAGTTCCTGGCGGTCGAGCCGGCGCATGATGCCCGTGGTGACGCAGACGACGGCGGCCTTGGGGGTCCGGCCGGTCGCGAAGGCGTTGGGAACGTCGGTCTGGGCGATGCCGACCCTGGGCTTCGGCATGTCGGCCAGCGCGCAGAGGCGGTCGACGATCGCATGCAGCTCCGGCGCCTCCTGCTCCGACACGACGCGGGCGTGCATCGAGAACAGGGCGATCTTGTCGGAGAAGAAGTACTGGACGAACAGCAGAGCGCCGGCGATGACGATGACCACCCCGTACGAGACGCCGACGGCCAGCAGTGCCCCGATGAACACGACGTAGAGCAGGCCGAGCAGGAAGATGGTGACGGCCATCCGGGCCGACAATCCGGGATCCTTCGGGTAGCGGGTGGCCATTAGGTGGGCTGGTCCTCGGCCAGCAGTTCACGTACGTCCTCGAGACTCGAGTACGGGGAGGGGAGGACGGCATCCGACGGGCGGAAATCGTCGTGCGGGAGCTCGGAGCCCTGCCGCACGAGGGCGACGAGCTCCGCGAGCTCTCTCCGGAATGCCTCCTCGTCCCCGTCCTCGACGTGGGCGATGAGGTGGTTGTCGAGCCGCTCGAACTCTGCTTCCACGCTTTCCGGCAGCTCGTACTGGCCGTCGCCAAGCACACGGACGATCATTTCGCCTCCCCGGGAGCTGCGTCGACGGGGCCGGTCCCGAGCGACTTGGTGTCCTGTGGTGCCGAGACGGCCTTGGGGGCGCTCCCCTGCCCGAGCTCGGACTTCATGCGCTCGAGCTCGGCGTCGACCCCCACCGTCAGCAGACCACGGTCGAGCTCGGCCTGGATGTGGTCGCCCGGGGCGGAGAGGTCGTCGAGGGCGCCCGAGGCCATCAGCTCGTCGAGGGCGCCGGCACGAGCCTGCATCTGCGCCGTCTTGTCTTCGGCCCGCTGGATGGCCATCCCCACGTCGCCCATCTCCTCGGAGATGCCCGAGACGGCCTCGTTGACCTTGGTCGTCGCCTGGGCTGCGGTGTACGTGGCCTTGATGGTTTCCTTGCGGGTCCGGAAGCTCTCGACCTTCGACTGAAGGCGCTGGGACGCCTGCGTGAGCTGGGACTCCTGGGAGTCGAGCTGGTCGTGCTGGGTCTTCAGGTCCTGGAGCTGCTGGACGATGGAAGCCCGCCGGGAGAGGGCCTCTCGGGCGAGGTCCTCGCGGTTCTGGGCGATTGCCTGGCGGGCCTGCTCCTCGAGCTTGGCACCGGACTGGGTGAGCTGAGACGCCTGCAGCTCGAGGCGCTTGCGCGACGTGGCGACGTCGGCGACGCCGCGGCGGACCTGCGTGAGCTGCTCGAGCATCCGCTGGTACGAGTAGTCCAGCGTCTCGCGGGGGTCCTCGGCCTTGTCGAGCGCCTTGCTCGCCTTGGCTTTCAGGATGGTCGAGAGGCGTTTCGTCAAACCCATTGCGCACTCCTGTCTAGGCTCTTCTCATTCTAAGGCGGTTCTTTCGCTCGGCAGCCCCCAGTCTGACCTTTTTAGACCCCAAGTGCCGCACTTCTAGGGGGGCCAACAGCGGTTCCACAGCCAGGACTCAACTTCGAGCACCGTCCGG
>DASXNO010000318.1:0-14304 GCA_036495025.1 Actinomycetota bacterium | reverse complement strand
AGACCTCGTCCGAGCGCCACCGCCCCTTTGCCCGCCAGGTTGATGACGGCGTCGAGGATCTTCTGGTTCGTCCAGTACATGGCGCGGGCGATCGGGCCGGCGACGGGGTGGACGATGCCATTGAAGTAGAGCTCGTCGAAGTAGTAGCGGCGCTGGAGCATCTTGTAGAACCACGCCAGCGGGCTCCGCGCCAGGTCGATCCTCACCCGGTTGAGCTTGAAGATCGCCCAGCCGAGCGCGAGCCCACCGACGGCCAGCACCGTCGAGACCACGGCGAGGGCGAGGTTGAAGGAGTGCTCCACCTCGCCGAAGCGGACCCAGTCGGCGAAGAGGTTCAGCCTGCCCGGCAGGCCGAGGAACCCCGAGAAAATCGCCAGGAAGGCGAGGATCACCAGCGGAATCGTGATCGCCCTGGGCGACTCGTGCGGGTGGACGTGGGCCGGGTCGTACTTCGGCTCGCCGTAGAACGTGAGGGCGACCATCCGGGCGACGTAGGCGGCGGTGAGGAACGCGGTCAGCAGGGCCGCGAGGAACACGAACCAGCCGACCGAGCTGCCCCCCCGGGCGGCGTGGTAGGCGCCCCCGATGATGTCGTCCTTCGACCAGAACCCCGCCAGCGGGAACAGTCCCGCCAGGGCGAGCGAGCCGATCACGTAGGTCACAAACGTGGTCCGCATGTGTTTTCGGAGGCCCCCCATCTTGTTCATCGAGAACGAGTGGACCGCGTGCGAGACCGACCCGGCTCCCAGGAACAGCAGCGCCTTGAACCAGGCATGGGTCCAGATGTGGAAGACGCTGGCGGTATAGGCCCCCACGCCGAGCGCGGCCACCATGTAGGCGAGCTGGCTGATCGTCGAGTAGGCCAGCACCTTCTTGATGTCGTCCTGGACGAGGGCGAGCACCGCTGCCAACACCATCGTGATCGCCCCGATGATCGCCACCTCGTTGAGGGCCGCCGGCGAGGCATGGAACACCCCGTACATGCGGGCGACCAGGTAGACGCCGGCCACGACCATCGTCGCCGCGTGGATGAGGGCGGACACCGGCGTCGGGCCGGCCATGGCGTCGGGGAGCCAGACCTGCAGGGGCACCTGGGCCGACTTGCCGATTGCGCCGCAGAACAGCAGGATCGCCGCCCAGGTCAGCGTCCCGCGGGCGACGCCGCCGGCGGCAACGACCGACGTGATGTGGGCGATGTTGAACGAGCCAGCCGCCCAGAACAGCACGAAGATGCCAAACATGAAGCCAACGTCGCCGATGCGGGTGGTGATGAACGCCTTCATGGCGGCATTCGAGTTCGCCCGTTCCTCGTGCCAGTGGCCGATGAGGAGGTACGAGGCGACGCCGACGCCCTCCCACCCGATCAGCATCTGGATCAGGTTGTTGGCGATGACGAGGTTCAGCATCGAGCCGGTGAACAACGACAGGCAGGCGTAGTACCAGGTGTAGCGGACGTCGTCGCGCATGTACTCGGTCGAGTAGACCTGCACCAGCAGCGACACCGCGCAGACCACCACGAACATCACCGCCGCCAGGCCGTCGATGTGCATGCCCAGCTCGACGAACCTGCCTCCGTCGCCAAAGCGGAACCACGTGACCGAGCGCTCGTAGACCTGGCCCGAATGCGCGATCTGCTGGAAGAAGACGCCGAGGGACACCACCAGCGAGGCGGCGATCGCCAGGATGCCGATCTCGTGGCCCTTGCGGGGGAGCCGCTTGCCGAAGAAGACGATGAGGAAGAACGACAGCAGCGGCAGGGCAGGGATCAGCCAGGCGTAGGGTCTCACGTCGTCACCACTTCATCAGGCTCACTTCGTCGATCGACACCGTCGAGCGGTTGCGGAAGATGAGGATGACGATGGCGAGCCCCACCCCCAGCTCGGCCGCGGCGATCGTGATGATGAACAGGGCGAAGACCTGCCCGATGTAGGAAACCGAATGCAGCAGCAGGTTGAAGACGACGAAATTGATGTTGGCCGCATTGAGCATGAGCTCGATCGACATCAGCACCAGGACGGCGTTGCGCCGCGCGAGGACCCCGTAGATGCCCACGGAGAACAGGAAGGACGACAGCACGAGCACCCAGGCGACCGGCATCTACTCCTCCTTCCTTGCGAGCACGACGGCGCCCACCAGGGCGGCCAGCAGGACGACGGAGACGATCTCGAAGGGCAGCACGTAGCGGCTGAAGATCGCCTGCCCCAGCGTGGCGACGCTCTCCGGTTTCGAGAAATGGATCTTCTGGCCCTTGAACGTCGTCCAGACGATCGTTGAGGTGATGGCGAAGATGGCGAGAGAGACGACGGCGGCGAGGGGCCGGGTCTGGCTGTCGAGCGCCATGTTCCCGATGGGGGCCCGGGTCAGCATCAGGCCGAAGAGCAGGAGCACGACGACGGCGCCGATGTAGACCAGCACCTGCACCCAGGCGACGAACTCGGCGAGGAACAGCAGGAAAAGGATCGCGGCTCCGGCCAGGACGGCGAGCAGGTAGAGGGCGCCGTGGACGAGGTTGCGCGTCGTAACGAGGCGGACCGCGGCGAAGACGATCAGCGCGGCCACGATGCCGAACACCACCTGCTGCACGCAACCCACCCTTTCCGGCCGGAGACGCCCGGCGTCGTCAAGAACTCGCTGTAGCCCCGCCGTCTAGCCGCTTGAACGCCCCTGGGGCCCCTTCGTGCCTTTCCTGGCGCGCATCTCCGCGGCCTTGGACCTGGCCTCGGCGATCCGGGGGTCCGACCCCTTCGCCATTTCCTCCTGGTACACCCTCTGCCTGACCTCCGCCGCCTCGGCGTCCGACATGCCGGCGGCCGGCCCGGGGGCGGGCGGGGACCTCGGCGGTGCCGCCGCTGGTTCGGGCGCCGGGGCAACGGGCGCCGGGGCAACGGGCGGTGGCGCGTCCGCCACCGTGGCCTTCCTGGCCCGCATCTCGGCAGCCTTGGCCCTGGCCTCGGCGACCCGCGGGTCGGAGCCCTTGGCGATCTCCTCCTCGAACACCTTCTCCCGTACCAGACGCCCTGCGGCAGCTCGTTGCTCAACGTACTCGGCTTCCGACATACCTGCCGGCCTCTGCGGCCCCGGCTCCGCCGCCACCGGTGCCGGACCTGCCGCCGCGGGCGCCGCGCGAGCTTCGGCGGCCGGTGGCGGTGCCGCCGCGACGGGGGCGGCTGCCTTGAGCTCCGGCCCCCTGGCGCCTTCTTCGAGCGGGCTGGGGGGCAGCACCGTGCGCATCCAGTCCTCGAGGCGGCCCATCTCGTGGGTGAGGCGGGTGATGTCCCCCTCGGCGTACTCGAACTCGGGGCTCCAGAACAGGGCGTCGTAGGGGCAGACCTCCACGCAGATGCCGCAGTACATGCACAGGGCGTAGTCGATGGCGAAGCGGTCGAGCACGTTGAACGCCTTCGCGCGCTTGCCCTCCCCCCTGGACTCCCGGCGTTCCTTGTGGCCCTCGATGTAGATGCACCAGTCCGGGCACTCGCGAGCACAGAGCATGCACATCGTGCAGTTCTCTTCCTTCAGGGCGATCACGCCCCGGGAGCGGGGCGGGAGGGGAGCGATCTCGTCCGGGTACTGCACGGTCACCGCCTTGGAGACCATGTGGCGCATGGTGATCCCGAGGCCTTTGAGCAGGCCCGTGCCGAACGTGGCCCTCTTGAGCTTCGACTCGTCGTTCAGCGTCGCTCCCTCCTCTTCTACGTCCAGTGGGCGAGCTTCAGCGCGCCGGTGACGAAGATGTTGACCAGCGACAGCGGGATCAGCACCTTCCAGGCGAACTTCTGGAGCTGATCTTCTCGCAGGCGGGGGAAGGTCCAGCGGATCCAGATCAACAGGAAGATGATGAGGGCGGTCTTGAGGAGGAACCATACCGGGCCCGGCACGAACCGCAGGAAGGGGAACAGCGGGACGTAGCCGCCGAGGAACAGGGTCGCGGCAAGCGCCGACATCCCGATCATGGCGATGTACTCGGCAGCGAAGAGGCCGAACGCGAACTTCATCGCCGAGTACTCGGTGAAGGCGCCGGTGATGATCTCGGCTTCGGCGACGGGCATGTCGAAGGGCGTCCTCGACACCTCGGCCGTGGCTGCGGCGAGGAAGATGAGGAACCCGAGCGGCTGCGCCCAGATGGCGAACGGGACGTAGCGCTGCGCCTCGGCGATGCTCACGAGCGAGAGGGACCCGGCCTGCATCGCCACGGCGGCGGCGGCCAGCACCAGGGGGAGCTCGTAGGCGATGAGCTGGGCGGCCGCCCGCAGGCCGCCCATCAGGGAGTACTTGTTGGCGGAGGCCCACCCCGCCGCCAGGACGCCGATGACGCTGATCGACGAGACCGCAAGGGCGTAGAAGAGCCCGATGTCGAGGTTGGCGATGACGCCGTGCCGGCTGAAGGGGATCACCACAAAGGTGAGAGCGGCACCGAGCATCGTGATGTAGGGGACCATCGAGAAGACGGTCCTGTCGGTGGCTGCCGCCATGATGTCTTCCTTCTGGATGAACTTGAGCCCGTCGGCGAGCGTCTGGGCCCAGCCGTGGTAGACGCCGGCGTACATGGGGCCGAGACGGTGCTGCATGTGGGCCATCACCTTCAGCTCGACGTAGCCCACGACCAGGGTCGCCGGCAGCAGCAGCAGGAGCACCCCGAGCTTCAGCGCCAGGAGCACGATGCTGTTGGCGAGGATGTGGTGAAGGGTTGTAACCATCAACGGTCGATGTCGCCGACGACGAAGAACATGCTGCCGAGGATCGCGATCATGTCGGGCACGAAGGCGCCGCGCAGCATATGCGCGGCGACGCTGATGTTCGAGAACGAGGGGGTGCGGATCTTCATCCGGTACGGCTTGTTGCCGCCGTCGGCGACGAGGTAGTAGCCGAGCTCCCCGAGCGGGTTCTCGGCATGGGAGTAGATCTGGCCCTCGGGCAGGGTCAGGCGTTTGGGGACGGCACCGATGTGGGAGCCCTCCGGCAGGCCGTCGAGGGCCTGCTCAACGATGCGGGCGGACTCCTTCATCTCCTGGACCAGCACCCAGAACCGGTCGAAGGAGTCACCCTGAGCGCCCAGGGGGGTGTCGAACTCGAACTCGTCGTAGACCAGGTAGGGGTCCGCCTTGCGGATGTCGTAGGGGATGCCGCACGCCCTCAGGATCGGCCCGGACACCCCGTGGTCGAGGGCGAGGGCGGCGTCGAGGCAGCCGACGCCGACGGTGCGCTGCTTGAAGATCTCGTTGCCCATCAGGAGGTTCTCGTAGTCGGGGATCTTCGCGACGAGCTGGCGCACGCCGCGGCGGGCCAGGTCGACGAAGCCCCGGGGGACGTCCTCCTTGAGGCCGCCCGGGCGGATGAAGCCGAAGTGCATCCGGCCCCCGGTCACGAGCTCGAGCGCCTCCTGGATCAGCTCGCGCTCCCGGAAGGCGTACATGACCGGCGTCGTCGCCCCCAGCTCGAGGCCGAAGGAGCCGGTGAACATCAGGTGGTTGGTGATGCGGTTCAGCTCGGCGAGGATGACCCGCAGGTACTGCGCCCGGCGGGGTACCTCGAGCCCGAGCATGCGCTCGACCGCAAGGGAGGCGGGGATCTCGTTGTTGATGCCCGAGAGCCAGTCCATCCGGGACAGCAGGTTGGTGATCTGGCGGAAGTCCCGTTGCTCGACCAGCTTCTCGTGACCCCGGTGCATGTAGCCGATCACCGGCTCAGCCCGGACGATCCGCTCCCCGTCGACGCTGACCAGCACCCGGAGCACCCCGTGGGTGGCGGGATGTTGGGGGCCGACGTTGAGGACCATCTCCTCGGTGTGCAGGCCCCCCGTGCTGGAGAGGTCGGGAACCCGGGTGAGATCCTCGGGGACCGTGCCCATCAGGCCCGCCCCCTCATCGCAGCGGGCCCCCGGCGGCTGCCTCTTCCTCGTCCTTGGCGCCCGGCCAGGCCTTGTAGCGGCGGCTGGCCAGCTTGAAGGAACGGCGCAGCGGGTAGCCCTCGAAGTCCTCCGGCAGGTAGAGCTTCACGAGGTTGGGGTGGCCGTCGAAGTTGATCCCGAACATCTCGGCGCACTCCCGTTCGTGCCAGTTGGCACCGCCGAAGACCGCCGTCAGGGTGGCCATCGAGGGGCTCTGTCCCGGCAGGCGGACGTGGACGACGACGGTGTTGCCGTAGCTCAGCGTGGCGAGGACCACGAGCACCTCGAAGCCGTCGGCCTCCCAGTCGATCGCCGACAGGAAGGTGAAGTAGGCACAGTCAAGCTCCGGGTCATCCCGCAAGGTGCGGGCCGCCCCGACCACCGCGGGGGCAGGCACACTCACGTGGATCGTGCCGTTGCGCACGTCCACCGAGTCCGCCGAATCGCCGAGCTTGCCGGCGACCCGGCGGCTAAATTCCTCCGGATCTACCCGTTCCGATGATCTGAGGGATCTTGGCGGCGTGCCCACTCCACCTCTCCGGTATGTCCTCGTTCTGGATCTTGCTCTGCAGCCGAACGATTCCGTAGAGAAGCCCCTCGGGCCGGGGCGGGCACCCGGGGACGTAGACATCGACCGGGATGATCTGGTCGACCCCTTTGGTGACGCAGTAGGAGTCCCAGTACGGCCCGCCGCAGTTGGAGCACGAACCCATCGAGATCACGTACTTCGGCTCGGGCATCTGCTCGTAGACCCGCTTCACCGCCGGGGCCATCTTGTCGGTGACCGTCCCGGCGACGACCATCAGGTCCGCCTGCCGGGGCGACGCCGGGAAGGGGATCACGCCCAGGCGCATGATGTCATGTTTGGGCATGGCGGAGGCGATGAACTCGATCGAGCAGCAGGCCAGCCCGAACTGGAACATCCACAGCGAATACTTCCGGCTCCAGTTGAGCAAGAACGACACGGACTTGGGAAGCTTGACCCGGTGGACCCGCTCCCGTCCGTCGCCGTCGATGGTCACGCTACAGCCACTCCAGTACCTTCTTGCGCCAGGCGTACGCCAAGCCCAGGGCAAGAATGCCGATGAAGATCACCATCTCGACGAAGGCGCCGGTGCCGAGCTTGTCGAAGACCACCGCCCAGGGGAAGAGGAAGACCGCCTCGACATCGAAGACGACGAAGAGCAGGCCGAAGAGGTAGTACCGGATCTGGGTCTGGGACCAGCCGCCGCCGACCGGGTCGACGCCGCACTCGTAGGTGAGGTACTTCTCGTCCCGGCGGACCTTGGGGCTGACCAGCTTGTTCAGCCCGAGGGTCCCGGCGACGAGGAGGAGCATCATGCCCGCGAAGAAGGCGAGGGTCAGATACTCGCCGAAGTATCCCTTAGGCACCGAGTTCGCCATCCCTCAAGCCCATGTGGTTGCAAGGTACCACGACGGCGGGCAAGACTCCTGCTTGCACGAATCCGGCCGGTGGTAGGCTCGACAGGCATGAGCGACCTGCCGCCGCGCAACGCCGCCGACCAGGGCTTCGACTGGAAGGTCTCCTCGGACGACCGTGCCAATCTCGACGACTCGTATTTTAAGCTCCCCAAGCGGATCGCCATCATTACCTGGGGTGCGCTGGCCTGGGACCCCGGGGAGCTGCCGCTGGTGTCGGAGGACCCCGAGCACCCCGAGCAGGCCTGGCAGCCGGGAGGGCCGGAGCTGCCCATCGAGTTCTCCCGGGTCGCCGTCGACTGCCGGCTGATCCCCGTCATCGACCCCGAGCACGGCACGCCGGTGGCCACGCGGTACGCGAAGAGCCGCCGCAACGACCTCGACGCCGCCATCAAGGACCTCATGAAGGCCGAGGGGGCGACCAACCCGAAGCGCATCGGCTTCGCCGACGTCCGGGAGGACAAGCATCGGGCCCGGCTCAACCCGGCGATGGCCGGCATCGTGAAGGAGTGGGCGAAGGCGCACGAGTTCGACGCTGCCATCTGGACCGAGCTGCCCTCCAACTTCAAGGACCACACCGGCCGGGACTTCTCGCCGGAGGTGGCGGTCAAGTACCTGAGCGAGCTGCCGAAGGTGCTCGTCAGCCAGGCGAAGGAATACGTGGACCGGGCGCCGGCCGAGATCGAGACCCCCCTGCGGACCAAGCTGCGCGAGGAGGGCTGGCCGCTCTAGCGGGGGCCTAGCGTTCTTTGTGTGAAGAACAATGCATTGCATTGCTCACCGCACAAAGAAGCCTGAGAACCCGCTCAGCGGATGGCGAAGGTGGCTTTCTTCGCCAGTTCGATGAGGAAGTCGGGAGCGAGCCCCACGACACCGACCACCAGGGTGGCGATGCCCACGGCGAGGGCGAGGCCCGGCGCCACCTTCTCCTTCACGCTGCTCGCCCAGCCCTCCTCGCCGTCGAGGAACATGACCGCCACGAGGCGAAGGTAGAACGCCGCCGCGATCGTGCTGGTGAGGACGCCGACGACGACCAGCGGTCCCAGGCCCGCCTTCATACCGGCGCCGAAGACCTCGACCTTCGCCCAGAAGCCGACGGTGGGCGGGATGCCGGCAAGCGACAGGAGCATCAGCGCCAGGGCGCCCGCCAGCCAGGGATGGCGGCGGCCCAGGCCGCGGTAATCGTCGATGCTGATCCGCTCCTCACCCGGGCCTCCGACGGCATAGACGACGGCGAAGGCGCCGAGCACGGTGAAGCTGTAGGCGGCGAGATAGAACAGGGAGCCCGAGATGCCCTCGGGGTTGGCGGCCGCAACCCCGACGAGCAGGAAGCCGGAGTGGGCGATCGCCGAGTAGGCGAGCAGCCGCTTGACGTTGGTCTGGGCCACGCCGACCACGGTGCCGACGACCATCGTCAGGACCGCGACCGCTCCGATCGCCGGGCGCCACTGTGGCAGCAGGAGGGGGAAGGCGCTGGTCAGGAGGCGGAGCGCCGCGGCGTAGGCGGCGACCTTCGACCCGGCCGCCAGGAACCCCGAGAGGGGCGCCGGGGCGCCGTCGTAGACGTCGGGGGTCCACATGTGGAACGGGACGGCGGCCGCCTTGAACGCCAGCCCGACCAGCACGAGGGCGAGGCCGACCGGCAGCAGGCCCCGCACGGGCACGCTCGAGGCGGCCATCAGGGTGCTGGCACCCGGGAAGCGGGTCGTGCCGAGCGCGCCGTAGCAGAGGGCGACGCCGTAGAGCAGGAACGCCGAGGCGAACGAACCCGTGAGGAAGTACTTGAGCGAGGCCTCCTGCGAGTCGCGCCGGCCCCGCCGGAACGCCGCCAGGACGTAGAAGGCGAGGGAGAAGGTCTCCAGCGCCACAAAGAGCACGAGGAGGTCGGCGGCGGACGCCATCAGCATCATCCCGGCGGTGGCGAAGACGACAAGGGCGAAGAGCTCGGGCTGGGGAGCCTCCTCCTGCTTGAGGAACGAATACGCAGCGATGACCGCAACGGCGCCGGCGGCGCAGAGCAGCACCTTCGCGAAGGTGGCGAAGCCGTCGAGGGCGATCCGGTCGTCGAACGCGAACCGGTAGTGCCCGATCCCCAGCAACGCCGCCCCGGCGGCCAGGGCGAGGATGACAATCGTTGCCCCGGCGAGGAGCGCGGGGCGCTGTTTGCGGAGGCTGGCGCCGAAGACCAGCAGCAGCATGCCGCCGACGGCCAGGATGCCCTCCGGCAGGACCGCCCGGAGGTCGGCGCCGGGAACGGCGTTGTGGACGACGACGCTCACGGCTTCACCCGGGCGTGCCCGCTGGCGTTCTGGGACCCCGACACCGCCGAGGACCCCGAGGGCGTGGCCGCGCTCGCCGCCCCGTGGATGGCCTCCCGGACCGACGGCTCGATGCGGGAAAGGAACGGCCGGGGGTAGACCCCGATCACCAGCGTCATGATCAGCAGGGGCACGACGGCGGCGAGCTCGCGGAAGGAGAGGTCCCTCCAGAGACTTCTGCGCTCCCCGTGGGGCACCTTCGGCTGCCCGTGGAACACCCGCTGGTAGGCCCAGAGCAGGTAGATCGCCGAGAGGACCACCCCGCCGGACCCGAGGATGGCCAGGACCCTCAGCACCGGGAACGTGCCGTTCAGGATCAGGAACTCGCCGACGAACCCGTTCAGCCCGGGCAGGCCGAGGGACGAGAGGCACACGAAGAGGAACAGCCCGCCATAGACGGGGAGCACGGCGGCCAGGCCCCCGAAGTCCGCGATCTGGCGGGTATGGGCCCGGTCGTACAGCATGCCGACCAGCAGGAAGAGCGCCCCGGTCGACAGGCCATGGTTGACCATCTGCAGGACGCTGCCGGTGGTCGCCGTCGTCGTGAGGGCGGCGATGCCGAGGACCACGAAGCCGAGGTGCGAGACGCTCGAGTAGGCGACGAGGCGCTTCAGGTCCTTCTGCACGACGGCGACCGCCCCGCCGTAGAGGATGCCGATCACGGCCAGGATCCCGAGCACCGGGGCGAAGCGGTGGGCGGCGTCGGGGAACAGCGGGATCGAGAAGCGAAGGAACCCGTACGCGCCCATCTTCAGGAGGACGCCCGCGAGCAGCACGCTGCCGGCGGTGGGGGCCTCGGTATGAGCGTCGGGGAGCCACGTGTGCAGCGGGAACAGCGGCACCTTGATGGCGAAGGAGGCAAAGAAGGCCCAGAAGAGCCAGGCCTGGGTGCTCCTCGCGAGGTGGACGTGGCCGATCGCCGCGATGTCGAAGGTGCGACCGCCGTAGAAGTACAGGAACAGGATCCCCACCAGCATGATCAGGGAGCCCGAGAGCGTGTAGAGGAAGAACTTGACGGCGGCGTAGCGGCGGCGCTCGTAGCCCCAGATGCCGATGAGGAAGAACATCGGGACGAGCATCGCCTCCCAGAAGACGTAGAAGAGGGCGAGGTCGAGGGACAGGAAGACGCCGAGCAGGCTCGTCTCCAGGATCAGCAGCACGACGTGGAACGCCTTGACCTTCTCGCCGACATGGGCCGAGACGAGCACCGAGGCCGGCATCAGGAACGTGGTGAGGAGGACGAGCCACAGGCTGATGCCGTCGACCCCGAGGTGCAGCGTCGCTCGGACCTGCGGGATCCACCGGGCCTGGTCCTCGAGCTGGGGCCCCGCCACCGAGGCGTTGAAGTGGAAGACGATGAACAGCGACGTGACGAAGGTCACGAGCGTCGAGACGAGGGCCGCCGTGCGGATGAGGCCCGTCGACTCCTTCGGGATGACGCCGACGATCAGGGCGCCCGCCAGCGGCAGGAGGAGCGTGACCGTGAGCAGCGGGAAGTGGGTCATGGCAGGGCCGTCCTTACCGGATCCGGAAGAGGAAGATGGCGACGACGAGGACGATGCCGCCGAGCATCGTCATGACGTAGCGGCGGACAAGGCCGCTCTGGATCCGGCGCAGCACCTGGGATCCGCCGCCGATCAGCCTCCCGACCCCCATGACCGCCCCGTCGATGACGTGGGCGTCGAAGGCGGCGGCGGCGTTGGCCAGCGCGAGGGCCGGCGCCACGATCACGGCGCCATACAGTTCGTCGACGTAGTACTTGTGCTTGAGGAGCTCCCGGAGGGGGGCGAGCGGCGTGGTGATGCGCTGCCGGCGCTCCGTGGCGCCGGGGGCGAGGTAGAAGGTGTACGAGAGGGCGAGACCGAGCAGGCCCATGGCGACGGCGAGGACGGTGAGCCCGATCCCCGCCTTGGGCGTCAGTGCCACGGCCTTGGCGGGGAAGACCGGCTCCAGCCAGCGGTTCAGGATCGACCCCTTGTCGCCGATCCCGAGGAAGCCTCCGACCGTGGCGAGCCCCGCCAGGGCGATCAGCGGGATCGTCATCGAGCGAGGGGCCTCGTGGGGATGGATCTCGGGCGGCACCCGGGACTCCCCGAAGAAGGTCAGGAAGATCTGCCGGCCGACGTAGAAGGCGGTCAGGAGGGCCCCGAGGATGCCCAGGCCCCAGGCCGCGTAGTTGCCGTGGATCCAGGCCTCCCCCAGGATCGCGTCCTTGGAGAAGTAGCCGGCGAAGGGCGGGATACCCGAGAGGGCCAGGCCGCCGATGATGAAGACCGTCCCGGTGACGGGCAGTTTCTTCAACAGGCCTCCCATCTGTTTCATGTCGGTGACGTCGTGCATCGCGTGCATCACGGAGCCGGCGGCGAGGAAGAGGAGCGCCTTGAAGAAGGCGTGGGTGACGAGGTGGAAGAGGCCGGTCGTGTAGGCCTCCGGCGAACGGTAGAGCGTCCCCAGCCCCACGCCGATGAACATGTAGCCGAGCTGCGAGATGGTCGAGTAGGCAAGGACCCGTTTGATGTCGTCCTCGGTGAGCGCCATCGTCGCCGCGT
This sequence comes from Actinomycetota bacterium, assembly GCA_036495025.1. GTDB lineage: Bacteria > Actinomycetota > CADDZG01 > JAHWKV01 > JAOPZY01 > JAOPZY01. Next base: position 2,110 of record DASXNO010000318.1, on the reverse strand, counting down.
AGACCGCCGTCGCTGCGCCGATGCCCGTCACGACGGCCCCGGCCACGTGGGACGGCTCGAACAGGACGTGCGCCCGGGCGACGAGGTAGACGCCGGCCGTGACCATCGTCGCGGCGTGGATCAGCGCCGAGACCGGGGTCGGCCCCTCCATGGCGTCGGGAAGCCAGACGTAGAGCGGGATCTGGGCGGACTTGCCCACGGCCCCGCAGAAGAGCAGCAGCGGGATCGCGCTGACCCAGAGGTGGGGGGCCGGGTGCTGGGCGGCGGCCCCGAAGACGGTCCCGAAGTCGAGGCTGTGGAAGATGTGGCTGATGGCGAACAGGCCGATCAGCATCCCCAGGTCGCCGATCCGGGTCACGAGGAAGGCCTTCTTGCCCGCCGCGGCGGCCGCGGGGCGGGTGAAGTAGTAGGCGATGAGCAGGTACGAGCAGAGCCCCACCAGCTCCCACCCGGCGTACATCACGAGGAAGTTGCCGGCGAGGACGAGGATCAGCATCGAGAAGACGAACAGGTTGAGGTAGGCGAAGAACCGGCCCCTGTGCTCGTCGTCGGCCATGTACCCGATGGCGTACCAGTGGATGAGCATCCCGACGCCGGTGACGACGAGGATCATCATCACGGACAGGGGGTCGATGCGGAAGTCGACGGAGACCCTGAAGGTCCCCGCCATCATCCAGCCGAACAGATGCCGGACGACGAGGCGCCCGCCGCTCGGCAACCGGGCGAGCCCGGACAGGATCGTGAGCGACACCACGAACGACCCGGCGACGAGCGCGGTCGCCAGGTAGCCGGCCACCTTCGCGAGCCGCTTGCTGAAGAGCAGCAGCACCAACGCCCCGGCAAGGGGCAGGAGGGGGACGAGGGCGACCTGCTTCAGCACGAGCAGAACACCGTGACGACAGCTACCACTTCAAGAGGTTGATCTGGTCGGCGTCGGCGCTGGCACGGCGCCGGAAGATCGCCACGATGATGGCCAGGCCGACGACCACCTCGGCGGCGGCGACCACCAGCACGAAGAACACCGCCACCTGGCCGTCGAGGGCGTGCATCATGCGGCCGAAGGTGACGAAGCTCAGGTTGACGGCGTTGAGCATCAGCTCGATGCACATGAACATCACCAGGACGTTGCGCCGGATCAGCACCCCCACCGCCCCCGTGGTGAACAGGACGGCCGAGACGATCAGGTAGGCCGCGCCCGGAACCCGCATCTAGGCCGTCCCTTTTTCTGTCCGGCCGCTTGAGGGCGGCCTCAGGTCTTCTGTCCGGCCGCTTGAGGGCGGCCTCGGGCGCCGGGCCACGACCATCACACCGACCACCGCGACCACCAGCAGCACGGACGTCGCCTCGAAGGGGAGCGCCCAGTGCGTGAAGAGGACCCGGGCGACGGATTGCACATTGCCCTCGTGCGGGCCCGCCTTGAGGCCGCCGGAGCCCACATGGATGTGCTGGGAGAGGGCCAGGTAGATCGCCTCGCCGGCGAGCAGGACGCCGAGGCCCGCCGCCAGGGGCCGTTGCCAGCGCAACGGCTCGACCAGCGCCTCCTTCTTGTCGACGCCGAGCAGCATGACCACGAAGACGAAGAGCACCATGATCGCGCCGGCGTAGACGATGATCTGCAGCACCGAGACCAGGAACGCCCCCTGCAGGAGGAACAGCACCGCCAGGCAGAGCTGCACTCCCACGAGGAACAGCGCCGAGTGGACGGCGTTGCGGGTCAGCACCAGGAACACCCCCGCGAGGACTGCGGCAAGGGCGACGACGGCGAAGACTGCGACCTGGATCATCTCCGGCTCATCTCTGGATCATCTCTGCATCATCGGGGAGAAATGTTCTCGTCGGTCGGATGGGGTGCCGTTGGGTCGGGCGGGGGGACGTCGCCGGGCGGTTGGGTGCCCCGGGCGGCGGGCTGGCCCTCCAGGACCTCGCCGCGCTTGGGCGATCCCTCGGCGCTGGCGGAGCGCTCCAGGCTGGCGGTGGCGGCCGGGCGCTCTTCCTCGGGAGCAAGCGGACGGCCCCCGGTTCCCGGACGCTGGGGCTCGCCCAGCTCGGCCCGGGCCCGGGCGAGGCCCTCCTTCAGGATCCGGAAGTCGCCGACCTCCTCGCCGGGGGC
>DASXNO010000317.1:0-6732 GCA_036495025.1 Actinomycetota bacterium | reverse complement strand
CGCCCCCAGGCCCCATTGAGGCCCCATTGAGATCGAGCTTTGCCTTGGCCTGATGGTGCACAGCCTCTATCTTCTCGTCCAGCTGGGCGCCCAGGGACGGCCACAAGTGGCCGTAGACGTTGAGCGTCGTGGTGATGCTGGCGTGCCCCAGCCGGGACTGGATCTCCTTGGGATGAGCCCCCTGGGCGATGAGCAGACCGGCAGTCGTGTGCCGGAGATCATGGAACCGGAGATCCCCATCGAGCCCGGCGGCGTCGAGGGCGGGCTTGAACCAGCTCCGCCGGAATACGGACCGCCGGAGCCACGCCCCTTGCGGTCCGAGGAAGACGAACTCCCCCGCTGGCGCCTGGACCAGGTGCTCGTTGAGCAGCTCCACCAGGAAGCTCGGCAGTGACAGTGCCCGGCGACTGGTACGAGTCTTCGTTTCCTCCATGTACCGCATCGGCTGACCCCCGACCTCCTCCAGCGTCCCGACGATGCGGAGCTGGCGCCGCACCAGGTCGAGGTTCTCTCGGGAGGTGCAGGCCTACTCGGCCCCCAGTTCCGCCAGGATCTCGTCGTGGATCAGGCCGTTCGTCGTCAGGCAGCTTCCCCGGCCCCGAAACGGCGCTCCGGAGAAGTCTGTCAGGCGGCCGCCGGCCTCCGACACGATGACGGAGAGCGCCGCCACGTCCCAGGGCTGCAGGTCGGGCTCGGCCATGGCCTCGGCGGCGCCCCGGGCGACCAGCATGTGGCCCCAGAAGTCGCCGAAGCCACGGGACCGGCGGCACCGGGTGAGAATCGAGCCCCACTGGCGCTCCAGGCCCGCCTCCACCCAGCCGGCCCACGAGGCAAACCCCACCCGGGACTCGGCGAGCGTGCCCACGTCGGACACCGTGATCGGCGAGCCGTTCATGCGGGCCCCCAGACCGACCGCCGCGTCGTACCGCTCGCCGAGGGCGGGGGCGCTGACGACGCCCACCTCGGTCTCGCCCCCTACCTGCAGCGCGATCAGGGTGGCGAAGATCGGGATGCCCCAGGCGAAGTTGTTGGTCCCGTCGATCGGGTCCACCACCCAGCGGGGCGCCCTCGAGCCGACAGCAACACCCCCGCCGGACAGGCCCTGCTCCTCTCCCAGCACCACATGCCCGGGGAACCGCTCCTCGATGCGCTTCCGCAGCACGGTCTCGATCTCCCGGTCGGCCTGGGTCACCAGGGTGCCGTCCTGCTTCGTGAACACGGCCGGCGACCGGGAGAAATACCGCAGCGCGATCTCGTCCGCCTCGTCGGCGAGCTCGAGGGCAAAACCAAGCGCGAGGGCGAGCTCGCCGCCCCGGACGGGGGTTGCCAGGGGAGGGGGGCTAGCCGGCCGGCGACGCCGAAGCCCGGGGCGTGGTCGTCGCCCTGGCTGTCGGCCTGGGGGTGACGGTCGTCGTCGTGCCCGTGGACGTCTTCGGGGCCGGCGGGATCGTGAGCGTCTGGCCCGGGCGGATCGTGGCGTCCACCATGCCGTTGGCCTGCTCGATCAGGGCCACCAGGTCGTGGTTCGTCCGCCCGTAGAACTTGGCAGCGATCGAACCGAGCGTGTCGCCGGCCTTGACCTTGTAGGTCTGGCCGTTGGTCGACGTGGCCGGCGCCGTGGCCGTCGACGTCGGGGTCGTCGACGTGTCGGGGGCGGTCGTGGCTCCCGGCGTGGTCGCGGCGCTCGGGTTCGTACTCGGTGTCTGGCTGACGGCGGCCAGGCTCTGCTGCAGCTGCTGGATCGTGGCGCGGTCCTGGTCGACCTGCCGCTGCAGCGTCGTGACCTGTTGGGACGACCCGCCACCTCCGGCGGTCCAGTGCCCGATCAGGAAAAAGAGGATGAGCCCCCCGCCCAGGGCGGCGACGCGGCCCCACAACACGCGGGGTCCGCGTGTGAAGGGGTCGTCTCCATAGGACGGCTCTATCTCGAAGGCTTCCACCCGGTCATCCATATCACGGTGCGCCTTCTCGGCTCGCATGATTGGGGGAGAGCCTATCCGGAACGCGGGAAGAATTCATATCCGTGATTTCGTCCCGTGTCCTGGAAGACCCACCCATGGGAATAATGACCCTTGTACGGCGGTTCTACACACAGCGAAGCCAAAAGAGCTGAGAAAAGACCCAAAAGTGGATTCGAGAGGAGGAAGGGCTTTCGCAGCCCGACGATGTGATGGCTGGTATCACTGAGATCAATGATGACAACTTCGACGCCGAAGTGTCCGGTTCGGCCGAACCCGTACTGCTCGACTTCTGGGCGGAGTGGTGTCACCCCTGCCACATGATCGCCCCCGAGGTCGAGGCAATCGCAGAAGCTGAGGCCAGCAGGCTCAAGGTCGGCAAGCTAGATGTCGATAACAGCCCTAACACTGCGGGCCGGTTCGGCGTGTTCTCGATCCCGACCCTGTTGCTGTTCGTGGACGGCGAGGAGAAGGCCCGGATGGTCGGGGTTCGCCGCCGGGAAGCCATTCTGGCGGAAATCCAGCCCTACCTGGCGGCCCCCGCCACAAGCGTAGAAGCGTAGAAACGCACAACCACATATCTGCGAGGCTCAGGAAGACATCGGCCCGCCGTCCGAGGCGGGCTGATGCGGTTCCCAGTTGCGGTTCCTAGGGACGTCGTCTCCACAGGGGGAGGTTCGCGCAGATGCGATTCGCGGCCGCGGCGCTGATGGCTGGGCTCGTGTTCGTTGCCGGGGTCCTCTCCGGTTTCGGCAGTTCCTCGCTCGGCCCCCGGGATTTCCCCCAGGCCATCCGTCTTTCCGGCACCACAGACCAGACCGGGTCCCCAGACGTGGCCGCCTCGATTGCCGAGCCCCAGGTGACGGCCGCCGCAGCCGGCACCCCGGCAACGGCGGTCGCGGTGACCGTGGGCCACAACGTCGTGCCGGTGCCGGTGGGAATTCCGGCCACCGCTCCAAGCCAGCACCCGGCCACCGGGACATCCGGCGCCTCGTCCGGCCCGGCATCGTCGACCGAACAGGTCCCGGCGCCAGCGTCCACCGGGGAGGCCCCGGTCGTTTCCACCTCGTTCCAGCACCTCCCGGCCAACCCAGCCCCGACGCCGGCTCCGTCGCCGACACCCACCCCAGCCCCGACCCCAACTGCCAACCCCACGCCGACGCCCAGCCCCAGCCCGACTCCCTCCGCCAGCGCGACGCCGAGGCCCAGCCCCTCGGTCGGCAGCAGGAGGGGGGGCGTGTTCGACCTCTTCAACCCGGGCGACTGACGCCCGCCAACCCGCTCGGCAACCCTTGGCCGCTTCGCTTTGCTCAGCGGGCTGCTACTCCTCTCTGGACCCCCCACGGCCGAGAAGGACCGTCCGCGCGCAATTCCTTCCCGCGGCGCCCATGACGCAGCCGCCGGGCCTCGCCCCCGACCCGCACAGGTAGAGGCCGGGCACCGGCGTCGCGTAGCCGAACCGGGCGCCGAAGGACTGGTTGGGCAGCATCGACCCATGGAAGATGTCGCCGCCGGTGAGCCCGAACCGGCGCTCGAGGTCGTCCGGGCCCAGCACCTGCGCGCCGATGACGGCCCCGGGCAGGTTCGGCGCGTACGCACCGAGGGTCCGCAGCACGGACTCGAGCGCAATGGCCCGGTCGAGCACCCCCGACGCCGGGGCGTACTGCGTGAACGCCGACGCGACGTGGCGCCCCTTGGGAGCCAGCGCTGGGTCGACGGCGGTCTGAAGGAACACCTCCATGAACGGCTGTGAGGACATGGACCCCGCAGCCGACTGCTCCCACGCCCGGTGCAGGTAGCCGATCGACGGTGAGATCTCGAGGGTCCCCTCGTGCTGCGGCCCCCGCCCCGGGCGGGCTGTGTACTCCGGCAGCTCGGCGAGGGCAAGGTTGACCTTCACGACTGCGCCGTCGGTGCGCCACGCGCGGACCCGCTCCTCGAACGGACCCGGAAGCGTCCCGGCCGGCAGTAGGCCGAGGAAGGTCCGCAGGGGATCGGCGTTCGAGAGCACCGCGTCGGCCCGCAGCTCCTCGCCGCCCTCGAGGCGCACGCCCACCGCCCGCCCGTCGTCGACCAGCACCGAGGTCACCGCGGCTTCCGTCCGGATGACGGCTCCCCCCCGGGCTGCCGCCGTCGCCAGCGCCCGCGTCACCGAGCCCATGCCGCCCTGCACGTAGGCCCATGTCCCGTCGGCGCCGACGAGCTCCCCGCCAAGCTGGTGGTAGGTGAGGATCCAGGCAGTCCCAGGATGACGAGGCGATGCCGCAGTCCCGATGACCCCCTGCGACGCGAATGCCCCCCGCACCTCCTCGGACTCGAAGAAGGCCGACACGCACTCCTCGGCGCTCCCGGCCACCGCAAGGTGCCACAACTCGGAACGGCCCCGCCGGCCCAATTCCGCCTCGATCTCGGCAGGCGCCGGGGGGTCGGGGTCCTCGACGAGCGGCCGGAACACCGACACCGCCTCCTCCCAGAAGGCCAGCCAGCGGGGGTAGGCGTCGCCGTCGGGCCGGTGGACCGCCCGAAGCTCCGAGCCCGTCCGGGCGGCATCCCGCCACACGAAGAACGACGACGGCCTGCCACCGCCCGACCCCGTGAGGGGCACGAAGAGCTGGGGGTCCTTCGGGAGGAGACGAAGCCCCAGCCCCGCCAGCCCCAGGTCCGACGCGATGTCGGGGCGGAGGAGGCTCAACGAGTACGAGGCGGTGGACACGGAGAACCCCGGGATGATCTGCTCGGTCACGGCCGCGCCCCCCACGATCGGGGCCCGCTCCAGCACCGTGACCCGGACGCCGGCCTTCGCCAGGTAGCAGGCAGCGACCAGGCCGTTGTGGCCAGCCCCGATGACGACCGCGTTCACCGCCAAGGTATACAGGACTCCCAACGTCTGGAGGAGACACCCTTGGCTATCCACGCACCCGCACTCCCGACCGATGCGGTCTGGCTGAACGTCGAGCGGCCGCTGACCACCGACGACCTGCGCGGCAGGATCGTGCTCTTCGACTTCTGGACCTTCGGCTGAATCAACTGCCTGCACACGCTGCCCGTGCTGGCAGCGGTCGACCGGGAGCTCGACGACGAGGCATTCGCCGTCGTCGGGGTGCATTCTCCGAAGTTCCCTGCCCAGCGGGATCCTCGCCTCGTCTCGGAAGCGGTGCGACGCCTGGGGATCACGCACCCCCAGGTCCTCGATCCCGACAGCGAGATCACGGAAAGCTTCGGGGTCCGGGGCTGGCCGACCCTGGTCGTCGTGGGCCCCGACGGGTCGATCCTCGCCACGATCCCTGGCGAGCCCGAGCCCCAGGGACTGCTGCGGGCGCTCCGCCAGGTGATCGCGGAGGCCCGGGCGCAGGGCACGCTGGCCCCCCGCCCCCTGCCGTTGCAGCGGGAACGAGAGTCCCAGCATCGCTTCCGCTACCCCGGAGCGGTCGCCACGGCCGCCGACGGGCGCATCTTCGTGGCCGACACCGGCCACAACGAGGTCGTCGTCCTCGACCCCGAGGGTGCCGAGCTGCTGCGCCTGGGCGCCGGCGAGCTCAACCGTCCCTCGGGCCTGGCCCTCGCCGGCGGCACGCTGTACATCGCCGACACCGGCAACCACGCCCTCCGCACCCTCGACCTTGACACCGGCAAGCCCCCCGCGCTGACATTGGTCGCCGGGCCTCCGCTGCGGTCACCCTGGGGGCTCGCCTGGGACGGCCGGCGGCTGTTCGTCGCCAACGCCGGCACGCATCAGATCTGGGTCTACGACCCCGCCACCTCCCAGGCGGCGCCCTTTGCCGGGACCCGCGTCGAGGGGGGCCGGGACGGCGAGGCCGGAGAGGCGTGGTTCGCACAGCCGAGCGGCCTGGCCCTGATGGACGGCGTGCTCTACGTCGCCGACGCCGAGACCTCCAGCATCCGGGCCATCTCGGCCCTGGACCGACGGCCTCGGGTCCGGACGGTCTGCGGGGCGGGCGACCTCTTCGACTTCGGGGACCGCGACGGCGCCGGCCCGGCCGCCCAACTCCAGCACCCCATTGGTCTGACGGCCGGTGGGGGTGCTGTCTACGTGGCCGACACGTTCAACCACAAGCTCCGCCGGGTCGATCCGGTCAGCGGATTCTGCGAGACCCTGGCCGGCGGAGATGGCTCCGAGCTCGATCCCGACCCGCTCCCCGGAAGCCGCCTCGCACCCGCGCAGCCACATGCCCCCGCCTTCCTCGAGCCCGAGGGCCTGGCGATGAGCAAGGCCGGCCCAGCGGAGCTCATCGTCGCCGACACGGGCAACCACCGGGTGCTCGCGGTCGCCATCGCCGACGGGGCAAGGCGGGTGCTCTGAGGCCTCGCCGAAGGCCGGCTGCCGGGAACAGCCGCTCAGTGGCTCCAGAACTGGGGCACGTCGTCGGCATCCCGCCCGGCATCCGACTCCGAGCCAGCCGATCCCGACGCGCCAGCCGAACCAGCCGAGCCAGCCGAACCAGCCGAGCCACCGGACACCGTCCGCTGACCGGAGCCGGATCCCGACCCGTCCCCGGAGGGCGCCGACATGCTGAGCACCTTGCCATCGGATTCGACAATCATCATCGACGAGGGGCTCGAGATCGGGATCTGGGACTCTTCCAGGACGCCCTTCACCTCGTGGCGGTAGGCCCTGGCGACGGTGGCCCGGCGTCCGGGCTGGGTCTTGATCGCCACCCGGATGATCACCTGCGACTCGCTCATCGCCAGCGGCCCCAGGATGTCCGGCGGCTCGAGCACCATGCCGGCGACCTCCCCGTCGGCCATGAGCGCC
>DASXNO010000316.1:0-6457 GCA_036495025.1 Actinomycetota bacterium | reverse complement strand
TCGGCATTGACCCGGCCATCGTTGCCGAGATCGAGGAGCTGAGCCGGCTCATGGGGATGAAACCACGGTACTGGGAGCAACTGCAGAGCCGAGTGAGGGAACCCCGGCCTGGCGGGACATCCGATCCATCGGATGCTGGTTGACTCGCTCGGGAGAAGCATGAGTGACGGAGGGGAAGCGACTGGCGGGGCTGATCTGCTGAGCATCGAGGCACTTCTCATGGACCCCCGTCGCCGAAAGTACGCGGCCATGCCCGAGGCGGACCCACTGACGGAGAGCGATGCGCTGCAGGAGGCCCAGCTCGTCGACGTGCGCCTCGACGTAGTCCGCTCCACGGCCTGGCTGCTCTTCGACTGTCGGGGGGCGCTGCAGATGCAGATGGGGAACACCGCAGTCCTCGGCGCGCATGGAGTCCGCAGCTTCTCGTGGAGAGGAGAGCCGAGAGGGGCGTTCACTGCATGGACCGTCGTCGGCTCGGAACCGGTCGCCAAGGACGGTGTGTGGTCGCTCAGCCTCCCGTTTGTTCCCCGTGCCCGGCTCGACATGGAAGCGGCGTCCGCAGAGTTCTTCGTCGGGAACGTACCCGGGGGCGATCAGGCGCCTCCCGACTACACCGAGGCGGACGATGCAACCATCCGAGCGGGGGTGCCCAGCTGGATTTCGGAGTTCGAGCCGGTCCATGCCGTCTTCCTCGACCCGGCGCCCCCCGGCTCACGCTGACCGGCGCACGGCCCGGAGCGTGGCCGAACCCAATCCGTGGGAGCCACGGTTTTCGTGTCTCACTCGGTGGAGAACGAAAGGAGGTCACCCGCGTGCGGAGTCGGTTGGAGGCAGCCGGATGGAGCCCCGAACTGGAGAAGGCCCAGCAGTGGCCTCAGTCAGCCGATCCGGCCGGGACCACCCATTCCGCAGGCTGGCCCGTCACGGAGGCGATGAGATCGAAGTCGTGGTCGTAGTGGAGCACAACCAGTCCGGCGTGCTCCGCCGCAGCGGCGATCAGGAGATCAGCGATCTTGGCTCCGCGATGCTGGCTCTGCTCGGCCAGCCGGTCCTGGACCTGGACGGCCCTGTCGAGGACCCGCTGATCCATCGCAACGAAGGGCCACGAACTTCGGGCCAGACGCATCGCCCGGTAGTCGCTCGACCCGCGTGACGCGAAGCCGGCCTCCAGATCCGTTGGTGTGCAGCGGGCGACGAGACCGGCTTCGAGCAATGGACGCAGGCGAGGACCAACGGCAGGCTTCTTGAGGCGTCCCAATGCCGACGTATCGGCGAGGTAATAGGGGTTCAGCCCCGTGCCGCTCGCCGGGCCTTCTCTCCGGCGAGTGCTGCAGGGTCGACCCCCCGCTCGGCAAGGAGGGCTTGACGGCGAGCGTGGAGAGCCAGGACCTCCTGAAGCGCCGCATCCCCCGTGGAGAGGCGGAGTACGCGTCGGCGCACGTTTTGGGAGAATCTTTGCGAGTCTGAGCCCGCTATGCGGAGTCACATTCGCAAAGAAGGATGGCTAGGAGCTAGCTGCGGCCCCCGTCCCCGGAAGCCAGGCGAGTCCAGGTGGCGACGGCCTCTTCCAGCTCCTCGTCGGTCCACTCGGCGAGCGGCTTCTTGAGCGAGAAGGAGGCCCCCACCACGCGGGTGGGCCGTGCCGGCTCGGGGAGGCCGCGGCGGCGCAGCTCGCCGATGAGGGGCGAGGACTCCCAGGCCCGTTCGGCCCGTTCGGCCTGGCGCCGCCCCCACCCCGCCACCTTGCCCGCACGCTCCTCCAGGTCCTCGTCCCTCAGCCGCGCCATGGTCTGGACGACGGCTTCGGTCTGGCCGGCATACGCCTCGGGCGGGGCCTCCAGGAGGCCGGGCGGGATCTCGAGGTTGCGGGAGCGCAACAGCTCCGCGAGGGCGGTGATGAACGGCGACGACGCAGGCTTGGGGGACGCTTTTGCACGAGGAGCCTGTGGCTTCCTCCGGGCGGGCGCGGCCGGGGCGGTCGAGGCCTTGCCGCCGGCCCCGCTGCCAAACGAGCTTGCCGATCTCTTGGGTGGGCTCATAGCGCCGTAGCATCTCATGGCGTGTCCGCCCAGGTTGGATCGCACGAGCATCGCAACCGGCATCGCACCGAGCATCGCACCAAGGAGGAAGCACCATGGCGGGGAAGGCGGTTCCGAACTTTGTTGCCAGCCGGGACTCACTGCCCTTCACCAACGACTGGCCTTCCCAGCCCGACCTCGTCATCAACCTCCCACTACCGGGGAGAGCGGCGAGCCTCAGGATCGGCGATGCCAGCAACGGCCTCTGCGGTGGCATGGTCTACGCGGTGCGGGACTTCTTCGAGGCCGGGATCCCGGTCCCGGCCGGCCCCCGTCCGGCCGCGGGCACGCCGCTCTACCGCTACATCGTCAGCAGGCTCTTCGACAGCTTCGACATCCCGGGCGGCGTCCTCAAGTACTACGGCTGGATGAACCTCCCGGACGCTGACCAGTCCCTGCTGGGGCTGGCCCGCCACGGCATCGCCTGGCGCACGGTCAACGAGGAGTGGCCGCGGATCCGGGACGACATCGACGCCGGGCACCCGTGCCCGCTCGGCCTCGTCACCGTGCGATCCGTCAACCCCAGGGACCTCGGCCGGTGCCACCAGGCCCTCGCCTACGCCTACGACGTCGAGGGATCCCTTCTGACCCTCCGCCTCTACGACCCCAACACCGATCCCGCCGCCGCCGACGAGTGCAGCCTCTCGCTGGACCTCAGCCACCCCTCCGAGAGGACCCCGATCACCCACAACGTGGCCATCCGGGACCCGATCCGGGGCTTCTTCAGAGCACGCTACGTCCCCCCGGCGACGAGCCCCTCGAGGCCCACCGGCTTGCCCGTCGGCCCCCTGGGCAACTCGGGCACGATGACGAGGTAGCGGGGCGCCTTGTAGGGAGCCAGCCGGCCGGCGACGAAGGCCCGCAGCTCCGCCAGCGTGGGCGCGGCGCCGGGGGCCGGGACGACGACCGCCGCCACCGCCTGCCCCCACTCGTCGTCGGGGCGACCGGCCACCGCAGCGTCCGCCACCGCCGGGTGCTCCATGAGCAGGCTGGCCACCTCGGCGGGGAGGACCTTCTGGCCGCCGCTGATGATGAGGTCGTCCCGGCGCCCCAGCACGCGGAGCCGTCCCGAGGCATCCAGCTCGCCGACGTCGGATGTCAGGAACCAGCCGTCGCTCAAGGCCGCCGCCGTCTCCTCCGGACGGAGCCGGTAGCCCTGCATCACCATCGGTCCCGCCAGGGCGATCGTCCCGTCCTGGCCGATGGCCACCCGCACGCCCGGCAGCGGGACGCCGTCGTACACCGCGCCGCCACAGGTCTCGGTCATGCCGTAGGTGGTCACCACCCGTGCGCCCGCGACCGTGGCGGCCGCCACGAGGGAAGCGGGCACAGGGCCGCCGCCGAGGAGAATCCACCGGAACCTTGCGACGTCGACCCCGGCCCCCAGCAGCCGGCGCAGCATCGTCGGCACGAGGGAGATGATGTCGGTCGACTCGTCGGCGGCGATCGCCGCAGGATCGAAGCGGGGATGCAGCACCACCGCGCTGCCAGCGAGACGAGCCCGTACCAGGACCATGAGCCCGGCGATGTGGCTCGGCGGCACGCAGCACAACCACCGGTCCCCCGCACCCAACCCCAGCCGGGCGGCGGTGGCGAGGGCGGAGGCCGACAGGTTGTCGTGGGTGAGCACGACGCCCTTCGGCGTGCCGGTGGTCCCCGAGGTCGGCACGACGAGGGCGGTGCCGGGCTCGACCGGTGCGGCGCCGGGGAGCCGGCGGACGCCGGATGCGTCGACGAGGAAGCCCGGCCGCAGGGCACCGAGCAGTGCCTCCACCTCGGGGCCGGGGAGGTCGGGGTGGACCGGCAGGACGGCGTCGCCCGCCTCCCACACGGCGTCGATGGTGGTGGTGAAGGCGGCGTCGAACGCCAGCCGGACCGCTACGAGCGCTTCGCCCATCGGTTTGCTAGCCTTCCCGGGATCGTCCGAGCATTTACTTTAGGAGTTATCACTCATGGATTGGGAACGTTCGGGAGACTACACCGACATCCTCTACGAAACATCGGTTCCGGCCGGGATCGGCAAGATCACCATCAACCGGCCCGAGCTCCGCAACGCCTTCCGGCCGCGGACCGTCGTCGAGATGTCGCATGCCTTCGACCGCGCCCGTGACGACCCCTCGATCGGGGTGATCATCCTCACCGGCGCAGGGACGCAGGCCTTCTGCTCCGGTGGCGACCAGCGGGTCCGGGGTGACGACGGCTACATCGACGAGGCAGGGATCGGCCGGCTGAACGTCCTCGACCTGCAGGTCCAGATCCGGCGGCTGCCCAAGCCGGTCATCGCCATGGTGGCGGGCTACGCGATCGGCGGCGGCCACGTGCTGCACATCGTCTGCGACCTGACCGTCGCCGCCGACAATGCGCGCTTCGGGCAGGTGGGACCGAAGGTCGGCTCGTTCGACGGGGGCTACGGGGCCTGCCTGCTCGCCCGGCAGGTCGGCCAGAAGAAGGCCCGGGAGATCTGGTTCCTCTGCGAGCAGTACGACGCAGAGGAGGCCCTGGCGATGGGCCTCGTCAACAAGGTGGTGCCCCTCGACCACCTCGAGGAGGAGACAGTCGCCTGGTCCCGGCGCATCCTCGAGATGAGCCCGCTCGCCATCCGCCTGCTCAAGGCCGCCTTCAACGCCGACACCGACGGCCTGGCCGGCATCCAGCAGCTCGCCGGCGACGCCACCCTCCTCTTCTATATGAACGAGGAGGCGCAGGAGGGCCGCAACGCCTACCTCGAGAAGCGCAAGCCGCGATTCGACACCTTCCCCCGGCGACCGTAAGGACCGGCGTGGGGAGGCCGGGGAGGCCGGACGTGGGGAAGCCGGGCATGGTCGCCCTCTTCTGGGAGGCCGCCCGCCCCAAGACGCTCGGCGCCGGCGTCGTGTGCGTGCTCGTCGGGACCGCCGCTGCGGGCAGCTTCATCGCCTGGCGCTTCGCAGCCGCGATGGTGGCCTCCGTGGCGGTGCAGGTGGCGGTCAACTACGCCAACGACTACTTCGACGCCGTGAAGGGTGTCGACACGGTCCATCGCACCGGACCCCGACGCGTCACCTCGGGCGGCCTCGTCACCCCGGGCCAGATGCGCCTCGCCACCGGGGTGGCGCTGGCGGTGGCATCGGTGCCCGGCCTGGCCCTCGCGTCCGTCCTCGGGCCCCAGGTGATCGTCGTCGGCCTGTGCTGCTTCGCGGCCGCCCTCGGCTACAGCGGCGGACCGAGACCCTTTGCATCGCTCGGACTCGGCGAGCTCTTCGTCTTCGCGTTCTTCGGGGTCGTCGGCACGGTGGGGGCCACCTACGTCCAGACACGGCATCTGACTGCGCTTGCCTTTGCCGTGGCCGTCCCGGTCGGGCTGCTCGCCTCGGCCCTCCTGTTGGCGAACAACATCCGTGACATCGACACCGACGCCAGGGCCGGGAAGCGCACCATGGCGGTGCGGATCGGCCCCCGCGCGGCCAGGGCCGTCTTCGGTGGCCTGTTCGCGCTGTCCTTCGCCGGGACGGTGGCCATCGCTGCCGGCTTCCGCCGGGCCGGCCCCCTCCTCGCCCTGGCGGCGCTTCCCCTGGCCCTCGCGCCGCTCCGCCTGGTCAGGAGCCGGTCGGACGGCCCGGGTCTCATCAGGGGCCTCGTCGGGACCGCCCGGTTGCAACTGGTCTTCGGGGTCCTGCTGGCCCTGGGCCTGTGGTGGTCGTGGACCTGAGGACGTTCGAGATCCCTCTGCGCCTGCCCTTCCGCGGGGTCACCCGGCGCTCGGGGATCCTCGTCTCCGGTCCAGCCGGGTGGGGGGAGTTCTCGCCCTTCCCCGAGTACGGCCCGGAGCTCACCCGCCACTGGCGGGCGGCGGCAACCGAGGCCGCCACGGGGGTGTGGCCACCGCCGGTGCGGTCCTCGATCCCCGTCAACGTCACCGTGCCGGCGACCTCCCCGGAGCGTGCCCATGCGATCGTTGCCGGGTCCGGGTGTACGACCGCCAAGGTGAAGGTGGGCGAGGGCGACGACGCCGCCAGGGTTGAGGCGGTCCGCGCCGCCCTCGGCCCGGGGGGCAAGATCCGCCTGGACGTCAACGCCGGGTGGGACCTCGACGAGGCGGCACGTCAGATCCGCTGCCTCGCCGTGTTCGACCTCGAATACGTCGAGCAGCCGGTCGGCAGCGCCGCCGACATGGCCCGCCTTCGCCGGCTGGTCGACGTCCCCCTCGCCGCGGACGAGCTCGTTCGCCTCTCCGAGGACCCGCACCACCTGCGGCTCCACGAGGTCGCCGACCTGATCGTGCTCAAGGTGCAGCCGCTCGGGGGCGTGGGGCGGGCGCTGGAGATCGCCGAGGCGATCGGCCTGCCGGCCGTGGTGTCGTCGGCCGTCGAGACGTCGGTCGGGCTCGCCGCGGGGCTCGC
>DASXNO010000315.1:0-14627 GCA_036495025.1 Actinomycetota bacterium | reverse complement strand
TGTTCGGTTGCACCCTCGTGCTCGTGGCGTGCGGGGCACCCTTCCCGAAGCTGACCCGGGCGGTGGTCACCCCGTCGCCCGGCACCCTGGCGACCCCGGCGCCGGAACCGTCGGCGTCGGGTTCCGCCGGGGCCGCCACACGGGCGTCCAGGACGCCGACGTCTTCGATCGGGCACACCTCCCCGCCGGCCGCCGCCGGAGGGGCAACGCCGGTCGCGGCCGGGCCGGCCCGTGCAGCGCCGGGCGTTGCCGGTACGCCCGTCGCGCAGCACACATCCACCCCGGCGCCGGGCCGGACGCCCACGCCCGTCCCCTCGCCCACCACGACCTCGCCGAAGCCGGTCATCCCCCACTTCTCCAAGGTGATCGTCATCCTCATGGAGAACGAGGAGTTCAGCAGCATCATCGGCGACCCGAGCGCCCCGTACATCAACAGCCTGGCGGCCGGGGGGGCGCTGGCCACCCAGTACGACGCAGTGAGCCATCCGTCCCTGCCCAACTACCTCGCCCTCACCGGCGGGTCCACGTTCGGGGTGACCACCGACTGCTCACCGGGGGCGTCCTGCACCGGGGGCCGCAGCGTCGTCGAGGAGATGGCCGCGGCCGGTATCGGCTGGAGGGCGTACATGGAGGACATGCCGGGACCCTGTGCGCAGGGCGACAGCGGTCAGTACGTGGTGCACCACGACCCCTTCGTCTACTACAACGGCGTCGTGGCCGGCTCCTGCAACAACGTCGTGCCCGGCAGTCAGCTCCCCGGCGACATCGCCGCCGGGGCCCTCCCCTCCTTCACCTGGCTGACCCCGAACCTCTGCAACGACATGCACGACTGCCCGGTGTCCACGGGCGACGCGTACCTCGCCGGGATCGTGCCGCAACTCCTGGGAACCCTCGGCCCCGATGGCGCCCTCTTCCTGGTCTGGGACGAGGGGACGAGCAACATCCACGGCGGAGGCCAGGTGACGATGGTCGCGGCGGGTTCCGGCGTCAGGAAGGGGTACCGTTCCTCCCTCCCCTACGACCACTACTCGCTGCTCCGTACCATCGAAGACGCCTGGGGCCTGCCGCGCCTGGGCAACTCCGCCGCGGCGACCCCGATGGCGGACCTCTTCTCCTGAAACGGCGGCTCCTGAGGCGGCGGCTCCCGAAGCAGCGGGCGCACGACCATTCACCCCCGCACTACAATCCAGCCCCATGGAGCCTGTCGCCGAGATCGAGCTGGACGACCACCAGCAGGCCATCGCCCGCTACTACCGCGAATGCTGGCTCGACTACCGCTTCTTCTGGATCAACCGCAACAACCTCGGCATGCATTTCGGGTACTGGGACGAGACCACGCGCACCCACGCCCAGTCCCTGCTGCGCACGAACGAGGTCATGGCGGATGCGGTCAGGATCGGCCCCGGCGACCGGGTGCTCGACGCCGGCTGCGGCGTCGGGGGTTCGTCGATCTGGCTGGCTTCCGAGCGAGGTGCCACTGTCGTCGGCGTCAACGTCTCGCCGGAGCAGGTGGGCCACGCCCGCAGGTTCGTGCACCAGCGCGGCCTCGACGACCGGGTGACGATCCTGCAGCGCGACTACAAGAACACCGGCCTGGCCGGCGAGAGCTTCGACGTCGTCTGGGCCTGCGAGAGCATCGCCCACTCCCCCGACCAGCGCGACACCCTGGCCGAGGCCTACCGGCTGCTCAAGCCGGGCGGACGACTCGTGGTGCGGGACGTCTACCTCAAGCGGACGCCCGCCAACGAGGAGGAGCGGCGGATGATGGCGGTCTGGTACGACGCCTGGGTGATGCCACCGCTGCCCACGACGGAGCAGTTCCTCGCCTTCGTCTCCGGGGCCGGGTTCACCGAGGTCCGCATGGAGGACGTCACGTCCACGGGCATCCGTTCGGGCCGGCGGCTGTACTGGATGAGCCTCGCCGCCCTGCCGGGGGCCACCGTCCTGCATCGCCTCGGCATCCGCACCGACGTCCAGCACACCAACGTCACCGGCTCCATCGCGGCATGGCGAGGGTACAAGCGAGGGCTGTGGGAGGCCGCGCATACCACTGCCCGCAAGCCCGAATCTTAAACGCACTTCGGCTGCCCAATTTTCCACCCTTCCGCAGGCGAATCTTCCATTAGCGCGATCTGGACTCTTTGTTTAGGGCTTGTTAACCGCGGGTAGACCGTCTGGCAAGACGAGGAAGAAAGGAGAACTCATATGGCAGAGCAGGAAGCCCCCGCGCACGTCCCCGGTGTCCGCAAAGGCGAAGAGATTGTCGAGGAGGAAGGCAGGGAGCCCGGACGCGCCCAGACCGGCCACGACGACACCCCTGCCGGCCGGCCTCACGGGACCTCCGACGCCCGGGACGACACCTCCATCGACCCCCAGGAGCCGGTCACCGGAACCAATCCCAAGGGATAAGTAATCCCAAGGGATAGGTGGGAGCGGTCCTCGCACCGCGCTCACGGCAGGATCTGTAGGAATACTTTGCCTGCAGGATGGGTAATTAGTATCCGAACGATATGAAGTCTGGCAGTACAGCGGTAAGCGGAATAAGGGAGGGGATATGGGATTGCTTGTAGCGTTTCTTATCATTACGCTACTGCTGTTCGGCGCCGGGTTCACCCTGCACGTCCTGTGGTGGGTCGCCGCCATTGCCCTCGTGGTCTGGCTGGTCGGCCTCATCGCCCACGGACCGGAGCGGCGCTGGTATCGCTGGTAGCCAGCCGCAGCTTGTGCGGCACGGAGTTCCCCAAGAGGCGCCGTCACCGGCGCCTCTTGGGTTTTTCTTTTCCTTTGGTTGCCCGTTTCGGAGCGTTCCACGAGCCAGGTTCCACGTGCCAGGGGGGATTCGCAGCTCGACGGGGGTTGGAACGTACGCTCAACCGCTGAGCTTGCCCATTTCGAACCAGACTTTCGTAACGTCGCCGCCCTCGACGCCCCAGGCGCTCGAGAGACGGTCGACAAGGTAGAGCCCCCACCCACCCGCCGGGATGCCCCCGCGGGGAAGAGGGGTCGAGGCGACCTCGAAGCCTTCCCCCGGCTCTGCGACCTCGACCCGCAGGAGGTCCGTGGACGCTCGGACCGTCAACTCGATCTCCTGGTCGGGGCGGAGGCCCCCATGGCGGACGCTGTTGGTGACCAGCTCGCTGACCAGCAGCATGGCCTGGTCGAGCATGTCGGCCTCGAGGACGCTGCCCAGCTCCGAGCGGAGGACGCGGCGCGCGCGCCTCGGGGCACTGGCATCCGGTCCCAGGAACAGGTGGATCGACGGCGCGGCGTTCACTCTGCTTATGTACCCCCTTCGTCACCTGTCAACTGGGCCAGAGTGTCGATAAAGCTCAGATGAGCGTCCAGACCGGTGATGACAAAGGGGAGCTGCACGTTGGGACGGCCATGGGTGAGGACGAGCTGGCCCCCCCGGTCCCTCAGACGTTCGTGCGCCTCCAGGATCGCTCTGAGGCCCGTCGAGTCAAGAAATTCCAGGCCCTGCATCACCAGCACCGCCGTCGCGGGGGCGTCGGCCAGGACCTGCTCCATCGTGGCTTCGAAGATCGGAACGGTCTCGATGTAGAGCTCACCCGACAGGCGCAGCGCCACGAGGCCCTCCGCCATCACGCTCCGCTCGCAGCCGAACCGACCCCTCATGGCGGCGGTCTGCTCATGGCACCGGTCCCACGACCCTGAGCACAAGCATCGCGAGGTCGTCGCGGGGCTCCCCCGCCTGGAGGGCCAGGACGGCGTTTTCGAGCGTCGAGGCGATCTCCTCGGCTCCCAGGCCCTCGCAGCGCTGGAGGAGGGCAACGAGGCGCTCCTCTCCGAAGGTGCCCGAGGGGCCGCGGACGTCGGTGAGTCCGTCGGTGAAGAACAGGGCCACATCGCCGACCTTCAACTCGTTGACCTTCTCCGGCAGCTCCGGCGAGGGCAGGAAGCCGATGAGCGTGCCCGGCCGGGCAGCCCGCTCGACGGTCCCGCCGGCGCGCAGCAGCAGCGGCGGCGGGTGGCCGCCACAGGCCACCGTGAGACGCAGCCCACTCGCGCGCCAGCGGAGCCTGCCGAGGGCGATGGTGAGGAAGCGACTGGTCGGACGCTCGTCCGTCACGGCCTCGTTGAGACGCAGCAGGATCTCCCGCGGCTTGCGGTGTTCCTTCGCCGCCGCCCGGACCGTGTACCTGGCGAGGGCCGTCAGCGACGCCGCCTCCACCCCCTTGCCGGAGATGTCCCCGATGGCGACCGCCCAGGCTCCCTCGCCGACGCCAAAGACGTCGTAGAAGTCCCCCCCGACATCGGAGCTCCCGCTGGCGGGGCGGTAGCGGGCCGCGATCTCAACGCCGGGGATCTCCGGGAGACCGGGCGGCAGCAGGCTCGCCTGCAGGGTCATGGCGATGTGGCGCTGGGCTTGGAACAGCCGGGAGCGGTCGAGCGCCAGGGCCACCCGCTGGCCGAGATCCTGCGCCAGGGCGAGGTCATCCGGGCCGAAGCGCCGCACACCCGCGGAGACAAGGGCGAGGCTGAGGCATCCCACCATCCGTGCGCGCGCCACGAGCGGGATGCCGACGTAGGACAGGATGCGAGACCCCGTGAACGCCTTGAGAAGGTCGGGAGGCGACTGCGCCACCTCGGGCACGAGCAGGGGCCGGCGAGAACGGATGACCCCAGCGGCGACCAACCCACCGCCCATCTCGACGCCCCGCTTCGAGGCGGAGGCCGCTCTCACGATGGTCCCGTCCTCGCCGACGAGGTCGATGGCGCAGCAGTCGGCAAGCGAGCCGACGACCAGCTCGGCGAGCCCGTTCAATGCCGCGTCGACGTCCATGGCCCGGGTCAGCAGGGTGCTCGCCTCCAGGAGGAACGCCAGGCGTGTCCGGCCCCGGTCCGCCTCGAGGCGCGCCTCCAGCTCGGCCTCGTACAGC
The DNA here is from genome assembly GCA_036495025.1 of Actinomycetota bacterium. Classification (GTDB taxonomy): domain Bacteria; phylum Actinomycetota; class CADDZG01; order JAHWKV01; family JAOPZY01; genus JAOPZY01. The sequence continues at coordinate 9,726 of DASXNO010000315.1, read as the reverse complement.
CGGTTGCGCTCCTCCTGGGCCTGCTTCAGGTCGCTGACGTCCCGGAAGTACCAGGCCCGCCCTCGGTAGATGCCGTCCTCGCCCATGAGCGGGGCGCTCCAGCGGTCGAAGACCCGTCCGTCGACCAGCCGGATCTCGTCCCGGCTCGATTCCGCCCGGTGCGCCCGTAGGTCGTGGACCCTGGCGGCGAACCCCTCCGGATCTTCGACCATCCTGGTCACCCACTCGAGGAGGGCATCGGCATCCCCGGCCTCCAGGAGGTCCTGCGGGATCGACCACATCTCGGCAAGCTGGCTGTTGAAGGAGACGATCCTCCCGCTGGCCGAGACGACGAGCACTCCCTCGATCGTGGCCTCGGCCTGGGAGCTGAGCAGGGCCTTCTGGATCTCCGTCTGCTGGTAGAGGCGGGCGTTGTCGAGCGCCAGCGCCGCCCGGCGGGCAAGGTCGTCCGCCAGGGCCACGTCATGCGGTCCATACCGCCGGCCCGAATCCGTCGTGGCGATCAGCGTCAGGGCGCCGAGGGTACGCCCCCGGGCGGCCAGCGGCACGCTGATGTAGGAAAGGAAGCCAAGGGCCTCGATGACCCGCCGGTGCTCGTCGTCCCGGGTGGCGGCTGCGATGCAGCCCTCCTCCATCTCCCGGGCCCATACCGGCTCCCCGGTCTGCATCACCTGGACGGCCGGGTGCCTTCCCGTGGGATCGAGCGGGTACTTCCCGCGAAGCAGGTCGGCGAGGGGCTGGCGCTCGGCGTTGGCAGCCTGGGCCGCCACCCTGCGGATCGAGCCGTCCTCGGGATCGAGCAGGTCGATCAGACACAGGTCGCAGAGCGTGGACGAGGCGACCCGGGCCAGGCGGTCCAGGCCCTCCTCGTAGTTGAGCGACGACGAGAGGACCTGGCTCACATCGAGCAGGAGCGCCATCTCGGAGCGGGTCTGCTCGGCCAGCGACCTGGCAAGCCGCTCCTCCTCGAAGAGCCGGGCGTTGTCGATGGCGAGGCCGGCTCGGTGCGCCACGTCCTCGACAAGCAGCGTGTCGTCGAGGCCGTAGCGACGGCCGGACTCGGCACTGACCAGGAGGATGAGACCGACCGTCCGCTCCCGCGCCCGTACCGGCACCGTCAACACGGAACGGATGTTCAATTTCTTCAACAGGGAGTAATGCTCCTCGTCCGCTGCGGCCGCACGGACGTGCCGGTCGGTGACGTCACGGACGAGGACCGAGCGTCCCTCCCGGAGGGCACGCGACAACATCTCCTGGCCCCGCAGCGGGTAGGACTCGATCCTGGACACCAGTTCCGCCTTCGCAGGGTCGGCGTGGCAGAGCGCGAGGCGGCGCACGGCGCCGTCCTCGGACACCTCCCTGATCGCGCAGTAGTCGCCGAGGGTGGGCACCAGCAGCTCTGCCACCCGCTTCAGCACGCCGCGGTAGTCGAGAGAGGCGTCCAGCAGTTGCGGCCCCAGCGCCGCCAGGAAACCGAACCGCTGCTCGCTCTCCTCCCGCGCGAGGAGCGCCCGCTGTCGCACCGTGATGTCCCGGAACACCGTGACCGATCCCAACGGCTCCCGGCGCCCGTCCAGCAGTTCCTGCGCACGGACGGCCACCCAGCGCTCGTCGCCGGTGATCCGGTTCCGGTACCGAAAGATGGTCTCGACCGGGGCGTCGCCGCCGAGCGCGCGGCGCCCGGGAAAGCTCTCCGAGGTGACGGGGCGACCTGCGGCGTCGAAGACCTCGAAGGGCGCCGACACCTCGTCGATCGGCGTGGCCAGCAGTTCCTCGACCGAGGACTTGCCGAGCACCCTGGCCGCCTCCTGGTTGGCCCACAGCAGCCTCCCGTCCGCGCCCCGGGCAATGATGCCCTCCCCCGTTGCGTCGAGTACGGCGCGGAGCTGGGCGTCGCTCAGGCGGCCAGCAGCGCCCCTGCGCAGGCGGGAGATGTCGGCGGCAACCCGGGTGGCGAGGAGCTCGGCCAGTCGACGATGGTCCTCGTCGCAGAGCTGCGGGGCGTCGTAGCAGGCGATCATCAACCCGACGACGCCTGGATCGCTCCCGTCGTCTCCGTCGCTTTGGCCGGCCGCCCGGAGCGGCCAGACCGACACGTCCTCGACGCCGTCGGCGGCGAGGGCAGCGAGCACGGCGCTGGGGTCGGGAGGGCTCACGGGCAAGGCTGCGATGGCGGCGAGCGACTGCGGCGACAGGCCGCAGGACCCGGCGACGGTCAGCCCGCCGTTGGGACCGGCAAGGGCGATGGCCCCGCGGCCCGCGCCGAGCACGGTGCCGAGGGACTCCAGGGCGTGGGCCACGACCTCCTCCAGGGTGGGAAGGTCACCGGCCGCGCCGGCGTGGCACAGCAGGATGCCAAGCCGGTCCGAGGTGCTGCGCGCAGGCGAGGCCGGCGCTGGTGGTTCCGTCCGCATCGGCGCTCCCCACCTCCTGCTCTTGCGGCCCGACGGGCCTCCCCGCCACACGATCTGTGGCCACAGACCAAGAGAAAGTGTAGAACTTGCAGGACCGAAACTCGCCGCCGTACTCGGCGCTCCTCCGCCGGGGAGACCCCGGCGTGGGGTATGCTCGAACGCATGTTCGACCTGGCCCGACTGACCACCGAGCAGCGACGGGCCGCCACCTACGACGGGGGCAACCTCCTGATTGCCGCGGGGGCGGGCACGGGCAAGACGACGACCCTGGCCGCCCGTCTCGCCCATCTGGTGTCGTCCGGCGTCGCGCCGGAACGCATCCTGCTGCTCACGTTCAGCCGGCGGGCGGCGTCCGAGCTCCTGCAGCGAGCCGAGCAGGTCACGGGCCGGGAGGTGGCCGCACGGGCCTGGGGCGGCACCTTCCACGCCATTGCCAACCGCCTCCTGCGCCGCCACGGGCGGGCGATTGGCGTACCGCCCGGCTTCACCGTCCTCGACCGGGCGGACACCGCGGACCTGCTCGCCCTCGTGCGCGACGAGCTCGCAGAACCGACCGACCTCGCTGGTCGCCCCGGTGGCCGCCGTGCCCGGCGGCGAGCCCGCAAGGAGGTCCTCGCCGACATCCTGAGCCGCTGCACCAACACCCGCACCCCGCTGTCGGCGATGCTCCGCGCCCACTACCCGTGGTGCGCCGAGGAGCGGGCCGAGATGCGGGAGACCTTCGCGGCGTACACCGCCCGCAAGCGCGGCCGCAGCGTGCTCGACTACGACGACCTGCTGCTGTGCTGGGGAGCGCTCCTGGACACCCCCGACGTCGCGGTGCTGCTGCGGGCGCAGTTCGACCACATCCTCGTCGACGAGTACCAGGACACCAATGCGCTGCAGGCCGACCTGCTCGAGGGAATGGGCCGCGGCGGTGCCCTGGTAACGGCCGTGGGAGACGACGCCCAGGCGATCTACTCCTTCCGTGCCGCCACGCATCGCAACATCATGGAGTTCCCGGTGCGGTTCTCGGCCGCGACGGTCGCCCTGGAGCAGAACCACCGGTCCACACCGGCGATCCTGGCCGTCACCAATGCGGTGATCGGCGAGGCCCCCCGGCGCCACGCCAGGCAGCTCTGGTCCCTCCGGGAGGGGAGGGGGCGTCCCGGGCTCGTGCGCTGCAACGACGAATCGGACCAGTCCCGGCAGGTCTGCGCCCGCATCCTCGAGCACCACGAGCAGGCGACGCCGCTGCGGGCTCAGGCCGTGCTGGTGCGCTCCGCCCACCACAGCGACCTGCTGGAGCTGGAGCTCACCGCCCGGAACATCCCCTTCGTGAAGTACGGTGGGCTGCGCTTCCTGGAGGCGGCCCACGTGAAGGACCTGCTGTGCCTCCTGCGGCTGGCGGAGAACCCCCACGACGAGCTTGCCTGGTTCCGGCTCCTGCAGTTCCTCGATGGCGTCGGCCCGGCGACGGCCCGGCGAGTCACGGGAACCCTCGTGGCCGCGATGCTGCCGGTGGCCGCGTTGGAAGAGGCCGGCGAGACGGAGGGTGGCCTCCTGGCCTCGGTCTCGGATGACGCCCGGTCCGGTGCGCGAGGCCTGGCCCGGACGATTGCCGAGACGGCGGCCCTCGGGGAGCAGCGGGCCGGTCCGGCGCTGCAGCGAGCCCGGCGGTGGCTCGACCCTCGCCTCGAGCATCGCTACACCGACGTCGAGGCCCGCCGGGCGGACCTCGAACAGCTCACGCTCGCAGCGGCCAGGGCGTCGACACTTCGCCAGTTCCTGGCCGACCTCACGCTGGACCCGCCGGCGGCCACGAGCGATCTGGCCGGTCCGCCCCATCTTGACGACGACTTCATCACCATCAGCACGATCCACTCGGCGAAGGGCTGCGAGTGGGACATCGTGCACCTCCTCCATGTCGCCGACGGCAACATCCCGTCCGACCTCGCCACCGGCGACGCCGAAGGGGTCGAGGAGGAGCGGCGGCTGCTGTACGTGGCGATGACGAGGGCCCGCAACCACCTCTACGCCTACCTGCCCCTTCGCTACCACCACCGGCGGTTCGGGCAGGAGGACCCGCATGGCTACGGGCAGTTGAGCCGGTTCTTCACGCCGGGGGTCCTTGCCTGCCTCGAGGACCACGCTCCGGGCACGGAGGCCGAAGGGCCAGGCGACGGGCCGTCGCTGCGCCACGTGCCGGACCAGGCCGCGATGCAGCGCCTCGACCGGGCCATCGCGAGCCTCTGGGACTAAACCGAAAGAACGCCGGCACGAACGGTGGTGGTGGCACCCCTCTTTCCAACGACGGGTTAGCACCCTTGTGGCAGTACGGAACAGCGTGCAAATCTGTCATTCCAAACACCAGTGAGGTGCATCCATGTTGATGGCCGAAGAGCTGGCATTGATCGCCATGAATCCCCGCAGGAGAAGCCCTGGCCTGGGCACGCACCAGCACCTGAACGCCTGCCTTGCCGGCCTCCTCCTTGGGGACCTCGTCGTGAGGGGAGCGGCGGAGCTGCGTCCGGGGGACACGATGGTCCTCGTTCCGGGCGCATCCCTTGGTGCCGGGACACTGGCCGGGGCCGCCCAGGTGGTCGCCGAGAAGGGCCCGAAGATCAAGGCGATCCTCTCCGGCATGGATCGGGGGCTGCACCGGCACCTCGGGCGGGGCACCTGGGATGCCGTCCTGGCGGGGCTGTCGGAAGGGGTCGCCGGGCGGGAGGAGGCCATCGAACGGCTCCGGGCGGCCGCGGCAAGCGACGAGCCGATCGACGCGCGGACCGCCCTGGTCCTGTCGATGACGGGGCCCGCACGCCTGCTGGAGCTCATGGCGCCGCACCGCGGAGCCGGCCGCAGGCACGGGCGGTACCGCATCGATCACGCCACGGACGGAATGCCCTGCGAACCCATCAGCTGGGCCGTCCGCAAGGTCATCTCCCAGGACGAGGCGGCGGCAACGTCTGCCGCCATGATCCCCACCTATTGATTCCGGCATCTGCCGGACCAGTGGGTCAAAAACTCGTCGGTATCCGAGGAAAATCCAACCCACCCCCCGGCGCCGCTCGATGCGCCAGGGTACGTCCGACTCGGGGGGCGGACGTCACGGGATCATGATCTCGCCGGCCACGGTGGCGACGGCGAGCGCGTTCACCCCTGGCGGCCCACCCACGTGCACCGGCAGCGGGGCGCCCCCGAGCCAGGCGGACAGCTCCTCGGGGTCGGCGCCAACCGTCACCGACGCGATGCCCTGCGGCGTCACGGCGTGGGGCGCATGCATGCGGCCGGGGTGATGCTCCGGCGCGACGTCCCATTCGATGAAGAACGGCAGCGAAGGGTTCTCGAGGGCGGCCGGCAGGCCAGCCGAGCGCCAGCCGACCCGGGTGCCATCGGGGAGCACCCGTGACTTCGCCTGGATGTCGAGACCGAGGCGGGCCGCAACCGCGTCGAGCTCGTCGGTGACCAGGCACCACAGCATGAGGCCGGAGGCTGCCCGGATGAGCCGTGCGTAGCCCCTGCCGACGGGGTCGGCGGCCGCCTCGTCGGGGTCGACCACGGCGATCAACTCCAGGTAGTTGTCCCCGAGTGGGACGACACGGTTGGCGGTCCCCCAGCCGGGATGCCGCCCGCCCGGGACCGACGCCAGCCCGTAGCGTTCCTGCACCTCCGCTGCGGCCCGGTCGAGGTCGTCGGCTCCCCAGACGACGTGGTCAATGCGCAACGCCATGGCGGCTCACCCTCGCGCTACGTCGAACCTCGCCACCAGGGCCTCCCATTCGGCCGGCGACAGGCCCACCTGCACCGCGTCCAGGAGCAGGGCCGCAAGCTGCCGGTCGGCGTGGTTGAGGTGGGCGATCAGACCGACCGTTACGGGGTGGGCAGGCGCCGGTGACGGCACGATGGGGTCGCCGGCCCCGACGTCGCCCTGCTCGACGACGGCAAAGTAGGTTCCCGCCCGGGCGGCCTCCAGGAACCGCCGGGGAAACTTCTGCGTGCCCATCCGGAAGCCAAGCTTCCAGCAGGGGAACCTCGGTGCGGTGACCTGCAGAAGGGCAGTCCCCGCCCGCACCTCCTGGCCGATCCGCAGGTCGTTGAGGTCGACGCCGGCGGTGGTCAGGTTCTCGCCGAACGTCCCGGGGCCAAGGCTCTCGCCGAGCTCCTCGCTCCACCAGGCGTAGTCCTCGGCGGCATACGAATACACGGCCTTGGCCGGCCCGCCGTGCACCGAGGGATCCGCCTGGTGATCGCCGCTCACCTGCTCGGCGAGCACGGGCAGCCGCCCGGCCACGGGCTGCTTCCAGATGGCAGTCGTGCGGGGACGGCCGCGGTAGACGATCTCCCGGACGGCCCCGATATTGACCGACACGATGTGCCCGTTCACCTTGTCACCATGCTCATCCGGCGCTGGCCGGCGCCCGGTCGATCGCCGCAGCCACCCATGCGACGAGCTCGTCGAGGAAGCCCGGGTCGATGCCGTGGCGCATCGGGGACTCCCGGTACGTCACGTCGGTACCCGCAGCGGTGAGCCGGTCCCTCGCCTGGCGCCCGAACTCGACGGAGATGACGTTGTCGTAGGTCCCGTGCCCGATGGCCACCGGCGGCAGCGGCGCCGCAAGGTCCAGGTCGAAGCCCTCGACCGTCGGGATGAAGCCGCTGAAGGCCAGCATCGCCGCCGGCCGGGGTCGGCCGGTGCCGAGGCCCAACGCGTGGGTCATGACGGCACCCTGCGAGAATCCGCCGAGGATCGTGCGCTCCGTGGGGATACCGGTGGAGCGAGCGAGCTCATCGAGCCACGCCGACACCAGCCGCTCCGTCGCATGGAACGTCTCGGGATCCGGGTAGCCCACCTGCCGGGTGACGTACCAGTGGGCCCCGCCGGGCGGAAGCGACAGTGGGCCGCGCGGCGTCACGCCGAGGAGGCGGCGGTCCGGGTCGAGGTCGTCGAGCAGCCGGTACAGGTCGTGCTCGTCCGATCCACGCCCATGGAACAGCACCAGGGCCCCCTCGGGCTCCCCAGCGGAAGGGCGGACGCGGTACGTGAGAGTGTCGAGCCCGCTCATCGCACGACGCCCTTCACAAGGTTTCGGCGAGGGTCGGGCAGGGGGGTGAGGATGCCGCCGAGCTGGCCACGGAGGTGTTCGAACGCCGGCGGCAACGACAGCGACTCGCCCAGGTGCGCCTGGTCCTCGTCAGCGGCGAAGCCCGGTCCGATCGTGGCGATCTCGAACAGGACGCCGCTCGGCTCACGGAAGTAGATGGAGCGGAAGTAGAAGCGGTCGATGATCGGCGTCGGGCGGGCACCCGCCTCCACGAGGCGGTGCTGCCAGGCTTCGTGGTCGTCCATGGGCGACGCCCAGGCGACGTGATGGACAGTCCCGGCGCCCTGGGTGCCTCGGCCGGGCGCCTCGTCGTAGACGTAGAACCCTCCGCGCCGGTCACCGCGGGCCTCGAAGGAGGCGCCTGAGCGGGGCCCGAACCCGAGCGTCTCCTCGAGCAGGCCGCGGCTGCGGTCGGCGTCGTCGGTGTAGGCCCGCACGCCGTCGAACCCCTGCAGAGCAAGCGCGGCGGGGATCTCGGGGTGCTCGGCGATGAGCGGCGGGTCGGCGACCGTTGCCACCGTGAGCGCAAGGCCGAGACCCTCGGGGTCGTTGAACTCGAGGCGGCCCGGGCTGCGCTGCGACTCGATGCCCTGTGCCGCCAGCCGGCCCTCCCAGAAGGACAGCGCCTCCTCCGAGGCGACCCGCCACACGATGCGGTGCACCATGCCCGCACCCGGGGTTCCCGAACGGGCACCCGGATACTCGAAGAACGTCAGATCGGCGCCGGGGCTGCCGGCCTCGTCGGCATAGAAAAGGTGATAGACGGTGGGGTCGTCCTGGTTCACGGTCTTCTTGACCATCCGGAGCCCCATCGTCCCCGTGTAGAACCCCACGTTCCCAGGGGCGTCGCCAGTGATGGCGGTGATGTGATGGATTCCCTCAAGCTTCATGATCCGGCCTCCTTTGTCCTCTGCTTCGCGTAACGCCGGCTGCCAGGGCGTATTCCTCGGCCCCTCAGTCGGGCGGTTCCGAGGGCCGCAGGAGCCAGCGGTAGCCGATGCCGGGGTCCGTGACGATGATCTGCGGCCGCCGGGGGTCCTCCTCAATTTTGTGCCGGAGCTGGCCGATGAATACCCGCAGCACGTCGACATCACCTTCATACCCCGCCCCCCACACGCGGTCGAGGAGCCAGCTATGGGTCAGCAGCTTGCCCGGATGCTGCGCGAGGGCCTCGACCAGCGACCATTCCGTCTTCGTCAGGCGGACCTCTTGACCGTTCCGAACGATGGTGTGGCTGGAGAGGTCGATGTCGAGGGTGCCGTCGCGGAAGCGAAACGGCCCCGGCGACCCCTGGCCGGTCCGGCGCAGCAGGGCCCGCACCCGGGCCATCAGCTCATCGACGCCGAAGGGCTTCGTGAGGTAGTCGTCCGCTCCCAGGTCCAGCGCCGCCACCTTGTCGGCTTCCTCTTCGCGTACGGAGAGCACCAGGATGGGCACCGCTCGCCGCCCATGAGGCAAGGAACCCCTTGCAGATGGCCAGGCCCAGGCCGGTGCCGAGATGGGCGGTGCGTTCGTCGGCCTGGTAGAAGGGGAAGAAGAGCCCCCTCCGCAGCTCCGGCGGGATCCCCATGCCATGATCGACGACGGCCACGACCACCCTTGTCTCGTCGCACCGTGCCTCGATCTCAATCTCGACCCGGCCCGCCGCGCTCGCAGCCTTCGCTGCGTTCTCGAGGAGGTTGGCACCGACGCGATCGAGGAACACGGGGTCCGCCCGCACGGCAGCCGCATCGTCGTCGATGTTGAGCGAGATGCTGAGCTGCGGCCAGCGCAGCATCACGCGGTCGACGCATTCCGACAGCACCTCGCCGAGGTCGACGCCCTGCAGGCGTGCCTGCAGATATCGGTGCGGCCCGAGAGCGAAGGCATCCTCCTCCTCCGCTCCCGGGCAGGACCCGGCCCGACCTACCTACAGCCCGGCAAGTGGCGGCGCCCCGGAGACGTCATGGCGGCCGTTTATCGCCTCCCACACCCGGCCGGGCAGGCAGGGCATGTCGATGTTGCGCACCCCGAGGTGGGCCACCGCGTCGATAACTGCGTTGACAAAGGCCGCCGGGCCGCCTACGGCGCCGCACTCCCCGATGCCTTTGCACCCGATCGGGTGGTGGGGCGAGGGGGTGACGACCTCGTAGAGGTCGAAGTGCGGGGTCTCCCAGGCGGTCGGGATCATGTAGTCCATGTAGTTGGACCCGATGCAGTTGCCCTGGGAGTCGAACGTGATCATCTGG
>DASXNO010000314.1:0-6039 GCA_036495025.1 Actinomycetota bacterium | reverse complement strand
GGTCTGGGGGTACTCGTCCTTGTCGATCAGGTTCTTGGATGCACACTCCAGCATCAGGATGTCGGCCTGGCGGTCCATCCAGGTCGTGACGAAGGTGGCAAGGTTCAGCCGTGCGTTGCCGTCGAGCAGGAGCTCGTCGTGGACCACCTGGTACGCGCCGTCGGGGCCGAGGCCTCGGGGGCCGAGGGCGAAGCGGGGCACCTCGCCCAGCTCGGCGGGAAGCTGGAACCGGGACTGCGGGCGCATGCCAATGTGGGCCTGCCCACGGGGGCCCGAAACGTGCCGGTGCAGCGCCATGGGCGCCCTCCTTTGGTCGTCACCGTCTTGTCATGTCACTGCCCGTGGGCAGGCTACCCTGCCGGGGAGCTGAGGTCAGTCGCATTTCGCGCGCATACGCGCGACCTGCACCTAACGTCCCGGCCGCGGGCCTACCCGCGCGGGGGGAGCTGCTGCACGGACCAGGCGTTGCCGTCCGGATCGCTGAAGTAGACGAACGAGCCCCAGGGGGCCACGTCCACCTCGCTGACCTCCATGCCACGCCCGGCGAGCTCCGCCCGGGCCTCCTCGATGTCGGTGACGACGAGCTGCAGGTTCCGGAGCGAGCCGGGTGCCATGTCGATGAACCCGACACCGATGCAGATCGAGCATGCCGAGCCGGGAGGGGTGAGCTGGACGAAGCGCAGCCCCTCCCGCACGGTGACGTCCACGTCGAGATGGAACCCCGCCTTCTCGGTGTAGAAGGCGATCGCCCGGTCGACGTCCGAGACCGGCACGCCGACGAGTTGGAGCTCGAAGTTCAACGGATCTCGTCGAGCTGCAGGGTCAGGTCGCCGTCGACGGCGGGCAGGCCCACCGAGCGGATGTACTCCTCGACCATCTGCCGTGCGACGTCGTCGGAGTACTGCACCGGCGGCGACTTCATGAAGTAGGCGGACGGGCCCAGCAGCGCCCCACCGACGCCCGCGTCGAGCGCCAGGCGCATGCAGCGGATGGCGTCGATGACCACCCCCGCGGAGTTCGGCGAGTCCCAGACCTCCAGCTTCAGGTCGACGTTGATCGGCACGTTGCCGAACTCCCGGCCCTCGATGCGGATGTGTGCCCACTTGCGGTCCTCCAGCCACGGCACGTGGTCGGACGGACCGATGTGGATGTCCTCGGCGCTCATGCCTCGGCGGAGCTGGGAGGTGACCGACTGGGTCTTCGAGATCTTCTTGGACGTGAGGCGCTCCCGCTCGAGCATGTTCATGAAGTCCATGTTGCCGCCGAAGTTGAGCTGGTAGGTGTGGTCGAGGTGCACGCCCCGGTCCTCGAAGAGCTTGGCGAGGACCCGGTGGATGATCGTCGAACCGACCTGGCTCTTGACGTCGTCGCCGATCAGCGGGGTCCCCCGCTCGGCGAAGCGGGCAGCCCAGGCGGGGTGCGAGGCAATGAACACCGGCATGCAGTTGACGAAGCCGACGCCGGCCTCGAGGGCCTGCTCGGCGTAGAACTTGGCGGCCCGCTCGGAGCCGACCGGCAGGTAGTTGACGAGGATCTGCGTCTTCGTGTCCCTGAGCACCTTGGCGACGTCGACGGGAGGCGCCGGCGACTCGACGATCTCCTGGCGGTAGTAGCGGCCGAGGCCGTCCAGCGTCGGGCCCCGCGACACGATGACGCCGGTCTCCGGCACCTCGGCGAACTGGATGGTGTTGTTGTGGCCGGCCTGCAGGGCCTTGGCCAGATCGGTTCCGACCTTCTCGGCGTCCACATCGAAGGCGCAGGTGATCTCGATGTCCGAGACGTGATAGCCGCCGAGGCGTGCGTGCATCAAGCCGGGGATGTCCGAGCCGTCGCCGGCGTCGCGGTAGAACTCCACCCCCTGGACGAGAGCGGAGGCGCAGTTCCCAGCTCCCACGATTCCAACCCGGATCCGCTCCATCATGTTCGTGCTCTCCTTCTTATCCGGCCCCTTGAGGGGGCCTCCTTCCTTATCCGGCCCCTTGAGGGGGGCCTCGGGGTGCGCTCTACGGCGTGGTCGGGGCCGGTCCGGCACCGGCCGCCTTTTCTTCTGCGATGAGTCGGTCGACCCATTCGATGTCCCTCGAGGTGTTGTCGAGGCCGTGCTCCATCAGTCGGTAGGTGTAGGCGTCGATGCGCTCGCGGTAGGTTCGGAGCTGGCCCCGGATCTCGGCGACCTTGTCCGTGAGGTAGGCTCGCCGTCGCTCCAGCACCTCCACCCGGGCGTCGGGGTTGAGGTAGCGGAAGAAGGCGAGCTTCACGCCGAACCGGGCGTCGTCCGAGACGGCGGACGGCTCCCGGAGGGCCTCGGTGAACATCTCCTCCCCCTTTGCGGTGATGCGGTAGATGTTCTTGCGCCGCACGACGTCGGCCTTCGGGAAGATCCTCTCCACGGCCCCCTCCATCTCCAGGCGCCGGATGGTGGGGTAGAGGCTCCCGTAGGAGACCTGCCAGAACTGGCCCAGCGTGGCGGTGAGCTCCTTCTTGAGCTCGTAGCCGTGCATGGTGCGGTCCTTCAACAGGCCCAGCACCGCCATCTCAAGCAAAGACTTCCCTCCAGGATCCGAGAAGAAGCTACCTGTCCCCACGGTAGCTCGGTCGGGTAACTACGTATCAGCCCGATATATCGGGCCGATATATCTAACCGCGATTACGACGCACGGTCAACAAAGGAGGTTACGAGCCCGGCTTCTGGGGGCGCGCTCGGGCTTGCCCGCCGGGTGGGGGTCGGATGCCCTCACCCTCCAGGTGGAGATCGGGTCGTGACCAGGATTTGCGCCGGAGGCCACCCGGCCTAGAGGATGGTCAGCTTCGTTACAATGACCGGGCCGTGCGAGGGATCACCGACTATACGCTTGCCAAACGGGCAGTCATTGCGGAGTTCCGCCGGGGCGGGTTGACGAGGCTCGACATCTGCGATGCGCAGCCGGAGTTGATGCGGGCTGCCCGCAACATCGGCCGACCACTGAAGCGCGCGTGCCCGGTCTGCACGTGCTCGACGTTGCGGGAGGTCCGCTACGTCTTCGGCGACCAGCTCAAGGACCTGTCGGGCAGGGTCGTCTATCCCGACAACTGGGTGAGCGAGCTCGTGGACTCCTACGACGAGTTCCGCTGCTACGTCGTCGAGGTGTGCATCGAGTGCTCGTGGAACCACCTGGCTGCGTGCTACCTCCTCGGCCGCAGCTTCGCCGGCTGAGCCTCGGGACCGCCGCACTGGTCGTTGCCCTCCGTACGGTGGGGAAGCCGACCATCACCGGGCTTCGGACCAACTTCCTGTAAATTCGCGTGAGTTTTCCCACACGCTCCGTGGCGCCGTGGTCCACCACCCAGGAGTCCCGAGCCGGCGGGACCCAAGGAGCGAGCTCATGCCAGTAGCGCGGCAGTCCCGATCGGAGTCCCCTCGTCGCAAGCCCGCGGCGGCGGCCAAGGCCGGGGGTCCGGCGGTGAGGGCCAACGCGGCGAGGACCACGCCCAGGGCGCCCGTAAGCGGCAAACCGGCGAGCCAGACCAGAGCGCCCGGCCCACGGGGCGGCGGGACCGGCGGCGCCAGGCCGAGGGCCACAACCTCGACGGCCCCGACGAGGTCGCCGGGCAGGACCAGGTCCCCGCAGCCGGCAGCCGCCCCGCGCCCCCGGCAGCGGCGGCGGGCGCAGCCCAAGACGCGCGGGGGCCGGATCATCATCTGGCTCTTCCGCCGGTGGTGGCTCTGGGCCGCGGCAGGCTTCGCCGCAGGGGCGGTCGCCGTCTTCGCCCTGTTCGTCGGCAACGTCCCGCTGCCGGCGGCCCTGCCCGCGGCGCAGTCCTCCGCGGTGCTGTCCGCAGACGGGAGCGTCGTGGCCCTCTTCCACGGCACCGAGGACCGGGTCATCGTCCCGCTCAACCAGATCTCCGTGAACCTCCGCCAGGCGGTCGTGGCCGCGGAGGACCGCAACTTCTACAGCAACAGCGGCGTGAGCCTGCGCGGGACGCTGCGGGCGCTGTGGGTGGACATCGCCGGCGGCCAGATCGCGCAGGGCGGGTCGACGATCACCCAGCAGTACGTCCGCAACGCCCTGCCGGGCGTGGGCAAGCAGCGCTCGATCGTCCGGAAGCTGCGGGAGGCGACGCTCGCCATCAAGTTCGAGCGCAAGTACTCGAAGGACAAGATCCTCGAGGACTACCTGAACACGGTCTACTTCGGCCGGGGAGCCTACGGGGCGGAGGCGGCGGCCAGGGCGTACTTCAACAAGCCGTCCAGGGACCTCACCGTCTCGGAGGCAAGCTATCTCGCCGGCATCATCCGCGGGCCCGAGTACTACCAGCCCGACACCAACCCTCAGGCGGCAACGCAGATCCGCGACACCGTCCTCACCGACATGGTGTCGGCCGGCTCCCTGACACCGCGTCAGGCCGACAGCGCCCGGGACCAGAAGCTCGACTTCCAGCTGGGGTCCGCCTCCTCCTCGGCCCGGGGCGCCTACTTCGTGGAGTACGTCCGGCGGCTCCTCAAGGACACGTACCACCTCAGCGACCAGCAGATCCTCACCGGGGGTCTCCGCATCTCCACGACGCTCGACCTCCGCCTGCAGGACGCGGCGGAGGCCGCGGTGTCGTCCACGCTCGACCGGGCCGACGACCCGCAGGCGGCGCTCGTGGCCATGGACACCGACGGCAGCATCCGGGCCATGGTCGGCGGCAGGGACACCTCGAGCCTGCAGGCGGCCCAGGGCTTCAACTACGCCACGCAGAGGTCCGGGGCGACCGGCGGCCGCCAGGCGGGCTCGGCGTTCAAGCCCTTCACGCTGGCGGAGTTCATCGAGAGCGGCGACTCGATCGACTCGACGTTCCAGGGGCCGCCCGCGGTGCTCGTGACGTCCCGGCAGTGCCAGAACCTCGATGGCTCGAACTGGACGGTGAACAACTTCAAGAACGAGAGCTTCGGCGACCTCAGCATCACCGAGGCGACGGCGCAGTCGGTGAACACCGTGTACGCCCAGATGGTCGACCGCCTGGGGCCTGCCAACGTCCGGTCCCTCGCAGAGCGGGTGGGGGGCTGGACGAACCTTTCCCCGGTGTGCTCGATCGCCCTGGGCACCTCGGGGGTCACGCCCCTCGAGATGGCGAGGGCCTACGCCACCTTCGCCGCACGTGGCCAGCGGCCCGACCCCGTCGCCGTGACGAAGGTCGTGACGGCGGACGGCAAGGTGCTCGTCGACCAGGCGCCCCGCACCGAGCATGTCCTCGACGCGAACGTCGCCGACACCGTGAACCAGATCCTGACCCAGGTCCTCGACCACGGCACCGCCAAGGGCAAGGGCATCGGGCGCCCGGCGGCCGGCAAGACCGGGACCACCGAGAAGCTCACCGACGCCTGGTTCGTCGGGTACACGCCCACGCTCTCGGCGGCGGTGTGGATGGGCTACCCCTTCGACGCCAAGGCGAATACCACGCCTCCGATGAGCAACGTCCACGGCATCGAGGTGTCGGGCGGGACCCTGCCGGCGACGATCTGGCAGAAGTTCATGAAGTCGGCCGTCGCCCCGTTCAAGGTCACGACGTTCACGGCCCCCACGATCCAGGGAAAGGTCATCGGACCGGCGGGGGCCCCGTGCGCCAGCGGGGTGCAGCCCACCCCCGACAACCAGTGCGTGCCACCGGGATCGGCGTGTCCCACGACACCGACCCCCACCGCCACCCCGGCGCCCACGGCGGGGGCCGGAGCGACCCAGACCGCCACCCCGGCGCCCTGCCCGTCGCCGTCTGAGGCGCTCCCGCCCGACATCGTCATCCCGTCGCCCAGTCCCAGCCCGGGTGCAACGCCGGGTCCCACCGGTGGGCACTGAGACCCGGCCCGCCGGCCGGCGGCTCGAGGGGGGCTCACGTTGGGACTGGTTGGACAGGCCCGCCTCGCTCGGGCTCGCCTGCGCCCTGGCGGCGGTCGGCCTCCTCATCAGCTACCTCATGCGCAACCAGTGCGCCACCCACCCCTGGGCCAACGCCTTCCAGTACCGCCACCTCTGCTACAACGACATCCAGCCGCTGTTCCATGCCCGGGGCGTGGAC
>DASXNO010000313.1:0-8551 GCA_036495025.1 Actinomycetota bacterium | reverse complement strand
CGGCATCGACCGTGCGGAGGTGCTCGAGCAACTGACGCTCACCCTCGCCTACTTCACCCGGCGCATCCTGGCCGAGGAGCGAGGTTTCGACGAGGCGGCGTATGGAGCCGCACTCCGCCGTCTGCCACTCCCGGATCCGGGTGATGCGGCGGCGGCAGCTCAGGACGCGGTGCTCGCGTGCCAGGGCATCGACGCCGACCGGCTGGTGCAGGTGGTACTGGCAAGCCTCGCCCGGGAACCGGACGACGTCGTCACCGAGCACCTGGTGGGAAGCCTTCTCGACGACCTCATCGACGACGGGGGTGTCCTGGCGCTGCTTGCCGGCGACCGCATGGTCCACGTCGGCGACCTGACCGCCGGGACCGTGATGACCCACCGGTTGTCGGATGTCGAGGCAAAGACGGGCGTCATCCATGCCACACCGGACCTGGCTCCCTTCGGACGGATCGATGACCTCACGCTGCCCGCCGGCGAGGACATCGAGAGCGCCGGGGACCCCGACGACCTCGCGTGGGCCGGGCCGGAGGGATGGCTCGGGGCCTTCGGCCCCGGTGACCTCCTGGCTTTCCATCTGTCGGCAGCCGGTGTCGTGTCCATCTCGGTCGTCCCGCCCACCGAGGAGCCCGAGCAGAACCCGGATCTGGTGGCCCGGCTGCGCGCCGCCTATGACCGGGCGGTGGAGGAGCCGTGGCTGCCCATCGACGCGGATGAGCTCGTCTACGACGTCCTCCTCGGGGACAGGACCGCGTTCGATGCTCCCCGGCCGCCGCTGGCGGACCTCTGTGCGGCCGCAGGCCTTGAGCGGCGGGGGAACGAGGTCGCCCACGAGCAGAGCGTCTGGGACAACCAGGCGGCCACCCGCAGGATGTGGCGCGTCATGGACCGCCTCGAAAGCCGGGAAGAGCAACGTGGTGCCCTGGCCGCCCTGGACGCTGCGCCAGATGAGGGTGCCGATGCCTTCACCCTTCGCGCGGTCCTCAACGGTCTCCGGACGCCGGAGGTGTTGAGCGTCGTCGTCGAGGAGCTGCTGGGAAGCACCGACAGCCACGAGGCGCTCGAGTCCACCGACCGGTTCGCGCAACGCCTCCTCCAGGCGGCAAAGCGACCTCCCGAGACCGCCGTCGCTCGCTGGCTCGCCTGCGTCGTCGCCGAGCGCAAGCGGGACCCGGTCGCCGCCGAGGGGCATCTGCGGATCGCGCTCAATGCGGCCCCCGGCTGGTTTCCCGTGGTGGACCGGGCGGCGTGGTACGCGTCGGACCGGGGAGACGCGCAGACGGCCGCCACGCTGTGGCGCAGCGTCGATGCCGATGGGACCCCCGACCTGGAGATCGTGGAGCAGTTCGAGGACACGCCCCGCCGGTTGCTGGCCAGGAATGAACCCTGCTGGTGCGGTTCGGGCCGGAAGTACAAGAGCTGCCACCTCAATCGCCCCGACCTGCCTCCCCTGCCGGACCGGGTGCCCTGGATATGGAGGAAGGCCGCCGCCTTCCTCGAGCGACGGGGCGGCGCCGCCGACCTTGCGCTCATTCACTATGCGCACGCCCGGGCCGTGGATCCCGAGGACGAAGACGACATCCTCGAGGCCCTGGACGACCCCATCGTCGCCGACTGCGCCCTGACGGAAGGTGGCTGGTTCCAGCGCTTCCTCGACGAGCGGGGGCCACTCCTGCCCGAGGACGAGGCCGGGCTGGTCGCCGCCTGGCTGCCGGTCGACCGCTCGGTCTACGAGATCGCCGACGTCCGGCCGGGCACGGGCGTGACCGTCGGGGACATCGCCACGGGCGACCGGCTCGAGGTCCGCGATGAAACCTTCGACCAGTTCAGCGAACCGCCGAGGCACGGGGAGTTGATCTGTGCCCGGGTGGTTCCCGACGGGGAAGGCCACCAGTTCATCGGCGGGGTGTTCCCCGTCGCCGCGGGCCAGGAGCGGGACATCCTCGCACTCTGCGAGGAGGGAGACGCCTATGGACTGTGCCTGGCCCTCGCTGCAACGGACCGGCCGCCCGTTCTCGGGACCGGCGAAGACGAGCCACGCCCGGCCGAGCCGCCGCCGACCGGGGCAACGTCGGTGATGTAGGTCAACTTTCCGTGGCACACACGGTTTTCGTTCCGAACTTCCGCGGACCTCAGGCCTCGGTCAGACTCAGCCCTTTGCGCTCGCCACCCGCACCGCCTCTCGCCCGGCCTTGCCGTCGGGGGCCCGGAGCGCCATGGCGGCAAGCGCCTGACACTGGGCCAGGCTGTGCTGGCTCAGGGCGAGGCGGACCTCCGGCAGGCTGGTCGTCGCCATCGAGAGGCTCGTCACGCCGAAGCCCACGAGCACCAGGGCCAGCAACGGGTCGGAGGCGGCCTCCCCACACACACCGACGGGCTTGCCGGTCGCCCGGCCGGCATCCGCGGTGAGGCGGATCAGCTCCAGGAGAGCCGGCTGCCACGGGTCGAGGAGGTCGGCCAGCTCCCCCGCCATGCGGTCGGCGGCGTACGTGTACTGGGCGAGGTCGTTCGTCCCCAGGCTCAGGAAGTCGCAGGCGGCGGCGATCGCGGGTGCCTGGAGCGCCGCGGCGGGCACCTCGACCATCGTTCCCGCAACGGGCACGCCGTGGGAGTGGGCCTGGGCGGCGAAACCAGCCGCCTCGGCGGCCGTCGAGACCATCGGCGCCATCACCCAGACATCCGCCCCGCTGCCGGACGCGGCCCTCGAGATGGCCCGAAGCTGGCCGTCGAGCAGCTCGGGGAAGCGGCGGGACGTCCGCAGGCCTCGGACGCCCAACGCCGGATTGGGTTCGTCGGGCTGCGTCACGAACCGCAGCGGCTTGTCGGCGCCTGCATCCAGCGTCCGGACCACGACCTTGCGGCCCGCGAAGGCGTGGAAGACCTCGGCGTAGGCCACCCGCTGCTCCTCGACACTGGGAGCCTCGTGGCGGTCAAGGAAGAGGAACTCCGTGCGGTACAGGCCGACGCCCTCCGCATCGGCGGCGGCGACCACCCCGAGGTCGCGCTCGCGGCCCAGGTTGATGAGGAGCTGCACCGGCGTGCCGTCGGAGGTCCTGCCCGGACCGGACACGCCCGTGAGGGCGGCACGGCGGGCGGCGAGGCGCCCGAGGCGCTCGTTGACGAGCGCGGCGGCCGGCTCGACGATCACGACCCCGTCGGCGCCGTCGACCATCACCCTGGTGCCGGTCGCGAGGGCCCGCACGCCCGCGCAGCCAACCACGGCCGGCAGCCCGAGCGACTTGGAGATGATCGCAGTGTGGCTGGTCGGGCCACCGTGCTCCGTCACGATCGCCAGGACGTGCGCCGGGTCCAGGTTGACGGTGTCCGCCGGGGAGAGGTCACCGGCCAGCAGGACGAAGGGGTGGTCGAGGTCGGGCACCCCGGGCATGGGGACGCCGAGCAACCGGGCCACGGCCCGATTGCGGATGTCCGCCAGGTCCGCGGCGCGCTCGGCCATGTAGCCACCGGCCGCCGCAAGCTGCTCACGGAACTCGTCGAAGGCCATGCAGACGGCGACCGCTGCGGCGAGGCCCTCCCCTGCCAGCTCCGTGATGCGGTCCCCCAGGACAGGGTCCCGCGCCATCATCGCCTGGGCGGCCAGCACGTCGGCGGCAGGGCCCACCGCCGACGAGCTCCGGGCGTCGAGATCGTCGGCGGTGGCGGCGACCGCGGCAGCGGCCGCCCCGGCCTCGGCCTCGGGGTCGCCGGCGGGGGCCAGATCGTTCGGCACGACGGGTGGCGGCGCCAGCCACTCGACCGGCCCCGAGGCGATCCCCGGGCTGACGCCGATCCCTGCCAGATGCGTGGACGTTGCGTTCATGGCTGGGCGTCGAGGTCGCTCTGGAGCAACGCCGCGAGCTCCGCCAGCGCCTTCTCGTCCCCCTCGCCCTCGGCCGAGAGCACCACCTCCTCGCCGTTTCGGGCGTCGAGCGACAGGACCGAAAGGATGCTGCGGGCGTCGACCGGGTCGGAGCCTGCCTTGGCGATCCTCACCTTCACCGGCTGACGGGCAGCCGCCTGCACGAACAGGGCCGCCGGTCGGGCATGCAGCCCGACCGACGAACCGATCACGACGTTGCGCTGGGCCATTGCCAAACACCTCTCGTCTCGACTGTTGCTGCGTGGGTGTGGGGGCGAACCGGCGAACCGGGTGGTTATCCGGCGACAGCGACCTTTCGAGACTCGACGGCGAGGCCGCTCGGTGTGGCCAGGGACCGCCGGCCGAGACCCTTGGCGACGACGACACAGGCGGCGCTGACCGCCGTGCCGGCGAGGATGGCGACGAGCCACACCAGGGGCTTGCCGATGAGACCGATGACCCAGATGCCACCGTGCGGGGCCGGCGACGATGCGTGCAGCGCCATGACGAGGGCCGCCGTGACCGCGCTGCCCGCCATCAGCGACGGGATGATCCGCAGGGGATCTGCAGCCGCGAAGGGGATCGCTCCCTCCGTGATGAACGAGGCCCCCAGGAGCCAGGCGGCGTTGCCCGCCTCCCGCTCGGGCTTGGTGAAGAGCCCGGGGCGGACTGCGGTGGCGAGCGCCAGCGCCAGCGGCGGGGTCATCCCGGCTGCCATGACGGCCGCCATGACCTGCTGGTTGCCGGCGGCGAGGCTCGCCAGGCCGAAGGTGTAGGCCACCTTGTTGACCGGGCCGCCCATGTCGAAGGCCATCATCAGACCGAGGAGCGCCCCGAGGGCAATGGCGTTCGAACCGTTGAGGCCGTTGAGCCAGTCCGTGAGGCCCCTCGTCGCCGCGGCGATCGGCTGGCCGATGGCCGCGATCATGAGGAAGCCGACGATGAGGGTCGAGACGAGCGGGATCACGACGACCGGCATGATGCCGGCCACGGCCTTCGGAACCCTGATCCTGAGGATCGCCAGCACGACGCCGCCGGCGAGCAGGCCGCCGATGAGGCCGCCCAGGAAGCCGGCGCCGATGGCGTTGGCAAGGAGGCCTGCGACGATGCCGGGCACGAGGCCGGGCCGGTCGGCCATCGCATAGGCGATGAAGCCGGCGAGGATCGGCACGAGCATCGAGAACGCGACGCCGCCGATCTTGAACATCACGCCGGCCACCCCGGTCTGCGCGAACAGCTTCGAGATGTCCGTGACGCCCGGGTAGGTGACCCCGTGAAACATGCCGCCGTTGACCTTGGTGGCGATCTGCGCACCGCCGATCACGAAGGACAGGGCGATGAGGATGCCCCCGGCCGCGACGAACGGGATCATGTAGCTCACACCGGTCATGAGCCACTGGCGCAACCGCGTGGCCCCGGACGGCCCGCGATCGGCCACGACCGGAGCGGCGGGCGGGCGCACCGGGGGTGGCGTCGATCCCGGCGCACCTGCCGGCTGCGGTGCCGGGGCTGGGGCCGCGGCGAGGAGGGCCGCGGCCTGCTCGAGGATCGCAGCCGGGTCGTTGATGGCCCGCTTGATGGGGACGGTGACCGTCGGCTTGCCGGCGAAGCGCTCACGGTTGCGCACCTCGACGTCTGCCGCCAGGACGACGACGTCGGCCGAGGCGATCTGCTCGTCGGTGAGGGGGTTGGCCCCCGCCGCGCCCTGCGTCTCGACGGCGATGCTGTGCCCCGCCTCCCTGGCCGCCTCCTCGAGGGATTCCGCAGCCATGTACGTGTGCGCGATGCCCGTCGGGCATGACGTCACTGCCACGATCTTCATTTCCCCAACACCTCCTTGTCGACCAGGTCGACGATGGCCTGGGGGTCTCCGGCTCCCAGGAGCGCTTCCCGAAAACTGCGGTGCACCAGACGGCGGGCGAGCTTGGACAGGATCGTCATGTGGTCCGAGTCGCCGCCTTCCGGCGCGGCGATCAGGAAGATCAGGTGGGCCGGGCCGTCCTCGGCGCCGAAGTCGACGCCGGCGGTGCTGCGCCCGAACCCGAGGGTGGGAGCGGACACGAACTGCGATCGGGCATGGGGGATGCCGATGCCGCCCTCGATGCCCGTCGGCATCTGCGCCTCTCTGGCGGCGACGTCGGCCAGGAACCCGGCCAGGTTCGTGACCCGCCCCGCCGCGGCGAGCAGGCCGGCGAGGTGGGCCGTCGCCTCCCCACGATCACCCGCCTTGAGGTCGAGATCGACCAGGTCCGTCGTGATGAGCTCCGGCATGGCTACGAGACTCCTTTCAACCGGCGCTGCCGGTCGATGTGGGAATGGATCAGGACCGCGTCACGTCGGAGGTCGGAGGGGCCGGGCACCCGGCTCCCGGGGAGGGTCACGGCAGCGGCGCCCCAGGCAAGCCCTTCGATCAGGGCCTTCCGGCCGGAACCGCCCCCGGCCAGGAACCCGGCGAGCAGCGAGTCACCGGCGCCGACGGCGCTGACCGGCGTGTCGACCTCCGCCTCGCCGTGCAGCGCACCGGAGGCATCGACGAGGATCGCCCCGTCGGCCCCGAGGCTGGCGAGGACGGCCCCGGGACCCTTCCTCCGAAGACGCTCCGCGGCGTCGACCGCGTCGCCCAGCGTGGCGATAGGACCGCCAGCAGCCTCGGCCAGTTCCTCCCGGTTGGGCTTGACGACGTCGGGGCGCATCCTCAGCACCCTCAGCAGCGGCTCGCCGCTCGAGTCGACGGCGATGCGGCAGCTCGTCGGCGCCAGCAGCCCGATCAGCCGGGCATAGAAGTCCGGGGATGCACCGGGAGGAAGGCTTCCCGAAGCGGCAAGCCAGTCCGCCCCCGCCGCGGCCCGGAGGGTCGCGTGGCTGAGGGCGTTGAGCTCGTCGGTCGTCAGCTCGGGACCGGGCTCGTTGATCTTCGTGACCGTGCCGTCGGGCTCGACGATGCTGATGTTGGCCCGCACCGCTCCGGCGATCCGGACGAGGACGACCTCGACGCCGGGCGTCGCCAGCAGCCCGGTGAGCTGGGCCCCCTCGAAGCCCCCCGACGGCAGCACCGCGAGCGTCGGGATCCCGTTGGCGGCGAGCGCCCGAGAGATGTTGACGCCCTTGCCGCCCGCCTCGACGCTCGCCCGGCGGGCCCGGAGCACGTCGCCTCGCACGAGGGCGTCGATCTCGACCGTGCGGTCGAGGCTGGGATTGGGGGTGACGGTGACGATCATGCGAGCACCACGCGGGGTCCGGCTGCGCCGAGCTGGGCGGCGGCGTCGGGCTCGAGGCCGGCGTCGCTCACCAGGACGTCGAGGTCCTCCAGGCTGCCGAAGCGGGCGAAGTGATCGCTGCCGACCTTGGTGTGGTCGGCAAGGAGGACCCGCCGGCGAGCCGCCGCGAGCATCGCCCGCTTGACGGCGGCCTCGGCGAGGTCGGGGGTGGTTAGCCCCCGCTCCGTCGACACGCCGTTGGTGCCGAGGAACGCGACGTCGACGCAGGTGTCGGCCAGCACGCGGGTGGCCCAGTCGTCGACGGCGGCCAGGGTCCGGCCCCGGACCCGGCCCCCGACCATGAGCACGGTGTTGTTCGGCTGGGCGGCCAGCATCATCGCGATCGGAAGGGAGTTCGTCACGACGGTGAGCTCCCGCTCGGCGGGAAGGATCTCGGCAAGGCGGGCGGTGGTCGTCCCGGCGTCGAGGAGGATGGTCCCCTGCTCGGGCAGCTCGTCGATGGCCGCCTTGGCGATCCGCTCCTTCTCGGCCTGCATGAGGGCGTCGCGCACGTCGAGGCTGCGCTCGAAGCGGAGCCGCTCGACCGGGATGGCGCCGCCGTGGACCCGCCGCAGCAGGCCCTGGCGCTCGAGGGCGGTCAGGTCCCGCCGGATGGTCTCGGCGGTGACGTTGAGCTCGTCGGCGAGGGCTGCCACGTCGACCCGGCCCTCCATGCGAGCCCGCTGAACGATGAACTGCAGCCGTTCCTCTGCATACATGTCCGTTTCTCCCCGTTCAGCTCTTTGTTTATCTGTATATAAGCTTGTTTGCCTGTGTTTGTCAAGGCTGAGTTTGGAAGTTCGAGGGCAGATTGGGCCAAAAGGTGCGACATCCGCACTTTTTGGCCCAAACATCAGGCGGGCCGCCCCCACATGCCAGCGGGGGAAACAGAAAGGGCCCTGCCGTGCCCTTCAGCGCCGACACTGCCGGCAAAGGCCTGGCATGATCTCCAGCCATATGCCTCGCACCGTCACACTGCGACCCTGGCAGAAGAGCGCACTGGAGCGCTTCGCGGCCTGCAGCGCGCCCGACTTCCTCGCCGTCGCAACACCCGGGGCCGGGAAGACGACCTTCGCTCTGACCGCCGCGCGGCAGGCCCTCGCCGGGGATCCGGGACGGAGGCTGATCGTCGTCGTGCCGACCGCCCACCTGAAGGCGCAGTGGGCATCGGCGGCAGCGGCGTTCGACCTGCACCTCGACCCCCGATGGTCGGCGGCCGACGGGACGTTGCCCCGGGACATGCACGGCGTCGTGACGACCTATCAGCAGGTGGCGACCAGCGCCCCCGTGCTGCGCGGCCTCGCCCGGAACGCATTCGTGATCTTCGACGAGCTGCACCATGCCGCCGACGAGCGGGCCTGGGGCGACGCAGTTCGGCAGGCGTTCGAGCAGGCGGCACAACGCCTGGCCCTCTCGGGCACCCCGTTCCGCTCGGACGTGC
>DASXNO010000312.1:0-9646 GCA_036495025.1 Actinomycetota bacterium | reverse complement strand
AGGGCCCGGCCGGAACCGAAAGGGGGCGGCATGGCCGTCGTTACCATGAAGCAGTTGCTGGAGTCGGGCGTCCATTTCGGGCACCAGACCCGGCGGTGGAACCCCAAGATGCGCCGGTACATCTTCACCGAGCGCAGCGGGATCTACATCATCGACCTCCTGAAGACCCTGGAGGGCATCGAGCGGAGCTACACCTTCGTCCGTGACCTGACGTCGAAGGGCGGGACCGTGCTGTTCGTCGGCACGAAGAAGCAGATCGCCGACGCCCTCGCCGACGAGGCGAAGCGGGTCGGCATGCCCTACGTGAACTACCGCTGGCTCGGCGGCATGCTCACCAACTTCCAGACGATGTACAAGCGGATCCGGCGCATGCGCGAGCTGGAGACGCAGGAGGCCCAGGGCATCTTCGAGGAGCTGCCCAAGAAGGAAGCCCTCCGGCTGCGCCGGGAGCTCGAGAAGCTGCAGAAGAACCTCGGCGGGATCGGGGACCTCACCCGGCGCCCCGACGCCATCTTCGTCATCGACACCCGCAAGGAGGAGATCGCGGTCAAGGAGGCCCGCAAGCTCGGGGTCCCGATCATCGCGGTGGTCGACACCAACTGCGATCCCGACGTCGTGGACTTCGTGATCCCCGGCAACGACGACGCCATCCGCTCGGGGTCGCTGCTGGCGAGGGTCATCGCCGACGCCGTCGCCGACGGCCTGGGGGCACGGCCCCCCGAGGTCATCGCCGCCGCCGAGGCCGCCGCCGCTTCCGGGGTCACCTACACCGCCGGTGGCGAGGAGCCTCCCGCCGAGTGGGAGATCCAGCTGGCGCAGGAGGAAGCGGAGAAGGTCCGGCGGGCCAAGGAGGAGATCGTTCCCGAGGCCGGCGCTGTGGCGGAGGCGGCCCCGGAGGCCCCGCCGGCCCCAGTGCCGGCGCCGGCCGAAGAGCCAGCAGACGAAGAAATCATCGAACCGCCCCGGCCCATCCTCATCGAGGAGGAGATTCCGGGCGAGGACCTGGAGGAGGAATTGAAAGTGATCTACAAGGACGAGGAGGAGGGGAGGCGCAGATGAGCACCACCCCCATCAGCGCCTCGGACGTCAAGAAGCTCCGTGACGAGACCGGCGCCGGGATGATGGACTGCAAGCGCGCCCTGACGGAGTGCGGCGGCGACGTCGACGCCGCCAAGGACCTGCTCCGGACCTGGGGCCTCGCCGGCGTCGAGAAGCGCAAGACCAGGACGGCCTCGGAGGGGGTCGTGACCTCCTACCTGCACGAGGTCGGTGGCCTCCCGCCGAAGGTGGGCGTGCTGCTCGAGCTGGACACCGAGACGGACTTCGTCGCCAAGACGCCCGACGTCCGCCAGCTCGCCCGCAACCTCGCCATGCACGTGGCGGCGATGGAGCCACGCTGGGTCTCGCGCGAGGAGGTGCCCGAGGACTTTCTCGAGTCCGAGCGCAAGATCGTCGCCGCCTCGGACGAGGTTGCCCGCAAGCCGGAGAACATCCGGGACAGGATCATCGAGGGCAAGGTGTCCTCGGTGCTCTCGGGCAAGGGCGGCGTGCTCCTCGAGCAGCCGTACGTGAAGGACGAGAGTGGCAAGAAGAAGGTCTCCGAGGTCGTCGCTGAGGTCGCAGCTGCGATGAAGGAGAACCTGGTCGTTCGTCGTTTCGCCCGCTTCCGGGTCGGCGAAGAGGACTAGGCGGCATGCCGGCTGCCTACCGGCGGGTCCTGCTCAAGCTCTCCGGCGAGATCTTCTCCGGGTCCGAGGGGGGCTTCGGGATCGACGCGGGGGTGGTGACCTCGCTCGCCACGCAGGTGGCCAGGGTTCAGGCTCTTGGGGTGGAGATCGCCGTCGTTGTGGGCGGGGGCAACATCTTCCGGGGCGCCCAGGCCTCCGCCATGGGCATGGAACGGGCCCGGGCGGACTACATGGGGATGCTCGCCACGGTGATCAACGCCCTCGCCCTCGCCGACGCCCTCGGCCAGATCGGGTCGGACTCCCGCGTGCAGAGCGCCATCTGGATGCAGGAGGTCGCCGAGCCGTTCATCCGGGGCCGTGCCATCCGCCACCTGGAGAAGGGGCGGATCGTGATCTTCGGGGGTGGCACGGGCAACCCCTACTTCTCGACCGACACCGCGGCGTCGGTACGGGCGCTGGAGATCGGCGCCGACGCGATCCTGAAAGGCACCCACGTCGACGGCGTCTACGACGCCGATCCGAAGAAGGACCCGGCGGCGAATCGTTTCACCGAGCTCGACTACATCGAGGTGCTCAACCGGGGCCTGAAAGTCATGGATTCGACAGCGATCTCCTTGTGCATGGACAACGCGCTGCCGATCATTGTCTTTGACCTCACCACCGACGGGAACCTCGAGCGCGTCGTGATGGGGGAGGATGTGGGCACACGCGTTGGGATGCGGCGAGCAAGCGTCTGAGGAGGCAGGGATGGCAGACAGCCAGCAGATCAGGGAAGCCGAGGAGAAGATGGGCAAGGCGGTCCATGCCTGCCGGGAGGAGCTGGCTGTGATCCGCACCGGCCGGGCCTCGCCGAAGCTCGTCGAGCACCTCCAGGTCGAGTACTACGGTTCCAAGGTCCCCCTCAACCAGATCGCCGGGATCTCGGTGCCGGAGGCCCGCCAGCTCGTTATCTCACCGTATGACCGCAACGCACTCAGCCCCATCGAGAAGGCCATCAACGCCTCGGAGCTCGGCATCAACCCCTCCAACGACGGGTCGATCATCCGGCTCACCTTCCCGCCCCTCACCCAGGACCGGCGCAAGGAGCTGATCAGGGTGGCGCGCGAGCGGGCGGAGGAGGGCAGGGTGGCCGTCCGCAACGTCCGGCGTCATGCCAAGGACGAGATGGAGCACCTGGAGCGCGAGGGTCAGATCACCGAGGATGACCTTCGCCGCCAGGAGAAGGACCTCCAGCGGGTCACCGACCACAACGTCGCCGAGATCGACGAGGTGCTGGCCGCCAAGGAACGCGAGTTGCTGGAAGTGTGAGCACGAGCAGGCCACGAGTGCAGAACCAGCAGAACAAGGGGGACCGGCTTCGCCGGAGAAACCAGCAGCCCCCCGGAGCGGAGCGGAGGGGGATAAGCTGCGAATCCCCCCTGGCTCGTGGAACCCTCCGAAGGAGGGGATCACGAGAGGAAACTTGGATGGGTGGTCGCAAGGTCGGTGGTCACAAGAGCAATGGTGGCCCGAAGAAGTCGGATCTGAAGGTACGCCTCCTGACGGGGGGCGCCCTTGCCGTCGTCGCCGGGATCCTCGCCTATCTCGGTTCCACGGCACTGTTCGGGCTCATCCTTGCCCTCCTGCTCGTGGCCCAGGGGGAGTTCTACCTGGCGGTCCGCCGAGCCGGCCACCGCCCGGCCACGTCGCTGGGGCTCGTCGCCGGGGCCACCCTGCTGATCGCGGCCTACCGCCGGGGCATGGGGTCGGTGCCGGTTGTCCTGTTCCTCACGCTGGCGCTGGCCTTCGTCTGGCACGCCTGGGGGAGGAGCAGGGACAAGGCCTTCGCCGACCTGGGCGTCACCATCCTCGGCGTCCTGTACGTCCCCCTGCTCGCAAGCTTCGCCGCGGCAGCGCTCACTCGCCACGATGGGCGGGCCGTGGTGCTGGCGACCATCGGAGCCGCCGCCGTCTACGACATCTGCGCCTACGCGGGCGGCCGCGCGTGGGGCCGCCGGCCGCTCGCGCCGAAGATCTCGCCCGGAAAGACCCGGGAGGGAGCGCTGGTTGCCAGCGCCGCCGTCATCGTCGCCACCGCGGTCCTGGCGCCGCTGGTGGGGCCGTGGAACGTGGCCGAGGCGGCGCTGCTCGGCGCCCTCGTCTGCATCGTCGCCCCCCTGGGCGACCTCTTCGAGTCGGTGTTGAAGCGCGACCTCGGGCTCAAGGACATGGGGACGATCCTGCCCGGCCACGGCGGCGTGCTGGACCGGATCGATGCCATCCTCTTCTGCGTGCCCGCCTCCTACCTCTCGCTCAGACTCTTCAACCTGTGATGGTCGCCAGATGGAGCCGTGATGCAACCATGATGGAGCTCTGACGAAGCGCTCATGGACGACACCTTCGATTACGGCGGCGACATCTTCGGGGACGCGCCGGAGCCCGTGTCCGTCGCGATCCTGGGCTCGACGGGCTCGATCGGCACTCAGGCCCTCGAGGTCGTCCGGGCGCATCCGGGGCGCTTCAACGTAACGGCCCTCACGGCCAACTCCGACGCCGAGACCCTCCTCGCCCAGGCGAAGGAGTTCGACGTCCACCTGCTCGGCCTGACCGAGGGCGGTGTGGAGGTGCCACCTGGGACGACGGTCATCGACGGCTCCATGGCGTCGGCGGACGTGGCCGAGGCTGCCGAGGCCTCCATCGTGCTCAACGCGGTCGTCGGAGCCGCCGGCCTGCGGGCCACGCTGGCAACC
Organism: Actinomycetota bacterium; assembly: GCA_036495025.1. Classification (GTDB taxonomy): domain Bacteria; phylum Actinomycetota; class CADDZG01; order JAHWKV01; family JAOPZY01; genus JAOPZY01. The sequence goes on along the minus strand of DASXNO010000312.1, from coordinate 5,229 downwards.
CTCAGCGCGGGCAAGATCCTCGCCCTGGCGAACAAGGAGAGCCTGGTGGCGGCCGGCGAGCTGGTGATGGCCAAGGCAGGCCCCGGGCAGATCCGCCCGGTTGACAGCGAGCATTCAGCCCTGTGGCAGCTCCTCCACAGCATCGAACCCGATCAAGTGCGAAGAGCGCTCGTAACCGGGAGCGGGGGACCGTTCCGGGGGTGGACCCGGGAGGAACTCGGTAACGTGGATGTGCAGCAGGCGCTCGTCCACCCGGTGTGGGCGATGGGGCCGAAGATCACCGTCGACTCTTCGACATTGATGAACAAGGGGCTCGAGGTCATCGAAGCGCACTTTCTGTTCGGGTTCACCTATGACGAGATCGATGTCGTCATCCATCCGCAGGGCACGGTCCATGCCCTGGTGGAGACCGTCGACGGCGCCGTCTTCGTCCACGCCGCACCGCCGGACATGCGCCTGCCCATCCAGCTCGCCTTCGGCTGGCCGGAGCGCCTTGGGGCTCCCGGAGGCAAGCGGCTCAACTGGGCCACCCTGGGAACGCTGAGCTTCGAGCCACCGGACACCGACACCTTCCGGTGCCTCGCCCTCGCCTACCAGGCGGCCCGCCTGGGCGACACCTACCCGGCCGTCCTGAACGCCGCCAACGAGGTGGCCGTGGGCGCATTCCTCGGCGGCCGCTTGCCCTACCTCGGCATTCCGGAGGTGGTCGAGCGGGTACTGGATGCCCACACGCCGGTCGCCCCGAGCCTCGAGGGCGTCCTGGAGGTCGACGCCTGGGCACGCCGGGAGGCGTCGGCAACCGTTGCGGCGCGATCGGGGGCCGGCGGGTGAGCGGCGCCGTCGGCATCCTGCTGTTCATCGCCACCCTGATCGTCATGGTCATGATCCACGAGGCGGGCCACATGACTGCGGCCCGGGCCTTCGGGATGAAGGTGGAGGAGTATTTCTTCGGGTTCGGCCCCCGCGTCTTCGCGTTCCGGCGGGGCGAGACCGAGTACGGGATGAAGGCCATCCCCGCCGGCGGCTACGTGAAGATCGCCGGCATGAACCCCTACCTGCCCGTGGACGAGGCCGACCGGCCGAGGACCTTCGGTGCCAAACCGGCCTGGCAGCGCGCCATCGTCCTGTCCGCGGGCTCCGCCACCCACTTCCTCGTCGCCGCGCTCCTGTTGACCTTTTCCTTCGCCTTCCTGGGCGTCCCCGGGGCTCCGACGACGACGCTGCAGTCGGTGTCGGCGACGGCGGGCAAGCTCAACGGACAGCCAGGACCGGCCGAGAAGGCGGGCCTCAGGCCGGCTGACCGCATCGTCGCCATCGATGGGAACCCCATCGCGAAGTGGGAGGACCTGCAGAACTACATCAAGGCCCGGCCCGGCGTCCCCGTCACGGTCAGGGTCGACCGGGGCGGCCAGGTCCTCAGCTTCGTGGTCACGCCCGAGCAGGTCACGGACATCAACAACCACCCGATCGGGCGCATCGGGGTCTCCCCGAGGATCACGCAGAATAAGGAGGCGCTGCCCGCCGCCGCCTGGGACGGGGTGAAGGGGGTGGGCGCCACGATCGCCGGCAGCGTGCAGGGCATCGTCCATTTCTTCTCGCCCCACGGCCTCGGCCAGGCGTTCTCGTCGGTCACCGGCTCCCGGAACGCGGCCCAGGGCTCGCCGGGTGGCCAGGCCGTTGGTCTCGTGGGCGGGGCGCGCCTGGCCGGTCAGGCCGTTCAGACCGGACAGGCCCAGTCGCTGGTCGAGGTCCTCGTTCTGTTCATCGTGTTCCTCGGCGTGCTCAATCTGGCACCGCTGCCGCCGCTGGACGGGGGACACCTGGCAGTGCTCGCCATCGAGAAGGTGCGGGGCCGGCCGGTCGACCCCCGCAAGGTCGTCCCCGTCGCCGCCTTCGTGCTGAGCATCCTCGTGGTGCTGTCGGTGGTCGTGATGTATGCCGACATCATCCATCCCGCCGCGAACCCCTTCCAGTAGGGCAGGGGACCCGGCTCGCCGGAGCCGGACCGGACCGGTCCGTTAAGGTTGAACGGGTATAGTTCGACCGCGAAAACCTGTTCCGGAACGTGGGCGTCGGGAGGTTTCTATGACTGTACGCATCGGTATCAACGGATTCGGACGCATTGGTCGCAACTTCACTCGAGCGGTCCTCAAGCGGCCTGACTCGGGCGTCGAGCTGGTGGCGGTGAACGACCTGAGCGACGCCGCCGTGCTCGCCCACCTGCTGCACTACGACACGGTCCTCGGCCCCCTCGACGGCGTCAGGGTGACCGACGACGGCATCGAGGTCGGTTCGTCGACCATCAAGGTGCTGGCGGAGCGGGACCCGGCGGCCCTTCCCTGGAAGGAGCTCGGCGTCGACGTCGTCGTCGAGTCAACCGGCATCTTCACCAACCGCGAGGGTGCGTCCAAGCACCTCGAGGCCGGGGCTCAGAAGGTCATCATCTCGGCTCCCGCCACCGACCCCGACATCACGATCGTGATGGGGGTGAACGACGACAGGTACGACCCCGCCGAGCACAACATCATCTCGAACGCCTCCTGCACGACCAACTCGGTGGTCCCGATGGCCAAGGTCCTCATGGACAACTTCGGCATCGACCACGGCCTGATGACCACCGTCCACGCCTACACCACCGAGCAGCAGCTCCAGGACCAGGTGGCCGTCACCCGCAAGGGGACGCCGGACCTGCGCCGGATGCGCGCCGGTGCGCTCAACGTCGTCCCCGCCTCCACCGGCGCCGCCAAGGCTGCGTCGCTCGTCCTGCCGGAGCTGAAGGGCAAGCTCCACGGCATGGCCCTGCGGGTGCCGGTCCCGGTCGGCAGTGTCACCGACCTCGTCGTGGAGCTCGAGAAGCCGGCCACGGCCGAGGACGTCAACAACGCCTTCAAGGAGGCGGCCGCCTCCGACCGCATGAAGGGGATCCTCGTCTACACCGAAGACCCCATCGTCTCATCCGACATCGTCGGCAACCCCGCGTCCTGCACGATCGACGGCCTCGTCACGATGGCCATCGGCGGGAACATGGTCAAGGTGCTTGGTTGGTACGACAACGAGTGGGGCTACTCCAACCGCCTCATCGACCTGATCCGCCACACCGCCCCATGAAGTCGCTCGCTCCATGAAGCTGCCGACGCTCGATTCGCTCCCGGTCGCCGGGAAGCGTGTGCTCGTCCGCTCGGATCTCAACGTCCCGCTCGCCGACGGCCCCGACGGCAGGGAGGTGGCCGACGACACGCGTCTGCGGGCCAGCCTGCCCACCATCCGGGCCCTCCTCGACCGCAGGGCAACCGTGATCGTCTGCTCGCATCTCGGGCGGCCGGGGGGCGAGCGCAACCCGAAGTACTCGCTCGCCCCCGTGGCGACGGCGCTGTCGAAGCTGCTTCGGATGAGGGTCTGCCTGACCTCGACGCCGACGGGCCCCGCCGCCGAGCTGGACGGGCTCGGCCCCGACGAGATCGGCCTGCTCGAGAACCTCCGCTACGACCCGGGCGAGGAGGCCAACGACAAGCGGTTCGCCGCCCGCCTGGCGGCACTGGCCGACGCCTACGTCGACGACGCCTTCGGGGCGGTGCACCGGGCCCACGCCTCGGTGGTCGGGGTGGCCGAGCAGCTCCCCTCCGCGGCGGGGCTCCTGCTGCAGAAGGAGGTCGACGTGCTGTCGCGCCTGGTGGACTCGCCCGACCGCCCCTTCGTCCTCGTCCTCGGTGGGGCCAAGGTGTCGGACAAGATCGGCGTCGTGGCCAACTTCCTCCGGCGGGCCGACGCCATCCTCATCGGCGGGGCGATGGCCAACACCTTCCTCGCCGCCCGGGGCGAGAAGGTTGGCATCTCCAGGATCGAGCCCGACCGGCTGGGGGAGGTCCGCAGGACCCTGGCGTCGGCGGCCAGGGCGGGGGTCGAGATCGTCCTGCCCTCGGACGTGGTCGTGGCGGAGGCCTTCGACGAGCACGCCGAGCCCAGCGTCGTGCCGGTCAACGCCATCCCGGACGACCGGATGGCCCTCGATATCGGCCCGGCCACCGCAGCCCGGTTCGGTGCCTGGGTGGGGCGGGCCGCCACGGTGCTGTGGAACGGCCCCATGGGGGTCTTCGAGTGGGAGTCGTTCTCCAGCGGGACCAGGGACGTGGCGAAGGCCGTCGCCGCCGCCAAGGCCTTCACGGTGGTCGGGGGCGGCGACTCCGCGGCGGCACTGGCCGCATTCGGGCTCGAGGACGACGTCTCGCACCTCTCCACGGGCGGGGGCGCCTCCCTGGAGTTCCTCGAGGGCCGGGAGTTGCCGGGCCTCAAGGTTCTGCTGGCGGCCAGCTGACCGGAGTGCAGCCGATGCGACGCCCTGTCATCGCGGCCAACTGGAAGATGCACAAGACGCACCTCGAGGCGATGCACTTCGTCGAGAGCCTCCGCAACCGGCTGGCACCATCGGACTACGAGCGGGTCGAGGTGGTCATCTGCCCCCCGTTCACGGCCCTGAGGACCGTGCAGACCACCATCGACGGGGGCGACCTCGACATCGCCCTGGGCGCCCAGAATATGCACTGGGAGGAAAAGGGCGCCTACACCGGGGAGATCTCCTCCCTCATGCTCGGCAAGCTCGGGGTGTCCTACGTGATCATCGGCCACTCCGAGCGCCGGGAGCTCTTCGGGGAGACCGACGACTGGGTCAACAGGAAGGTGAAGGCGGCCTTCGCTCACGACCTTCTGCCCATCATGTGCGTGGGCGAGACGCTCGCCGAGCGCGAGGCGGGAGGCACCGCGGCCAAGGTCGAGGGCCAGGTCCGGGCCGGGCTGGCCGGGGTGACCAGGGCCCGGCTGTCCTCGCTGGTCATCGCCTACGAGCCCATCTGGGCCATCGGGACGGGCCGCAACGCCTACCCCGACGATGCGCAGGCGACCATCGCGCTCATCCGCTCGACGGTGCGCTCGATTGCCGGCAGCGTGGCGGACGAGGTCCGCATCCAGTACGGCGGGAGCGTGAAGGCGGGCAACATCGCCGGTTTCATGGCGCAGCCGGACATCGACGGGGCGCTCGTCGGGGGAGCCAGCCTGGATCCAGAGGAGTTCGCCCTCATTGTCCGCTACCATACTGGATCGTCCTGAGGGCGTCGCTCCCGATTAGCTAGGCATTTTGTCCGAGAACGACCATGACGGAAGATGGGGGAGGTGGCGAAATGCGCATGCTAAACTCGGCAGCATTAACCACACGCAGATCCGCAGGTGAGCGTCCAT
>DASXNO010000311.1:0-13226 GCA_036495025.1 Actinomycetota bacterium | reverse complement strand
GTCCGGGAGGTGGGGGAGGGCATCAAGCTCGGCTCGGTCAGGGACCGGTCGGGCAGCGTGGTCGGGGTGATCGAGAACCCCCACTTCGGCGCCTGATGCCGGGGATGCATGCGACGCAGGTGACCGTCGGTGAGCTCCTTGACGATGCCGAGGCGCAGATCAAGGCCTGCGGGGCGATCGAGCTGTGGCGTCCCTACATGGCCAGGCTCGAGGCCGCGTCCCTCCTCGGCTTTGTCATCGGCCATGACCCCGACCAGTCCGGGGAAGCAGTCCCGGCAGCGGCCCGCCGCCGCTTCGACGCCCTGATCGCCCGCCGCCTCACCGGCGAGCCCGCCGCGCTCATCATCGGCACGACGACGTTCCGCGGCCTGGAGCTGCGGACGAAGCCGGGGGTCTTCATCCCGCGCAGCTCGAGCGAGTCGCTCGCGGGCGAGGCCATCCGCCGGCTGCGGCGTCGCCGTCATCCGGTCGCCGTCGACGTCGCCACGGGCAGCGGCCCGGTCGCCCTCGCCGTGGCGTCGGAGGTCCCGGCGGCGAGGGTCTATGGGGCCGATATCTCCGCCCCGGCCCTGTCGCTCGCCCGCGCCAACGCCAGGCGCCTGAACATTCCCAATGTGACGTTCCTCCGCAGCGACGTGCTCTCGGGGCTCCCGAAGGACCAGGAACGGGGGATCGATGTGATCACGGTCCACCCACCGTACGTCGCCCGCAGCATGATGAGCGACCTGCCGGTGGAGATTCGGGCGTTCGAACCGGAGACCTCGCTCACCGATCAGTCGCATGACGGCCTCGGCCTGGTGCGGGCGCTCGTCGACCAGGCGCCGCGCTGGCTCCGCACCGGGGGCTGGATCCTGGTCGAGGTGAGCCCTGACCTGTCCCGGCGGGTCGGGGGCCTCCTGCGCCGCAACGGCTACCGGGACGTGAAGAGCCACAAGGACTCCCTCGGCGCCACCCGGGTGATCGCCGGCCGCCGGTAGCGACCTCCTGGAGGCGCTGGCCAACTCCTGCCGCCGGTGGGGGACCGGCGCCCCGCAGAGACCATAGACTGCCCCGATGGGCCAACCCCGCGACCCCAGGCCGGAGAGCAGGGGGGACTTCATGACCTACGTCCTGCCGAGGACCGTCGTGGGCCTGGCCCTCTGGCTCCTGATCTTCGCCATCGGGGCCGGCGCATCGGGCGTCGTCTTCTTCATCGCCTACGAGCGGCGCCTCACCGAGCTCGATGCCAGGATCACCTCCGTGAAGACCGAGTTCGAGCAGAGGCTCGACGCCGCCGTCGCGCAGCTCCAGCAAGCTGACCGGGCGAACCAGGTGACCGGGACTGCGGGGTTCCTGGGCCAGGCCAACCGCCTTGTCGCGGCCGTCGGGCCCGCCCTCGTCACCGTCCAGGGCACCGATGCCACGGGGGCCAGGACCTCGGGGTCCGGGTTCGTCATGAACTCGACCGCCAGCCAGTCGTGGCTCATCACCAACTACCACCTCGTCGCGGGGTCGATCGCTTCGGCCGAGGGCATCACGGCCCCCGTCACGCCCACCGACGTCGCCCCGCCGGTTGCCGGGGTGACCCCCAGGGTGACCGTCCACCTCGGCGGCGCCGACCACAGCGGCACGGTCTACAGCTGGGACGCTCCCAACGACCTTGCCCTCGTCATCGTCGGGGTGGGCAACCTTCCGGCGCTCAAGTTCTCCAGCGTCGTCCCCACCCAGGGGCTGCCGGTCTGGGCGGTCGGGGCCGCCGACGGACCGCCCGGCGCTGCCGCTGCCAGGGGCAAACTCATCGATCCGAGGCCCCAGAGCTACGTCACCGATGCCGTCTTCGGCCCCCGGTCCTCTGGCGGGCCGCTCGTCGACAGCGAGGGCAGGGTCGTCGGCGTGCTGACGGTGACCACCACCGTGACTCCCGCAGCGCCCACCAGCACCGTCGTCCCCACCGGTACCGCGGTCCCGGTGCGGCTGGCCTGCATCGAGGTGGTGGTCTGCCCCCCCTGATCGTGATCCGGCGCCTTGAGGGGCGCCTGGGGCGCTTATCCGGCGCCGTACCGAAAGCGGTGCCCTGCCCGGCTCGGCCTCGAGGGCGACGGCACCACCGAGGGTGAGGGGACCACGGGGGCGGGGCCGAACGGCCAGGGCAGCAACGGGATCAGCGGGCTGGGGGTCGGTCGCACCGGCGTGACCGTCGCCGTCGGCGTCGCCGGCGTGGCGGTCGGGGTCACCGTCGCCGTGACCGTCGGTGTCACCTCCGGCGATGGGGTCGGGGTTGGCAGCGCGGGGAGCCGGAAGCCGCTGTCCGGCGGCGGCGGTGGCGGAGGGGGCGCCGTGAACGGCGAGGCGGGCACGCTCGCCAGGGCCGCCTTCATGTAGGCCGACCACATCCCCGCCGGAAGGCTCCCTCCGGTGACCTGGGCGACGCCGTGGATGTTGCGCATCGCCTGGTTGGCGTCCCGGTAGCCCATCCACACCGACGTCGCGAGGTCGGGCGTGTAGCCGACGAACCAGGCGTTTCGGAAGTCGGTGGCCGTGCCGGTCTTGCCTGCGGCCGGGCGGCCGATCCCCGCTGCGGTGCCGGTGCCCTGGGCGATGACCTCCTGCAGGAGGGTGGTGGCCGTGTACGCCACCTGGGGGCTGATCGCCTGGACGGGGGCCGAGGGGCCGGACTCCAGGGTCTGGCCGGTCCCGTCGGTCACCTTGGATACGAGCTTGGGCTGCCGGTAGGTCCCACCCGCGGCCAGCGTCGCGTAGGCGGACGCCATCTCGAGCGGGGTCACCTCCTCCGACCCCAGGGCGATGGAGGGCACGGCCTGGAGCTGCGTCGGGCAGTGGTCGGCCGCGGTCTGCCTGCACCCCGAGCGCCCGGGCAGCCACGCCGGCCCGGGGATCCCCATCCGCCGGGCGGCATCGACCACCTTGCCGGGACCGACCCGGAGTACCAGTTGCGCATAGTAGGTGTTGACGGAGTTGATGGTCGCCGTCTCGAGCGAGATCTGACCGAAGCTCTCGTTGGCGAAGTTCGCCACGTGACAGTCGGGCTTCCAGGCGGCCAGGCAGATCGTGGAGGGCCCGGGCAGCGTGAAGCCCGGGGTCAACCCGCTCTCCAGCGCCGCCACGAGGACGAACGGCTTGAACGACGACCCCGGCTGGCGGCGTCCCTGGATCGCGATGTTGAACTTCTCAGTGTTGTAGTCGCGGCCCCCCACGATCGCCGTGACGTAGCCGGTGCGCGGGTCGACGGAGGCCAGCGACGCGTAGGGGTCGTCGGGCCGGTTGAGCGTCTTGGCGAGGACGCTCTCGGCCTGCGTCTGCATTGCCGGGTCGACGGTGGTCGTCACCTCGAGGCCTCCCGAGAACACCGCCTTGTCGCCGTAGCGCTGCGACAGGTAGCGCTGCACCGCGTCGACGAACCACGGGAAGCGGACGACCTGCACCTTGGAGGAGACGAGCACGGGCTTCGATGCCCTGGCCGCGACGAGCTGGTCCTGGGTGATGACGCCCGCTGCCCGCATCCGGTCGAGCACGATGAGGCGTCGTTCCTCGGCCTGGGCAGGGTGCGAGAAGGGCGAGTATGCCTCGGGGGCCGGGATCACCCCCACGAGCTCGGCGGACTCCGACAGGCTGAGCTCCAGGGCGTGCTTGTTGAAATAGGTCTGGGAGGCGGCCTCGGCCCCGTACGCCCCCTCGCCGAAGTAGGTGGAGTTGAGGTAGCTCTCGAGGATCTTTGCCTTCGAGTAGGTCCGCTCGACCTGGGCCGCCACGAGCGCCTGCCGGAACTTTCGGAACAGCGACCGCTGGTTGCCGGTGTACGCATTCTTCACGTACTGCTCGGTGATGGTCGACCCCCCCTGCACCGCGTTCTGCGCCCGCACGTCGGCGAGCAACGCCCGGAAGATGGCCTTCAGGTCGATGCCCGAGTGCTGATAGAAGCGGGCGTCCTCCGAGGCCACCGCCGCCTGCTGGAGGGTCGGCGCCATCTGGTCGATGGTCACCGGTTCCCGGTTGTACTGGGCGTGCAGCGACGCCAGCAGCGACCCGTCGGCGGCGTAGATGTGGCTGGTCGCGGCGTTGGTGGCCGCCTGCGGCTGCGGGAGCGTCACCGGCGGTGGGAACAGCAGGAAGGCGGCGAAGGCAAAGGCGAGGGCGACGCCCGGCACCCCGAGGAGGACGACGACGGCGGCGAGCGCGACATCGCGGGGCCGGTGCCGGATCCTCGGCCACAGCCTCGCCGGCACCCTGACGGTCGCTGGGGGATTAGCCACGAGGTCGCTCTAGGATAGCGACCGAGGACAGCGACCGGAACCGCGCCCCCGATGGGTGTCCGGCCGGGTGGCCCGGGAGGAGGGCGACGCACGACATGAACGAAGGCTTCCGGCACCTGCCCCAGGTGGACCGGCTGATCGACGCCCTGGGGGCGGGCCCCGCCAGCGCCCGCGCCGAGCCTCATGCCCTGAAGGCAGCCGCCGCCCGCCGGGTGATCGATGCGGCGAGGGCTGCCATCGGCGGGGGGGCACCGGCCCCGACGATGGAGCAGCTCGCGGCGTCCGCGAACCGGCTCCTGGCGGCCGGGCGCCGCCGCCGGGTGGTCCCGGTGGTCAACGCCACCGGCGTCCTGCTGCACACCAACCTCGGCCGTGCCCCCCTGGGCCGCCGCCAGCTCGACGCGGTCCAGGCGGTCGCCAGCGGCTACTCCAACCTCGAGTTCGATCTCGCCGAGGGACGGCGGGGCAGCCGCTACGACCACGCCCGGGAGTTGATCACCGCCCTGACGGGGGCCGAAGCCGCTCTCGTCGTCAACAACAACGCGGCGGCGGTGCTGCTGGTCCTCGCGTGCGTTGCCCGGGGGAGGGAGGTCGTGATCTCCCGGGGCGAGCTGATCGAGATCGGGGGCGAGTTCCGCATCCCCGCCATCCTCGAGGAGTCCGGTGCGACGCTGCGGGAGGTCGGGACGACCAACCGGACCCACCGCAAGGACTACCGGGAGGCAATCGGCGAATCCACCGCGGCGGTGATGAAGGTGCATCCCTCGAACTACCAGGTGGTGGGGTTCACCGCGTCCGTGCCGGGCCGCGAGCTCGCCGAGCTCGCCCATGCGGCCCCCGGCGGGGGCATCCCCCTGATCCACGACGTCGGCAGCGGGCTGCTGCGCCACACCATCGCCGGCAGGCAGCTCCCCTGGCTGGCGGAGGAGCCCACGGTCGAGGCGTCGCTGGCGGACGGCGCCGACGTGGTCACGTTCTCGGGCGACAAGCTGCTCGGCGGTCCCCAGGCTGGCCTGATCGCCGGCCGGGCCGAGATCGTCGCCGCCATGGAGCATTCCCCGCTGCTCAGGACCTACCGGGTGGACAAGACCACACTCGCAGCCCTGGAGGCGACGCTGCTCACCTATCTCGAAGGAAGGGAGGACGAGCTGCCCCTGTGGTCGATGGCGCTGCTGGCCCCGAGCGAGATCGAGGCCCGTGCGGCCGCGGTGCGCTCGGCCCTGCTCGAGAGCCTGCTCCGGCGAGGGGGAGACGTCGATGCCAAGGTCGAGCTGGTGGACGGGTTCTCGACCACCGGTGGCGGGTCCGCTCCCACGAGCAGGATCCCCACCGTCCTGTTGGAGGTCGCACCCCGGACCCGGACGGTCGCCGCCGTCCGCCAGGCCCTCATCGACGGCGACCCTCCCGTGGTCGCTCGGGTCGAAGAGGACCGCCTCGTGCTCGACCTCCGCACCGTGGCCCCGGACCAGGACGCCGCGGTGGCCGATGCCCTGCGCCGGGCGCTCTCCCCGGACCCTGCCGCCTAGCCGTGTACGTCGTTGCGACCGCCGGTCACGTCGACCACGGCAAGAGCGCGCTCGTCCAGGCGCTGACCGGCATCGACCCGGACCGCCTCGAGGAGGAGAAGCGCCGGGGTCTCACGATCGACCTGGGCTTCGCCTGGCTGAAGCTGCCGTCGGGCCGGGAGGTCGGGATCGTCGACGTCCCGGGCCACGAGCGGTTCATCCGCAACATGCTGGCGGGGGTCGGCGCCATCAACGCCACGGTCTTCGTGGTGGCGGCGAACGAGGGGTGGAAGCCGCAGTCCCAGGAGCACCTGGACATCCTCGACCTCCTCGGGGTCTCGGCCGCGGTCGTCGTCGTCACCAAGGCGGATCTCGTCGATGCCGAGACGCTGGCGGCGGTCACGGCGACCGTGCGGGAGCGCATCGCGGGGACATCGCTGGGCGACGCCCCCGTGCTGGCCGTCTCGTCCACGACCGGGGCGGGCCTTGACGACCTGCAGGCCGAGCTCGACCGGATGCTGGATGCGACCGCCCCCGCAGAGGACCGGCACCGGCCCCGCCTCTGGGTCGACCGGGTCTTCTCGATGAAGGGCTCCGGCACGGTCGTCACCGGGACCCTCACCGGCGGGAGCCTGGCGGAGAACCAGGAGATCGAGGTGCTCCCCGGAGGGGTCCGGGCGCGCATCCGGGCGATCCAGTCCCACCACCGGCGCCTGAGCGAGATCGGGCCGGGCAACCGCACCGCGCTCAACCTCGTCGGCGTCGAACCGGAGGCGATCCGCCGAGGCGACGTGGTGACGCTGCCAGGAATGTGGCGCACGACGCGGCGCCTCCTTGCCTCTATCCGCTTCCTCGCCCACCTCCCCCACGAGGTCACGGAGCGGGGGGCGTTCAAGGTCTACATCGGCTCCGCCGAGTTCAACGCCGACCTCCGGTTCCTCGAGGCGCCCCCGGACCCCGGCGACACGGGGCTCGCCCTCCTCACCCTCACCGACCCGGCGGTCCTCGACTGGCACGACCGCTTCGTGCTGCGAGACGCAGGGCGCGGCGAGACGCTCGGTGGCGGCGTGGTCCTCGAGGCCCACCCGCAGGAGATCCGCCGGCGGCAACCCTTTGCGATGCTGGCGGAGCGGGCCAGGCGCCGGGCCGCCGTCAGCGACCGGGCCGCCTACTTCCTCGTCGTCCTGGAGGAGGAGGGGAACCTGCCGGTCAAGGACGTGGCCCTGCGAACGGGCCTCGATCCCGCCGCGGCGCAGGCGGCGGGTGGTCTGTGGCTGCCTTCCGTGGTGTTCTCGCAGCAGGCGTTCGCCGACGTCTCGGCCAGGCTCGTCGCGGCCCTGCGCGCGCACCAGCGGTCGCACCCCCTCGAGGCCGGGATGTCACGGGCGGCGCTTCGTTCCGTCCTGGGCGCCGAGATCCGGGGCGGCCGGGCCTTCGACGAGCTGGTCGACGAACTGGCGAAGCGTCGTGAGATCGTGGCCGACGCCACGGCGCTGCGCACCCCCGACTTCGTCCCCGCGCTCGGGGGCAGGGAGACGGACGAGCTCATGGCGGTGCTCCTCGGGGCCAAGGCCGCCCCGCCGGTGCTGGCGGAGCTCGCCCGGCGCTTCGACGCCGCCCTCATCCGCGGGCTCGTCCGGACCGGCCAGCTCGTCCAGGTCAGCCAGGATCTCGTCTTCCCGGCGGAGACGATGGCCGGGATCCGCGACCTCGTCAAGCAGCGGATCGCTGCCGATGGGCCGTTCACGGTCGCCGAGTTCCGGGACCTGGTGGGAGCCAGCCGGAAGTACGCGGTCCCCCTGCTCGAGTACCTCGATCAGACGGGCTTCACGCGCCGACAGGGCGACGTCAGGGTGCTGGGCCCGAAGGCCTAGATGTGGGTCAGGCGGAGACGAGGGGCCCGAGGCGCACCTTGTTCTCCACGTCGACGAGGAGCCGTACCGGTGCGTCGAGCCGGCTCACCCGCCATCGGGCTCCCCTCGTGAGGCCGATGATCCACTCCAGGTAACCCTCGAAATCGTCCGACGGGCAGATCTGGGCGATGACCTCCAGCCCCGGCCGCAGCTCGGCAGGGCTGCGCTCCGAGAGGGCTTCCGCCGCTTCGGTGTGGGCGGAGCGGCTGTGGTCGGACCAGGCACGGTCGGGGGAAGGGTGGCCGTACATCTCCAGGAAGTTGACGCGGAGGAAGGCCCGACCCTCGACGGCCAGCGGCTCGCCGCTGGCGCGGAACGTGAACGGAGGGGCATCGGCGGAGACGGCGTACACGGCCGGCAGGTCGGCCTCCACGCTGGGCGCCGAGTCGAGGCGGTGGAAGGTGAAAACGATCCGGTCGAAGCCCTGGTGTGCCTCCGCCCACACGGCGTCGAGCACCATGGCGGCCTCGAGCGTTCCGGACACGGGACCCGACGAAAATGCCTGGTCGTCAAAGCGCCGTGCCATCGGTCCCGGGCGGCTCTCCAGCACCTCATCCATGCCTGTTCCCATGCCCGCCCCTTTCTGCTGGTCCTCGCCGGTCCTTCTGCCGGACCCCCTGTCATCAGTCCGCCCGCAGCGGCTCCAGCATGGCGCACCAAGCCTCCTCACGCCAATGGCGAATTTTCTCTAGTTAAAGAAAAAGGAGAAAGACGAGAAACCTAAAGAATACGGAAGTAACGCCCGGGTGGAATGCGACAGAAGTCTCGGTCCGTGTCAAACTTGTTGCGGGCCGTGCGGTACTCCACTGCGTCGACGAGCGCAACACCGAGCCGGTTGCATCCCGGCGTGCCGGCCTCCCCCCACCAGACGATCTCTGCGCAGCCATGGAGAGACCACCCCCGCCGCCGGGGGGGCCGGATCAAGGAGGGCTGGGATGAGTGTGCCCATTGCCGTTTCTCCCACTGTCGTTCGCTACCGTCGAGACCTGCTCGACGCCCTGCAGGCGTCGGGCTTCTCTCCGGACCAGCCGCCGGACATCTTCGCCTGGGCGCGCCGGGGGAGCCGCCGCGCCATCATCCTGACGGTCTCCACCCGCAAGGAGCTGACCGCCGTCGCCCGGCTCCAGAACAGGTCTGAGGCCGTCGCCGTCGTCCTGCTCGCCGACCCGCGGCCCAGCGCGTATCGCCAGGTGCTCGCTGCCGGTGGGTTCCCGGTTGCGTGGCACGTGCCACCCGCCGGCGTCGTCGGGGTTCTCGAAGCCGCGATCAACGGCCAGGCCCTCGTCGCCCGGAGAGTCGCCACCGGCGTCACCACGGGCCTCGCCTCGAACGCGGCGCCGGACGATCGGGCCGCAAGGGACGGGGCCGCGCAGCCTGGCGGCTCGCACCCCCTGGACGAGACGGAGCTGGACATCCTGGCCCGGGTCGCTCGGGGCGACACCGACCGGCGGATCGCCACGGCGCTCCGGGTGAGCGAGCGGACGGTGCGGCGCCGGCTCCACCTGATCTTCTCGAAGCTGGGCGTCGTTTCCAGGGTCCAGGCCGGCATCTATGCGGCGAAGATCGGGCTCGCCGGTCCGGACGCCCTGCCACTCCGCGCCATCGAGGCGAAGGGTGGTGGGCCTACCGTTCGGGGTGGGTGAAGAGCCTCCGGGCTTAGCTCTCCTCCTCGCCAACCCCCTCGACCAGCAGGAGCAGCCCCGTCACCGAGCGGACCCTGACCCTGGTGCCTTCGGGGATGGCCGCCCCCAGGGTCCGGGCCCGCCAGAGCGACCCGGCGGCGGTGACCTCGCCGTCGGGCACCAGGTCCGTCCGGGCGAGACCGAGGCTGCCCACCAGGCCCTCGATGCCGGCCGGCGGGCGCGCGGCCCTGGCCCGCAGGGCGGCGGTCATGATCGAGATGAAGAACAGCAGCGTCCCCGCCACGGCGGCGACGATCGCCCACCACGGCAGGCGCAGGGCGGGGGAGGCGTGCGGGAACAGCAGGACGCTGCCGGCAATGAGCGCCACCGTGCCGAACGCCGTGGGAAGTCCCAGGCCCCCGCTGTGCAGGTCGGGGACGAACGCCACGATGCCGGCGACGACCAGCGCCAGCGCCGCCCATGACGTCGGCAGCACGCTGAAGCCGTAGAGCGAGAGGACGAGCGCCCCGCCGCCCATCGCACCGGCGGCGCCGATGCCCGGGAAGTACAGTTCGAACACGATCCCGAACAGGCCGACGAGCAGGAGCATGTAGGCGACCGCCGGCCGGGCGACGGCATGCAGCAGGCGGTCGAAGAACCCGAGCTTCTGGAACCGCAGCGGAGCATCGGCGACCGACAGCTTGACCGGCTGGCCGTCCACCGTCGCGGTCCTGCCGTCGAGGTTCTGCAGGAGCGTCGCGAGGGTCCCGGCACGGAAGCTGATCATGCCCTGGCTGGCGGCGGTCTCGTCGCTCACCGCCACCAGGGCCGGCGTGGCCTGCGGACGGGGGCCGCTCGAGATGATGCTCTTGAGGTAGGCGGCCGCCGCAGCGGCGTCGGTCGTCCCGTCGAGGTTCACCGGGACGACGGGACCGAGCGTCGTGCCCGGCCCCATGACGAGCACGGGGGCCGCCTCGGCAAGGAAGACCCCGGCGCCCGCCGCGCGGGCCCCCTGGGGCGCAACCCACACGACGACCGGCACCCTGGCCCGGCGGATGTGGTCGACGAGGTCGGTCACCGAGATCCTCAAGCCCCCGGGGGTGTCGAGCCGGACGATGAGGACCGCGGAGTGAGCGGCCTCGGACGAGGAGATCACCCGGGTGAGCGCCTTGGCCGAGACCGGGTCGATCACGCCCGAGAGCTCGAAGTAGTCCACCGTGGCGCCGGCCGCACCAAACCCCTGCGAACGGGTAGAAGACCAGGACGGAACTGCCAGAGACACGAGGACGAACGCGCTCAGCAGCCCCGGCACGAGGCAGTGCGACAGGAAAGCTCTGTAAGGACGTGGGGGTATCATCAGGCCGTGTCTTTGGACGCGATACTCGACCGCAGGCTTCTCATTATCTCCGGCAAGGGCGGGGTCGGGAAAACCACCATCGCGGCGGCCCTGGGGGTCATGGCCGCCCGGCACGATCTCCGGGTCCTCGTGGCCGAGGTCGAGGGCAAGAACGCCCTCTCGAGCCTGCTCGCCTCCCCGCCGCTGACCAGCGAGCCGCGCGAGCTCCGTCCGGGCCTCTGGGCGATGCACGTCTCGCCGGAGGAGGCGCTCTCGGAGTACTTCGAGGTCCAGTTCCATGCGAAGCGGGTCGTGAAGCCGCTGGTGGCATCCCAGCTCGTCTACTACGTCACCCATGCCGCCCCCGGCCTGCGGGACATCCTCATGCTCGGCAAGATCTGGTACCAGGTGGCCCGCAAGGGCGAGTTCGACCTTGCCATCCTCGACACGCCGGCCGCCGGGCATGCCGTGTCGATGCTGCGGTCGCCGGAGGGATTCCTCGAAGCGGTGCCCGTCGGCACGCTGGCCGGCCATGCCCGCCGGGTGTCGGACTGGCTCCACGATCCCGACCAGGTCGCGGTCCACCTCGTGAGCCTCGCCGAGGAGACCCCCGTGCGGGAGACGCTCGAGACCACCAGGCTCCTGGAGGAACGGGTGCGCATGAACGTGGACTGCGTCCACGTCAACATGCTCTACCCACCGTTTGCCGAGGACCCCGCCGTCAACGCCGCGCTCGACCGGCTGAAGACACCGCGAGGCCTGCGGCCCCGGACCAAAGGCGCCCCGCCCCTGTCCGACCGGCGCGCCCAGGCGCTGTTCGCGTGCGGCGCGTTCTATCGCGACCGCCGGGCCATCCAGCAGGAGCACCGGCAGAGGCTGATCGAGGGGCTGGAGGGGACGGCGTCGGTCATCGACCTGCCCTTCCTCTTCGGCGAAGGCTTCGCCGGCAAGGAGTTGGACCTGCTCGCCGACGCAATTGAAGCCACCATGAGCCAGTCGTGAGTCGGTCGTGAGCCTTGAGTCGGCCCTCGACGGGCAGATCGTCATCTGTGCCGGGCCGGGCGGCGTCGGCAAGACGACGGTGTCGGCGGCCATCGCCATGGAGGGGGCCCTGCGCGGCCGCCAGACCTGCGTCGTCACCATCGACCCGGCCAAGCGGCTGGCCGACGCCCTGGGTCTCGATGCCCTCGCCAACAAGCCGACCCGGGTGCCCGACGAGGCCTTCGAGGCGGCAGGCCTCCCCCCAGCCCCCCTCGACGCCATGATGCTCGACACGAAGACCACCTTCGACGATCTCGTTCACCGTTACGCCCGCTCCGAGGACCGGGCGCAGTCCATCATCGACAACCGCTTCTACCAGGCGATCTCCGGCGCCCTGTCCGGCACGCACGAGTACATGGCGATGGAGAAGCTCTACGAGCTCTACTGGATGGGCGACTACGACCTGATCGTCATCGACACCCCGCCCACGCGCAACGCCCTCGACTTCCTCGACGCCCCGAAGCGGATGACCTCCTTCCTCGAGGGCCGGCTGCTGAAGTGGTTCCTCGTGCCGGCGGTCGGCGGGGGCCGGGGCGTCTTCCGGGCAATGAACCTGGCGGCGGTGGCCTTCCTCCGGGTCGTGCAGAAGGTCATCGGGGCCGAGGCCCTCAAGGACACGGCCGACTTCTTCGCCAACTTCGAGGGGATGTACGACGGCTTCAAGGAGCGCGCCCAGGCGGTCTACGAGCTGCTGCGCCAGGACCTGACGCGTTTCGTGGTGGTGGTGAGCCCCACCGACCAGGCGGTGGAGGAGGCGGTCTTCCTCGTGTCGTCGATGACGTCGCACCATCTGCACTTCGGCGGCCTCGTCGTCAACCGCATCCATCCCCGCTTCCCCGGCGCCGCCGGCGAGGCCGTGGGCACGCCGCTCGGGGACCGCCTTGCACAGATCGCCGAGGAGTTCGAGCAGGTGCGACTGCGGGAGGAGCGCTGCATCAAGCGGCTCGAGTCCGAGGTCCCCAGCCGGCGCTGGGTCCGCATCCCCTACATGAACACCGACGTCGCCAACCTCAGCTCCCTCAACGACGTGGCGGAGTTGATCTTCGCCGGCTCCGGGCACCTCGCCCGGGACTGACCCCCGCGGGCCCGCCGGCGCTCACCGAGGCCCTATAATCTGGCGGCTCCACAGGTCATCCCGATGCCCGGCACCGACGGAGGGACGCGTGGCTCTGAGAAAGGTCGCCGGCAGTAACGATGTGCGCCTCCATGTGGCGCGCAATCTCGCCGAGTACGCGGTGCCCAAGGGGCCGGGGGAACTGGGCACGCTCTCGATCGCGCTGGAGCGCAACCTCACCCGGACGTTCAAGGCTCACTGGACCGGCTTCAAGCTGCTGTTCCCGAGACCGACCATCCTGCTCTCCGCCATATTGCACGACGGCCAGCTCTGGTCCGAGGGCTACATCAGCCCCGGCCAACCCTCCTGGGTCCTCGCCTTCCGGCGGGACCCGCCGAAGGCCCGCGGCTCGGGCGGGCCCCGCCCCGACGACAAGCTCGGCCTCGAGGCATCGATCGAGACCTCGCTCGCCCAGCGCCACAAGCTGATCGACTCCGGCCAGATC
>DASXNO010000310.1:0-3274 GCA_036495025.1 Actinomycetota bacterium | reverse complement strand
CCCAGCCGCCGGGCGATCTCCGGGTTGGAGATGCCTTCGGCGACCAGCCAGGCCACCCGCCGCTCCTGCGGGGTGAGGGACTCCCAGCGGCCCGGCCTCGATCTCGCCGTGCTCGCCAGTCCCGCTGCCGCCGCTCTCGTTGCGTTCGATGGTGCCCCCGGGACCGCGGCCCTCATGGGCCGCTCCCCTCGCTCCGGCGCCATGCCCGGCTCCCAGAGGCCGCTGAGGCGCGTCTCCGCCCGCATGGTGTCCCCGGCCGCGCCCATGTTCCGGTAGATCTCCAGGGCCTCCTCGGCGAGGGGCCGCGCGTCCATCGTCGTATCCGCCGTGAGCAGGGCGGCTGCGGCGTCCTCGCAGGCCCGTGCGAGCTCCCGCCGGCGGGGGCTGAGGCGGCAGGCGGCGACCGCCTGCAAGGCGACCCGGACGTCGGCAGCGAGCTGTGCCCGGCAGCGCAGGGCAGCGCCCTTGACGCTCGCCACACCGGCGGAAGCGGCGAGCGCCTCGACGGCCTGGGTCACCTCCTCCGCGAGGGAGTAGCGGTCGACCGCAATGGCCATCCGGACGAGGTCCGGGCCGATCACGGGGTACTCGGCCGCCACGCCCGCCTTGCTGCAGAGCGACCACGCCCGGGCCAGTGCACGCAGCGCCTCGTGCGCCCGGCCCTCGGTCTCGAGGAGGAGCGCCCGTGCCCACATCATCCAGTCCGGTCGCCACTGCGGGCCGTATGCCTCCGCTTCCGCCTCCGCGGCGCTGGCCTCGCGCTCCGCCATGGTGAGATCGCCGCGGTGGACCGCGATGAGGGAGCGCAGGCTGTGGCCCACGAGGGTGCCGCGCCGGATGCCCGTGGTCTCCGCAAGGTCGAGGCCAAGGCCGAGGGCATCGATGGCGTCGTCCCACTCTCCCGACCAGAAGAAGCCGACCGCCGAGATGAACTGGTCGGTGGGATGACTCCACGCAGCTCCCCGCTCGCGGCGGAACATGCGCCAGTGCAACAGCGTCCCCTGGGCGGCCTCGAGACAGTCGAGGTCCATGAGCGTGGCAGCCAGGTTGAGGACCGGCTGGATCGGCTGCGTCGGCGCCGTCGCCCCCAGGGCGATCCGCTGGAGGGACTGGCGCGCGAGGCGGAGCGCCTCCGGGAACTCGCCACGGAGGTGGCGGACCACGGCCAGGTTGCCGAGTGCGACACCGGCCCCCACCTCGTCGCCGAGGTCCTCGGAGGCTTCCAGCGCCCGGTAGGCGGTCTCGACGGCTCCGGGAAGGTCCCACGTGATCGCCCGGCACGTCGAGGACCATGCCCAGAGCCGGGCACGCTCCGGCTTGGTCAGGGACTCCTCGGCGACGGCACGCTCGACCTCCCGGAGTCCCTCCTCGATCCTCCCCTGGCCGATGGCCGCCTCGATCAGGTACTGGCGCAGCCTCCCGTCCACGGTCACGTCGTGGTCTCTGCCCAAAGCCTCCCGGCAGATGCTCTCGGCGTCGGCGGGGTGTCCGGAGCGGAGTTGGTACATGGCGAGGTCGGCGAGGGCGGTGTCCCGGTGCGGGTCGGTTGCGGGTGCCCGCTCCAGGAACCGCTGCAGCAACTCGGCCGCCACGGTCGGTGACCTCGTCTCCGCCTGGCGGGCGGCGGTGCGCAGCCACTCGACGGCGAGGAGGTCGCCGGGCGGTGCGCCACGGACGATGTGCTCGGCAAGTTCGTCGGCGGTCCGGCCCGAGTCCGTGAGGACGCGGGCGACGGCGAGGTGCCACCAACCCCGGAGGGCGGCCGGCATCTCCCGGTACAGGGCGTCACGGATCAGGTCGTGGCGGAAGGCCAGGTTCGAGCCGTCCTCCCCGAGGATCCCGGCCCGCACCGACGCCGTCAGGATGGGGGTGAGCGCCGGCACCCGGCGGCCGGTGGCGGCTGCGAGGTCGGCAACCGAGAAGCTGGACCCCAGGATCGACGCCACCTGGAGGGTCTCGAGGGCCTCCTCGGACAGGAAGCTCAACCGTTGCATGATCGCGCTCGTGAGCGACGGCGGGAGGGGCACGGACTCGACCTCAGCCCTGCCCTCCAGCTCGGCGATGGCGCCCTGGCGCTGCAGAGCGGCGACCAGCTCGCTGGCAAAGAACGGATTCCCCCCTGCCCGGGCGAGCTGGGCGAGCAGCGCCGGGCCGGGCGGCATCCCGACGATGCCCTCCACGAGCTCCGCAACCGCTGCCTCGTCGAGCCGGTTCAGGACCAGGCGGAGCGCGCCGCGGGAGGTGAGCCCGTCGACCAGGGCCTGCAGGTCGGCACTCCTCGGCACGGGCCGGAGGGTGGCGATCAGTGCGACCGGCAGCCTGGAGATCTCGCGGCCCAGGCGGTTGAGTGCCAGGACCGTCGAAGGATCGGACCACTGCAGGTCCTCGAGGGCGACCATGACCGGCCCGGCCGCCGACAGCTGCTCCACGAAATCGACTAGCGCGTCGACGATGCGGAACTCCGACTCGGCACCACCGGGAAGGATCGTCGTGCGGGGTGCCTCGTTCTCGGCAGGCGGGGTTCCGTCGCCGGTCTCCGTGCCGGGAACCTGCCCTCGGGGAGGCTGATGATCGGGATGCTCGGTGATGTCGGCCGCAAGCATCCGGGTCTCCTCGATGTCGCCCGCGAGCATCCGGGACAACTGCAGCCTGAGCTCCTCCTCCCCAGGGAACGCCACCCCGGGGCCCCGCCCACGCCGCCCGATCCCGAGGGATTCGGCGATCGCACCGAAGGGACGGTGACACTCGAGTTCCTCCGCGCTCCCGGCGAAGCAGCGGAACCCCATGTCCCTGGCCCTGGCGAGGGTCTCCTCGAGCAGGAACGTCTTGCCGATGCCGGCTTCGCCCTCGATGAACACCAGGCCCCCGGCGAAGCTGGCTGCCCGGTCCAGCGCCCCCACCAGCTCGCTCAGCTCGGCCGCGCGTCCGACGACGGGCCGGCGCGGCGTCGTGGCAGCCGGGACGGCGTGCGGCTGCAGGTGATGCACCGCATCGTGCCGCACCGGCTCACCCATGGGATCGATCATTGGTCAGCGTCGGGCGGGTTGGGGGCCTCGGCGGGCAGCTGGGCAGCCTGGGCGGACGGCAGGGAAGCCGGACCGGACAGGCGGTCCGTGCCACCGGGGGCGTGCCAGCGAGCCCGCTTGACGGCCAGCTCGACCCTGGAGGACAGCCCCAGCTTCTCGAGGGCGTGGGAGACGTGGGACTGGACCGTGCGACGGGAGATGAAGAGCCGGCGCGCGATGTCGGGATTGGAGAGTCCCTCGGCAACCAG
>DASXNO010000309.1:0-8446 GCA_036495025.1 Actinomycetota bacterium | reverse complement strand
TCCCGTGGCGGCGAAGGCCTGGACCGCCTTCACCGCCGCCTTGGCGGACTCGGTGAGACCTCCCCGCAGCGGCCCGGAGCCCTCGAGGAACTGGTTGAGGTTGCGGGGGTCCCCCGAGGTGGTGCTCACCGGGGCCTCCTCCTCACTCGGACTGAACGACGCCTTCGAGGCAGCTGCGCCAGCATAGCGGTACGGGTGCTTTCATCGAACGCAAAGCCCGTTACGGAGAATGCTCCCTCGGCCCGCGTGACAAGCTAGGTGACAGCCGACAGCCGAAAGTTCGGAAGGCCGACCGGGTTGCTTGTTGTCGAGAGAGTTTGGAACTCGCTCACCGCTCCAGTCGTTGTCATCCGCCCGATCTTGTTGGCGCCGCTCTCGGTGAACCACAAACCCTAGGCGCAATATGGTTCACGGAGGCAAGGCCAACAGGATTGGGCGAGTGGCGTCGCCGTCGCCAAGTCCATCTCCCAGTCATCTCTGGTGACCGGCTTCAGGGTTCCGCCATGGCTGACCGGACTCTCTGTACCTCCAGCCACTGCACACCCGGGAGCGCTCCTCGAGAGCCCGCCCTGCTTCTTTGTGAATCTCTAAGCGTTATTCGCAGCCAGGCTCACAAAGAATATCCCAAAGGACCGGATCCTCATGGCACCTCCTCCATCTCGGCCCGGATTGCCGCTGCGGCGGCACGGGGGTCCGCCGCGGCGGTGATGGGGCGGCCGACCACCAGGTAGTCGGCCCCCGCCGCGACCGCCGCGGCCGGCGTCGCCACCCGGGACTGGTCGCCGGCGTCGCCACCCAGAGGACGGATCCCTGGCGTCACCAGGAGCACGCCCGGCCCCACCTCGGCCCGCACCGCGGCCACCTCCTGTGGCGAGCACACGAGGGCCTGGGCGCCGGCCCCGACGGCCAGCCTGGCGAGGCGCAGCACCTGCGCCAGGGGGTCCGCGGCAACGCCGAGCGAACCCAGGTCCGCCGCATCGAGGCTCGTCAGCACCGTCACGGCCGCGATGAGCGTGCCGGAGCCGGCGGCACCGGCCCCCTCGACCGCGGCCGCTACCATCGCCCGACCCCCCGACGCGTGCACGGTCGTGAGCCAGACGCCCTTCGAGGCCAACGAACGAGCGGCCCCCTGCACCTGGGTGGGGATGTCGTGCAGCTTCAGGTCACAGAACACCTTGCCGTGCTGGCCGACCTCGAAGAGGGCCTCGGGGCCGTGGGCGGCGAAGAGCGTCAGGCCCACCTTGAAGGCGTCGACGACGCCGGTCAGGCAGCGGGCCAGGCCCTCGGCCGCGATGAGGTCGTCACCGTCCAGGGCGACGATCAGGCCGGCCAAGGAAGACCCAGCACCGCCACAGCCAAACGAAAGGCCCCCGCTACGCGGAGCGCTTGAGCTGTGCCACGTTGCGGATGCCACGGTCCGACATGAACTTCTCCATGCCGGCCGTTATCTCGATCGCCGACTCCGGGTTGACGAAGTTGGCGGTCCCGACGGCCACCGCCGTGGCCCCCGCCATGAGCATCTCAAGGGCATCGTGGGCGTTCATCACCCCACCCATACCGATGATGGGCACGTCGGGGTACGCCTGGTGCACCTCGTAGACCGCCCGGACCGCGATCGGGCGGATGGCGGGCCCGGACAGCCCCCCCATGACGCCGCCGAGCTCGGGCTTGCCGGTCTCGATGTCGATCGCCATGCCGACGACCGTGTTGATGAGGCTGAGGCCCTGGGCTCCCGAGTCCAGGGCGGCGCCGGCGATCTCGGTGATGCTGGTGACGTTGGGCGACAGCTTGACGAACAGCGGCACCTCCAGTTGGCGCCGGATCGCGGTGATGACCCCGGCCGTGGCCTTCGCGTCATGCGAGAACATGCTGTCTTTGTCCTCGAGGTTCGGGCACGAGATGTTCGCCTCGATGGCGATGACCCCGGGCGCCCCCCGGAGGCGGTCGGCCACCCGCACGAACTCGTCCTTGGTGTTGCCGGCAATCGAGGCGATGACCGGGACCTTGGCCGAGTTCAGCCAGCGGAGGTCGTACTGGAGGAAGTACTCGACACCCTTGTTCTGCAGCCCGATCGCGTTCAGCATGCCCGACGGCGTCTCCACCATCCGCGGCGTCGGCTTGCCCTGCCAGGGATCGAGGGTCATCGACTTCACGGTCACAGCCCCGAGCTGGCGCAGATCGTAGAACTCGCTGACCTCCCGGCCCGACCCGAAGCACCCCGAGGCGGACACGATCGGGCTGCGCAGGGTCACCCCTGCCAGCGCCACCGACAGGTCGACCGGGCCCCGCCGCACGCGGCCCTCCGGCGGGGAGGGCGGCTCGGCGTTGCGGTCGATCTGCCGAACCATGTCTGTCTCCTGGCGGACGACCGGTCCGCTCGACACCCGGCTCATGGCATCCCCGTCATCGGCTCGCTCCACGGCAGGTCAGTCCTACGCATCTCAGTCATAAGGTCACGCTCCAGTGGGATCGCGCTCGCGGGGTCAGTTCCCCGGAGGGGCGTCCCATTCGTCGATGACGGCACCGTAGCGGTCCCAGGCAACCCTGGCACCGTTGAACACCGGCCCCTCCAGGCAGGTGCGGACGTTCATGAGCCCCGTGCCCTCCCGGTTGAAGATGGGGGCCACGCAGCTCATGCAGATTCCGATCCCACACGCCATCCGCTCCTCCAGCGCCACCTGCACCGGAATCCGGTGCTCGATGGCGAGGGCCGTGACCGCAGCCAGCATCGGCCGCGGTCCGCAAGCGTAGATCACTTCGGCGCCGCAGCGTTCGATCATCGCCGGAAGCAGGTCGGTCACGGGCCCGTGATGGCCCACGCTCCCGTCGTCGGTGGTGAACTCGGTGATGGCGCCGAGGCGCTTCAGCTCGAGGGTGTTCACCAGGCGGGACCCCCGGGCGGCGCCGCAGAGCACGTCCACCCGCTTGCCCGCCGCCCGCAGCTCCTCGCCGAGGAAGAACAGGGGCGTGGCCCCCACGCCGCCGCCGACCATCAGGCAGTTCTGGCGGTTCTTGGGGACGACAAAACCACGCCCGACCGGGCCGATGAGGTCGATGGGGTCGTGCGACTTCATCGCGGCGAGCGCCGCCGTGCCCGGCCCCCGGATGTCGAAGATGACCTCGACGGTGGCCGCCCAGCTGCTCGAGCGGTTGACGCGGCAGATCGAGAATGGGCGACGCAGGATGAACGATCGGTCGGGCGGCGGGCGGAGGTTCACGAACTGGCCGGGCCGGGCCGACTCGGCGATCTCCGGCGCCACGATCGTGAGCGAGTGGTACTCCTCACCGTGCTTGCGGTGGGACAGGATCTCTCCGGTGTAATGCTTCATCGGGATGACTCCTTCGGGGGATTCGTCGCGGGGGAACCCCCCGTCTGTGCAAGATACTCCTGCAGGCTGCGCACAGTCAGGCCGCCCCGACGGAGGGCCCCGATGCCGGCGACCGTCGCCCGGACCCCCTCCATCGTCGTCACGTAGGGGATGTTGCGCCGAACGGCGGCCGCACGGATCTCGTAGCCGTCCGCCCTCGGCCCGCGCCCGTGTGGGGTGTTGATGACCAGATCGACCTCTCCGGCGAGGATCTCATCGACGATGCTGCCCTGCCCCTCCGAGTATTTCCCCACCCGGCGGACAGGGATGCCGGCGACTTCCAGCCTGGCTGCGGTGCCGGCCGTCGAGACCACGTCGAACCCCATCCCCACCAGCGAGCGCACGGGGGCGACGATCGCGGCCTTGTCGCGGTCGGCCACCGAGACGAAGACGGTCCCTTTCGACGGGAGACCCCAGCCCCCGGCGGCCTGGGACTTGGCGAAGGCGAGCCCGAGCTCGGCGTCGATGCCCATGACCTCGCCGGTCGAGCGCATCTCGGGGCCGAGGATCATGTCGACGCCGGGGAACCTGCCGAAGGGCAGCACCGCCTCCTTCACCGCCACGTGGCGCATGAGGTCGTGGCCCCACCAGGGCCGGCGGTGCCCAAGCCCGAACACCGACCCCGGGGACGGCCGGGGCGGCAGGCGGTCGATCGAGGCCAGCGACTCCCCCAGCATCACCCGCACCGCGACCTTGGCGAGCGGCACGCCCGTGGCCTTGCCGACGAACGGGACGGTCCGGGACGCCCGGGGGTTGACCTCCAGGCAGTAGACGGCGCCGTTCTTGACGGCGAACTGGGCGTTGATGAGACCCCGGACGCCGAGGGCGAGCGACAGGCGCTCCATCGCCGCGACGATGGCGGCCAGCGTGGCGTCGCCGAGCGAGTGCGGCGGCAGCACGCACGCCGAATCGCCCGAGTGGACGCCCGCCTCCTCGATGTGCTCGAGGATCCCGCCGATGTAGACGTCGGTGCCGTCGCACACCGCGTCGACATCGACCTCGATGGCATCCTCCAGGAAGCGGTCGATCAGCACCGGATGCGCCGGCGACACCTCGACGGCACTCGCGATGTACCGCTCGAGGCCCTCGTCGCTGTAGACGATCTCCATGGCCCGGCCGCCGAGCACGTAGGACGGCCGCACGAGGGCCGGGTAGCCGATGCCGGCGACGACCTCCCGGGCCTCCTCCAGCGACGAGGCGATCCCGCCCGGGGCCTGGTCGATGCCCAACTCCGAGAGCAGCTCCGTGAAGCGGCCCCGGTCCTCGGCCCGGTCGATGGCCTCGGGCGGCGTCCCGAGCACCGGGACCCCGGCGGCCTCCAGCGCCACCGCCAGCTTCAGCGGTGTCTGGCCACCGAGCGTGAGGATCACCCCCACCGGCCGCTCCCGGTCGAGCACCGCCATCACGTCCTCGAAGGTGAGGGGCTCGAAGTAGAGGCGCGTCGACGTGTCGTAGTCGGTCGAGACCGTCTCGGGGTTGCAGTTGATCATCACCGCGTCGTAGCCCGCCGCCCGGATCTCCTGCGCCGCATGGACGCACGAGTAGTCGAACTCGATGCCCTGGCCGATGCGGTTGGGACCGGACCCGAGGATCACGACGCTGCGCCGTGGCGAGACGACCGCCTCGTCCTCGTCCTCCCAGGTCGAGTAGTAGTAGGGCGTCGCGGCCTCGAACTCCGCGGCGCAGGTGTCGACGCTCTTGAACGTCGGCGCCAGTCCCAGCGCGAGGCGGCGTGCCCGCACGCCGGCCTCGGTCTCGCCGGAGAGCACACCGATCTGGGTGTCGGAGTAGCCCGCCCGCTTGGCGCGCCGGAGCAGCCGCCGGTCGGCCCCGCCACTGATGGCGACCTCGTCGCCCAGGTGCCCCATCGCCTCGAGCTGGGCCAGGAACCAGGGATCGATGCCGGTCGCAGCGTGGATCTCCTCGATCGGGATCCCTATTTGTATCGCGCGTTCCAAAACAAACAGACGGTCCTCGGTGGGCCGGGGGAGGGCCGCAAGCACCTCCTCGCGGCCCATGACGTCGAAGCGCTTCGTCGCACCATCCCGCCCGAGGCCGGCGTGGCCGGTCTCCAATGACCGCAACGCTTTCTGCAGTGCCTCCGGGAACGTCCGCCCGATGGCCATCGACTCCCCGACCGACTTCATCTGGGTCCCGAGGGTGGCATCGGCGTCGGGGAACTTCTCGAAGGCCCACCTCGGGATCTTCACCACGACGTAGTCGATCGAGGGCTCGAAGCAGGCGGGGGTCTTCAGGGTGATGTCGTTGGGGATCTCGTCGAGCGTGTAGCCGATGGCAAGCTTGGCGGCGATCTTGGCGATGGGAAAGCCGGTGGCCTTCGAGGCGAGGGCCGACGAGCGCGACACCCGAGGGTTCATCTCGATCACCACCATACGCCCCGTGCGAGGGTCGATCGCGAACTGGATGTTCGAGCCGCCGGTCTCGACGCCGATGCGGCGGATCACCGCCGCCCCGGCGTTGCGCATCACCTGGTACTCGGCGTCGCTCAGCGTCTGGGACGGCGCCACGGTGATCGAGTCCCCCGTGTGGACCCCCATGGGGTCGAAGTTCTCGATGGAGCAGACGACCACGTAGTTGTCCTTGCGGTCGCGCATCACCTCGAGCTCGTACTCCTTCCATCCCTCGATCGACTCCTCGATCAGGATCTCGGAGATCGGCGAGGCGGCGAGACCCTCGGCCACGATCCGCTCGAAGGCCTCCCGGGTTCTGGCGATGCCCGACCCTCCCCCACCCAGCGTGAACGAGGCCCGGATGACGGCCGGCAGGCCGATCTCTCCCAGCACCGCCCGGGCCTCGTCCAGGGAGTACGCGAACCCCGAGCGCGCGACGTCGAGGCCGATCTCCTCCATCGCAGCCCGGAAGAGGCGGCGGTCCTCCGAGGTGTGGATCGCCTGGCTGTTCGCCCCGATCAGCTCCACCCCATAGGCCTCCAGGATCCCCGCCTCCTCCAGGCCGATCGCGGCGTTGAGGGCCGTCTGCCCACCGAGCGTCGGCAGGCAGGCGTCCGGGCGCTCCCTGGCGATCACCTGCTCGATCACCTCGGTGGTGATCGGTTCGATGTAGGTGGCGTCGGTCAACTCCGGGTCGGTCATGATCGTCGCCGGGTTGGAGTTGACGAGCACCACCCGCAGGCCCTCCTGCTTCAGCACCTTGCAGGCCTGCGTGCCGGAATAGTCGAACTCGCACGCCTGCCCGATCACGATCGGGCCGGACCCGATGATGAGGACGGACCTCAGGTCTGACCTGCGGGGCATGACTCCCTTACGCCTTCCGGGCCTCGGAGCGTGCCTTGGCCTTGCGCTTCTCGCGCAGCTTCTTCGCCCGCTGGCGGTCCTTCTTCCAGCGGGTCTTGGGACGGTCACCTCTGCCCATACGTGCACCTCCTCTGTTCGGTTATCAGATCGAAGATCTCCCCAAACGTGCCGGGAAAGCCGAGGGTGCGGAACCCCAGCCGTCCCGCAGTGTCGAGGTTTTCCGGCGTGTCGTCGATGAACATACAGTCTTCAGCCTCGCATCCCGCCTCGGCGAGGAAGCGTTCGTAGATCTCGGGGGCCGGCTTCCTGACGCCCACGTCGCCCGAGACCACCCAGGGCCAGATGCCGTCCTCCAGCCCGTAGCGCCGGCGCTGGCGGAGCGCCCACTCGGCGACGTCGTTCGTGATGCAGCCCACCCGCACCCCAAGCCGGCGCATCGCCGCCAGGAACTCACGGACCCCCGGCATCAGCAGCCGGTGCCTCAGGAACTCCTCGTCCCGCCCGGTGCCGGGGATGCCGAGGGCCTCCCAGAGCTCCGACGACGACAGCAGGCCCAGGCTGGCCTGCCGGTACAGCCGCCTCGCCTCCTCCGGATCGACGCTCACCCCGAGGCGTCCGGCAAACGCGGCGAGCAGGGCGCTCACCCCGCGCTGCTCGTAGATCACCCCCATGGCGTCGAGGGCCACCCACGAGAGCCCGAGGCGCCCCTCGAGGCGCCGGATGGCGTGGCCCTCAGGCACCCGCCATCAGCTCACAGAATTCCTCGAACAAGTAGCGGGGGTCGTGGGGGCCCGGCCCGGCCTCCGGGTGGTACTGGACCCCAAACGCCGGTTCGTCGCAGAGGGCGAAGCCCTCGACGGTGTAGTCGTTGAGGTTCACGTGGGTGAGCTCCACGGCCCCGTGGCCAGACTCCGCCCGCAATGCCGCCGGTAGCGGCCGGCCCGGCCGGTCCGGTGCCTCGAACCCGAAGGGCCCGGCGGCGACGGCGAAGCCGTGGTTCTGCGTGGTGATCTCGACCCGGCCGTCGGCGAGGCGCGCGACCGGATGGTTCGAGCCGTGGTGGCCGAAGGCGAGTTTGAACGTCGGCAGGCCGAGCGCCAGGCCGAGCAGCTGGTGGCCGAGGCAGATCCCGAAGATGGGAACCTTGCCGAGAAGCTGGCCAATGGCACCGATGCCGTAGCGGACCGCCTCGGGGTCGCCAGGCCCGTTGGAGAGGAACACCCCGTCCGGTCTCCCGGCGAGCAGCTCCGACGGAGGCGTCGACGCCGGGTAGACCGTGACGGCACACCCGTGGGCGGCGAACTGGCGCAGGATGTTCGTCTTGATGCCGAAGTCGTAGGCGGCCACCCTGAACCGGGCGCCGTCGCAGGGCCACTCGTACGGCTCGCCGGCACTGACCTCCGCGACCAGGTCGGCCCCCACCATCGTCGGGTGGTCCCGCAGGCGCTCCACGACCGTCGCCGGGTCGGTGCCGCCCGGGGCAATGGCCCCCCGCATCGCCCCTGCCGAGCGGAGGTGGCGCGTCAGGCGGCGGGTGTCGATCTCGCAGATGGCGGCGATGCCCCACTCCCGGAGGTAGTCGTCCAGGCCCTGCTCACCTCGCCACGACGACCACGCCACGGCCAGGTCCCGGATGACGAAGCCGGCGACGTGGGGCCGGGCTCCCTCGGTGTCGATGCGGTTGAGCCCGTAGTTGCCGACGTGGGGGTAGGTCATGGTGACGATCTGGCCGCGGTACGACGGGTCGGTGAGCACCTCCTGGTACCCGGTCATCCCGGTGTTGAAGACCACCTCCCCGGCGGC
>DASXNO010000308.1:0-10198 GCA_036495025.1 Actinomycetota bacterium | reverse complement strand
CGACCCGCCCACCGGGAGCGCCTCCACCGCCCGGCGGTACGAGGGCCCGGCGCGGTCGATGACCTGGCGCCTGGCCCTCCCGGCAAAGACGCCCCTCGGGAAGACCCATGGCTCCTCGGGGGCCGCGGCCAGGATGGCCTCGGGGACCCCCCATCGGGAAAGATCGGAGCTCCACCGGTCAAAGAGCTGCTGGGATGTTTGCAGGACGCCTCCTTGGGGAATTTGCGGAGAGAGAGCGGGGGCAACACCGGGGCCACGGCCAAGGTGGTCTCGAACGTCGTGTTAAGTGTATGGTTAAACGACTACGCCCCACCCGGCCAGGGGCCTCACCTCGCGAACATCGGTAGGTTAGGAATGAGCCAAAACGCAAAAATCGCCTCTCGGGGCAAAAACGACATGCTCTCCCGCACCCGCGGTCCGGACCAGCTCGATCCGCTCGCGCTCTATCTGGACGCCATGGGCCGCTACCCATTGCTCACCGACGTCGACGAGGTGGAGCTTGCCAAGGCGATCGAGGCAGGCAAGGAGGCGGAGGCTACCCTCGCCGCCCCCAAGAAGCGCAAGCCCACCCCCACCCAGGCGGAGGCTCTGCAGAGGGCGGTCTCGGCGGGGCGCGCCGCCAAGCGCAAGTTCATCCAGTCCAACCTCAGGCTGGTGGTCTCCATCGCCCGGCGCTACTCGGTGGCGGGGCTGCCGCTGCTCGACCTGATCCAGGAGGGCAACCTCGGCCTGATCCGGGCCGTGGAGAAGTTCGACTACCGGCGGGGCTTCAAATTCTCGACCTATGCCACATGGTGGATCCGCCAGGCCATCACCCGCGCGATTGCCGACAAGGCCCGCACGATCCGGATCCCCGTCCACATGGTCGACACGCTGCAGCAGCTCCGCCGGGTGGGGTCGGACCTGCTCGAGTCGTTGGGAAGGGAACCGACCCTGGACGAGATCGCCGTGGCGGCCGGCATGAACCCGGACAAGGTCCGGGAGGCGTTCCGCGTCCTGCCCGAGCCGGTATCGATCCACGAGCCCGTCGGCGAGGACGACGCCGAGCTTGGAGACTTCATCCAGGACACCGAGGCCCAGGGACCCTTCGAAGCGGCCGCCCTGGCGCTGCGCCAGGAGGACCTCCACCGGATGCTCGGGGCCCTCACCGACCGCGAGAAGAAGGTCCTGGCCCTGCGCTTCGGCCTGCTGACGGGGCAGGCCTGCACCCTGGAGGAGGTCGGCAAGGAGTTCGCCCTCACCCGGGAGCGCATCCGCCAGATCGAGGCCAAGGCCCTGTCGAAGCTCCGGCATCCCTGCCTGCCGAACAACCTGCGCGAGGCGCTCGCGCCGTAGGCGAGGTTGCGGCCGCGCAACCCGACAACGTTGCCACCCCTTCAACGGTCGGCGTAATCTGGACCCGGGCTGCCTCACGCGCCAGGTCGGCGCCGCCGGGAACAGGCCGCCGGGGAGTCGTCACCATGGAGTCGCAACAATCCACGCCGTCGCTGGTGCCCCTCACGGTGGGGGCAGGATCTTGCGTGCCCCAGGGAGAATCCGGGCACGCTCTCCCCGAGCGGGACCCGGCCCTCTCCCTCGCCCGGAGGGATCTCGACGCGCCCGGTATGACCTCCGCCGACTGCGTCCAGAGCCTGCAGCGCATCGAAAGCCTCCTGGCAGGCAGGATGAACAACCTCTTCCGGCCCTACGGCCTGTCGACCGCCACGTTCAACGTGATGCTCGTGCTCTCCCGCGCCGGCGGGTCGCTGTCGCCCTGTGACATCGGCGAGGAGCTCTCGGTGACCCGCGGCACCGTCACCGGCCTCCTCGACTCTCTCGAACGCCAGCGCCTGGTTCGCCGTACCCCCCACCCCAAGGACCGGCGGATGCTGAGGATCGAGTTGACCGACGAGGGCCGGGACATCCTCGATCGCCTGATGCCCGAACACATGCAGGGCATCGGCGAGCTCCTTGCCTGCCTGTCGGAGTCGGAGAAAAAGACCTTTGCCGGCGTCCTGGCGAAGCTCCAGGACCACCTCCACGCCACGGGCTCCCCAACTCCCGCGCAGCACTGACCGCAGATGAGGGCCGTGGCGGAGGCCCTTGGCATTGCCACCATCCTCGTGGTGTTCTGGGATGCCTTCGAGACCCTCATCCTTCCCCGCCGGGTCTCCCGACGGCTCCGCCTCGCCCGGATGTTCTTCCGGGCGACCTGGGGGATCTGGGGACGGATGTCGAGCAGGTTCCGGGACCCGCAGCGGCGGGAGAACTACCTGAGCTTCTACGGCCCGCTCTTCCTGCTGTTCCTCGTGGCGGTCTGGGCGGCCGGCATGATCCTCGGCTTCGCCCTCCTGCAGATGGGCGGTGGCCGGGCACGCCCACCCGGCTCCGGGAGCTTCGCCACCCTCCTCTACCTGAGTGCCAGCACGTTCTTCACCCTGGGCCTCGGCGACGTCACCCCGGCGAACTCCTTTGCCCGGACGGTCACGGTCGTCGAGGCGGGTGCGGGGTTCGGCTTCCTGGCTCTTGTGATCGGCTACCTCCCGGTGCTGTACCAGTCGTTCTCCCGGCGAGAGGTCCGGATCTCGATGCTCGACCAGCGGGCGGGCTCGCCGCCGTCGGCCGGCGAGCTACTCGGGCGGCGGGGTACCTCCTACAACGAGACCGGTGCGATCTTCCTGCGGGACTGGGAGCTGTGGTCGGCGGAGCTGCTGGAGAGCCACCTGTCCTACCCGGTGCTCGGCTACTTCCGGTCTCAGCACGACAACCAGTCCTGGCTTGCGGCGCTGACCGTGATCCTCGACGGGTGCTCCCTGGTCATGACCGGGATCGAAGGCATCCCCGATGGCCAGGCGACGCTCACGTTCGCCATGGCCCGGCACGCCGCGGTCGACCTCGCCTCAACGATCGGCACGCCGCCGGTGCCCCCGTCGCCCGATCGGCTGCCGCCGGAAGGCCTGGAGCAGTTGCGGCGGGTGCTGGCGGCGCGGGGTCTCACGCTCGCAACCGGGGAGGAGGCGGACTCGGTGCTGCGCGAGCTGCGGTCCAGCTACGAACCCTACGTGAACGCCCTGTCCAGGCACCTGCGCATGCCCCTCCCCTCGTGGCTCCCGCCGGAGGACGTCGCCGACAACTGGGAGATCACCGCCTGGGACACCCGGCCCCAGCGCAGGCCGCGGGGCCACGTCGACCCCCCAGAGCGGGAAGGGTCACGCGGGACATAACGACCTGAACCAGGAGCCCTCTCATTCCCCAAAACGGTACTCGTCGAAGAACGCCACCGGCTCGTAGCCGATCTGGCGGTAGATGTGGTTGGGCGTGGGGTTGGTGACGTCGGCGAAGAGGAAGCAGCAGCGGAGGCCCCCGTCGAGCAGGACCTGGCTCAACGCGGCCACCGATGAGCTCGCATACCCTTTCCGCCGGTGCTCCGGCGGGGTGTACACGGCATAGACCCGGCCCCCATTGGGGCTCGGCCGGCCGGTCGCGACCATGGAGACTGGTTGCCCGTCTTCCCACAGGTAGACGCTGCGGCCCTGGTGCGACACGAGGTCCTCCGCCATCCGCAGTGCGGCCGTGCGGTCCGAGACCCCCTCCTCGAGGGCCTCGTCGTTGAAATCCGCGATCCAGCCTGCGACGAGCGCAGTGTCTGCGGGCTCGCCGGCCCGCAGGGAGCCGGGCGGGGGATGCTGGGGAGGGTTGATCGCGCAGGCCTGGTAGACCTGGAGCGCCATGGCCCGCCGGAACGGCTCTGCATGGAGGCGAGCCCACCACTCGGCGAACACTGCGGCCTCGGCCGTCGGCCCTGACACCCCTGGCAGGTGGAGCCGCAGGCCGCTCAGTCCCCCCGCGAGCGCCTGGACTGCGAGCGGCGAGCGAGCGCGGGAGATCACGAGATTGCGTGGCGGCGTGCAGACCCCGACGGCAGCGACGTCGGCGCCGTCCTCGACGAGGGCAAGCACCGGACCTCCCCTGGCAGCCACAGCGTGGGCCCAGCCGCTCGAGAGGTTCGACAAGATGCCGAACAGGAGGCTGTGCTCCGCCTCGTGGACGAGCAGGAACTCCCGGACCCGGTCGGTGAACTCCTCGGGGTCCTCCAGCAGGTTGAACCGCAATGCCGGCGTCAAGGGCTGTGTCAGGAGCGCTGGATGGGTCGGTTGGATGAAGGTTCTGAGGCGGAGAATAGTGCATAGTCGTTGGCATGCAGACCGACACTTCCCCGGGGACGGTCGTCCAGGTCGATCCGCCCGTCGCCCGCGTGGACGAGCCGTTCCGCCTGACGGCGTCGGGCCTGCCCCCCGGTGAGCCGGTCACGATTCGTGCGGCCACCCGGGACGGGGAGCTGCGGGAATGGGCCTCCTCCGCCACCTTCCTTGCCGGCGACGACGGGACCGTGGACGTCACGACTGCGGCGCCGTTGTCCGGCACGTACTCCGGTGTCGACTCCACCGGCCTCCTGTGGTCGATGCAGCCGGTCGAGCGCGGGGCCCGAACCTTCTTCGTCCGCCGCAAGGCTGCGCCGTTGCGGGTGCGCGTCACGCTCGAGGTCCCCCTCGAGGGCCCCGGTAAGAGGCCCGAGGCCCCCCTCAAGGGGCCGGGTAAAAGGAACGAGGCCCCCCTCAAGGGGCCGGGTAAGAGGAAAAATGAATCCAGGGGCAGGGAGCTTGCCTCCTGCGAGGTCGACCGGACCTTCGGGGGCGAGAGCGTCCTGCGGCGAGTCGTTGACGGCCGGGGGCTGGCAGGAGACCTGTTCTTCCCCATCGCCGGCGGCCCGCATCCCGGCGTGATGGTGCTGAGCGGCTCGGACGGTGGTCAGCTCGACCACGCGGCGTCGCTGCTGGCGGCCCACGGCTACGCGGTGCTGTCGCTTGGCTACTGCGGCGTCGAGGACCGCCCGGCCGGGCTGCGCCACATCGACCTGGAGTACTTCGAGCAGGCCCTGGAGTGGATGGCAGTCCAGCCCGAGGTCACCGGCGACCGGATCGTCGTCATCGGCCTCTCGCGGGGCGGCGAGCTGGCCGTGCAGCTCGCCTCGATGTTCCCCCAGATCGCCGGCGTGGTGGCGGGATCCCCCTGCGGGATCCGCCAGGCGGGCATCGGGAAGCGGAACAGCGACTTCACCAAGCCCGCCTGGATGTACGGGGGCACTGCCCTGCCGTACGTTCCCGCCCGGTACAACCTCCGGCGGTTCTTCCAGTTCTACTCGGTCTTCGTCTTCCGCCGCCCGCTGCGGCTGCGGCCCGTCTTCGAGGGGCTCCTGCGCAAGCACGACCTGGTGGCCGCCGCCACGATCGAGGTCGAGCGGATCAAGGGGCCGGTGCTGCTCATCTCGGGTACCGCGGACGAGCTGTGGCCCTCGGAGCGGTTCGCGGAGCTGGTGATGGCGCGCCTCCGGGAGAACGAGCACCCCTATCCGGACGAGCATCTGCACTACACGGGGGCAGGGCACTTCGTGTGCTTCCCCTATGCCCTGCCGTCGATGCCCCCGATGACGAGGATGTCGCCGGTCCCCGTCTTCACGATGGACTTCGGAGGGACCCCCGAGGCCAACGCCGCCTCGGCCCGCGACTCCTGGCCCGAGATCCTCCGCTTCCTGGCGGCCGTCCCGCCGTCGGCCGGGACCGAGTTGACGGACACTGCCCCGGCATACTGACCGCATGCGACACGACTGGGATGCGGCGACGTACGACCGCGTGTCGGCGCCGCAGGTCCGGTGGGGCGGCCCGGTCGCAGCGCGGCTCCCACTGGCGGGCGGCGAGGTCGTCCTCGATGCCGGGTGCGGGACCGGGCGGGTGACCGAGGCCGTCCTCGACCGGGTGCCGCGGGGCCGGGTGATCGGTCTCGACGGTTCGGCCAGGATGGTCGAGTCGGCCCGAAGCCGCCTCGGCGACGGCGGGGGAAGGCTCGCCTTCCTGGTCGGGGACCTGCGCCGGCGCCTCCCGGTGGCGCCGGGCCGGCTCGACGCAATCGTCTCCACCGCCACGTTCCACTGGCTACCCGATCACGACGCCCTGTTCCGGAACCTTGCCGAGGCCCTCCGGCCCGGCGGGCGCCTCGAGGCACAGTGCGGCGGCCGGGGCAACATCGCCTCCGTCGTGCGAGCCCTCGAGCGCGTGGCCCCGGGTGAGGCGTATCCCCATACCTTCGCAACCGCCGAGGAGACGGCGCAACGGCTGGAGGCCGCGGGCTTCACCGAAGTCGAGACCTGGCTGGCCGAGGAGCGCACGCCGTTCCCGGACCGGGCCGAGATGGAGAGCTTCCTCGCCACCGTGATCCTCTGGCCACAGCTCAAGGTGCGCGACCCCGGGCAGCACGCAGCCTTCGTCGCCAGCGTGGCCGACGAGCTACCGGCACCCGAGCTCGACTACGTTCGCCTCAACATGCGGGCCAAGCGCCGGTGACCGGTTTCCTAGTCGCTCATCGCGCGTATACGCGCGTTCTGCACCTGACTAGTGGGGCAGCGTGAGCAGGTCGCCCGCAAGCCGTTCCACGGCGTCCACGGCGGCAAGGTAGCAGCGCGCAAATGCGCAGGCGGCGGTCTCGGAGAGGAGTGGGTACCGGTAGCGGAACGACAGGAAGAGTTGCGAGCGGTAGGTGACGGCTCCGACCGAGAGGCCGTAGGGCATCTTCGCCGGCGGAGAGAACCAGAGCCGGGTCACCTCGCCGGCAGCGGTGCCGAAGTGAAGTGTGCCCGGTAAGGCGCCAAGGTTGGAAAGGAGCGCTGTCGGAGCAAACCGTTCGGAGGTGGCCACCCGGCCCAGGGCGGTCCGCGCCGGTGCCGGCAGGGCCTGCAGATGGCTGATGCCGGCTGCGCTGACGGCGGCAGCCCGATCCCGCTTGACCTGCCGCGTCCGGCGGGTCACGGCAGACAGGACTGCGGCCGGGCCGGCGCGATCCCGAGGTTGGGTCGCAACCGGCACCAGGAAGGCAAAGTTGCCGACAACCTCGTGCCACCACGTCCGGGGCCGGAGGTTCACGGGCATCATGATGCCGACCCTGCCGGCTGGGCCACCGTGCTTCTCGTTCCACTGGCCGACGGCGAGATGCATCGCTGCCACCAGCATGTCGTTGACCGTCGCTCCCCCCGGGTGACTCCGGGTCAGCACCTCGGTCTGGTGTGAACGTAGGGCCAGATTGCATACACCGTATCCGGGGAGGGCGGCGGCGCCATCGGAGACGAACCGGGAGGATCGTGCCGTGGCCTGGTGCAGTTCCCGAGCCTGGACCCACACCCGCCGCAGAGCCGCCCGGAGGCCCGCGTTGCTTACCCAGCCGGCCAGGTCCCGGGTCGCGAGCGGGTCGACGGCAGGCAAGGGATCGGGCTCATTGGCGTAGGCCCGGGCGATGGAGCGCAGCAGCCGCAGGGCGCTGATGCCATCGGCCGCGGCATGGTGGAGGCTCATGAGCACCACGTCCCCGGCAGGATGCCGAGCAAGGAGCACCCGGAGCGGAGGCGAAAGGGACAGGGGGATCTCCCGGGATAGCAGGGCGGCCCGAGCCACCCCCAGCTCGGCGTCGTTGGCGCAGATGATTGTCTCGACCGGATCAAGGTCGAGCACTTGAGGAATTTCCCACTCCTGCCGGCCCCCGGCGGCCGGAAGGCGCACCCGGACTCGGGCGAACGGGTGCAGGCTCAGTGCTGCTGCCACGGCAGTCCGCAGCCGGGCGTCGTCCAACCGCCCCGTCACCGCAGCTTCGATGTGAATGTTCCACGGCTCGGTAGAAGACCCGATGACGAAGGCGGCCTCGTCGATGGCGCTCCACCGCACGCGAGTGCCTGTGCGGGGAATCACGTTCATGCCCTCTGGAACCCATCCCCGGCCATGACCGCTTCTCCGGGACCGCGGCCGACGGGGGGCAACCGCACGGAGAAGCGGCAGCCCCCGCTCTCGTTGCGCACCGAGATCTCACCCTGGTGGGCCTGCACAATGCCCCGGGCGATGGCTAATCCCAGACCGGCCCCGGAGCCCGCCCCAGCCGCCCGGTTGCCGTCCGCACGCCGGGCCGCCTCGCCCCGGAACGCCAGCTCGAAGACCCGGTCGACGTCGGCCTCGGGGATCCCGCCGCAGGTATCGGCGACGTGGAGCCACGCCCCCGCCTCATCCGCCGCGGCCTCCACCCGCACCGCCCCATCGCTCGGCGTATGGCGAATGGCGTTCTCCAGCAAGTTGCGCAGCACCCGGGTCATCTCGGCGGGCGAGACCGACACCGCCGGGATCTCCTCGGGGACCGCGCCCTCCAGCCGCACGCCCTTGGCCCGGGCAATGGGGGCCGCCGAGGCTAAAGCGTCGGACACCAGCTCCGAGAGGTACACCGGCTCCAGCTGCAGGCGCAGCGCTCCGGCGTTGATCCGGCTCAGCTCGAACAGGTCGTCGACCAGCCCCGCCAGTCGGTTCGCCTCTAGCAGGATGGCACGGTGGTACCGGCGGACTTGCTCCGGGTCGTCGACCACCTCGTCCTCGAGCGCCTCGGTCATGGCCCGGATACCGGCGAGCGGGGTGCGCAGGTCGTGTGACACCCAGGCCACGAGCTCCCGGCGGGAGGCGTCGAGGGTCCGCTCCCGCTGCCGGGCGGCCTCCACACGGGCACACATGGCTCGCAGCTCGCCTGCGAGCTGCCCCAGCTCCGCGGTCGGCAAGTCCCCCAGGGCGGGCATACCCACCCCCTCGCCAATGCACCGGGCGGCCTCGGCCAGGCGCCGGCTGCCCGCTGCCAGCCGGCGGCCCAGCGCCAGGGCCACGATGATGCCTGCCCCGGCGGCGGCCACCACGATCACCACCAGAGCCCGCAGATCGGCGGTGGAGATGAACCTTGCGTTGGCCGCCGCGATCGCTCCGCCGGCCGCCGCCCCCAGCGATACCACCGCGATCCAGGCCAGATGGGCGCTGAGGGAGCGCCGCCGCAGCACCAGCACTCCCGCACCGCCCGCCACACCGGCCAGAACCCCGGCGGCGGCGGCCAGCCACGCCAGATGCAGGGCATCCCCGGAAGGCAGTCCCACCACCCAGTCCGCCATTACCGTCGCCGCTCCCCCACAGGACCGTGCCGGTATGGTCCGCAAGATGGTGAGCTGGTCACGACGGAGTGCCTCCGGCCTCCCGACCCAAGCGCCCCAGGGCGGCGAGGATGTCGTCGACTTCGGATCGGGTCGAGTAGTCGGGGTGCACGTCGATCCATCGAAGGACCTGGTCGTCGTCGAGCACGACGGTGGTGGGCATCGGAAGGGCGACGGTGCCGTCGGCGTTCACATCGGTCAGGTCCAGTCCGAAGCGGAGCTGGGCGGCGCGGGCTTCGATCGAGGGCGCCGTCAGGATGCCGAGGTGACCTGCCAGGGTGCTCCCAGGATCCGAGAGCACGGCGAAGCCGAGGCCGTGCTTTTGCTGCATGGTCAAGGAGCCGTCAGGGGTCTGTGGGCTGATAGCGACCAGGGGGACACCTTGCTCCTCGAGCGCCGGAAGGAGGTGCTCCTGGTAGTGGCGCAGAGCCAGGTTGCAGTAGGGGCACCAGGCACCGCGGTAGAAGACGACGACCGAGCGCCGGCCATGGGTGGCGGCGTACAGGCTCGTCGACGCGCCGTGGGCGTCCAGCAGGTCGGCGTCGGGTACGGCGGAACCGAGGGGGAGGATGCCGTCGGGCAGGGCCGTCTCGGCAAGCGCCGCCCGTTCCCGGGTGAAGGCGTCGGCCACTTGGCTCGAGGGCTCGGCAGCCGACTTGGTGTGCATGGCGCGGACTTGGGCAGCGATCGTGGTCACTTCGGTCCTCTCGTACTCCGTGGCGACCGTCTATTTGGTCACCTACGTACGTGAGCGTCGATTGACCACGGGGGTCTTACGTGCTGCCTTGGGCGCGCTCGGGCTGGATGCGAGACGGGCAGTCAGTCACCCAGGTCGGCAATGGCGGCGAGCAACCCCTCGAAGTCCTGGGAACACGGTCCGCAGGCCCGCAGGTGAGCGGCGATCCCCGGATACCGCGCCTTGGCCGCGACCGGGTCGGCTGCCGCCGCCTCGACATAGACGTGCAGCAGCTCCGCGGCCTGCTCACACCCGACGTCGGCGGGATCGGTCTCGAGGAAGCGGCCCAAGTCCAGGGTGTTCCAGCCCGTCATGTATGCCTCGCGGATGCAACGTTTATTTTCTCGGTGTCCACATAGCCATTCGCGGCGAGCGCAGCCCGTAACTTACGTCTCGCGTCGAAGAGCACCTTGTAGATGGCGTTGCGGTTG
>DASXNO010000307.1:0-2884 GCA_036495025.1 Actinomycetota bacterium | reverse complement strand
GTGTCCGACAAGACCGTTACGCTAGGATCCACCCAGCATGCGGGGGTCACGTCTTCGAATCCTCCTCGGAGTGGCGATGGCTGGGGTGGTCGTCGGCCATAGCCTCGCCTATTTCGCCGCGCTTCCCAACGCCGGTGCCCGCACCGAGCTGCTGGCACGGACGGGCCACTCTTACTGGACCGGGGCGGTGCTGCTAGCGCTCGCCGTCTCCGCCGTCGCCTTTGCGCGGCATGTCCGTGACCATGTCCGCCTCCCGCTGACCGAGGGCGCTATCGGTCAGAACCACCTGCTCGTGGCGCTCTGGCTTGCGGTCATCCAGGTGTCGGCCTATGCGGTCATCGAGGTGACGGAACGTCTCGCATCCGGCTATCCGATCCAACCGATGTTCCACAGCGCCTTGCCGCTGATCGGCGTTGCGGTCCAGGTCCTGGTCGCCTGCGCCAGCACGCTGCTGCTTCGCCTGTTGGCCCGGGTAGCCGAGGCACTCGCCGGCGCCCTTGCCCGGAGCTTTGCCCCCTCGCCGTCTCCCTGCCTCTGGGCCCCCGGCGGCGATCCCCACGCCATCGCGCAACGTCTCCTCTGGGCTGCATGCCGGGGCCGGGCGCCCCCGCTGCAACCGGCTGGCCGCTAACTCTCCCAGGCACGGGTGCGCCCCTGCCCCCGGCCCTTCGCGGGGCTCGGGGGGCACGGCGCCCATGGCCTCGCCTGGGCTGCCAGGCAGCCTTCGCCGAACCTGCGGATCGGTGGGCGGAGCACTCCTCCGCCTCGCCGGAGCCGGCAGGACTTCCCCCCAAGAGGAACGAACCCATGCTCGCCAAACGACATACCGCGCTGTCGCCGCACTGGGCAGCCGCGCGCCATGCCCGCTCCACTCGACCACCGGATGGACCGGCCCGGGATATCCCCCTGCTCGACCGGCTTGCCGCGTCCGCCAGGGAGGGAGACCGCAGTGCCCTCCAGGAGCTTGCCAGCCTTCTGCAGCCAAGCGTCTGGCGCTTCGCGTACCACCTCAGCGGCAACCGTGAGATAGCCGAGGAGGCCTGCCAGGAGACCTGGGCCCGCGTCATCCGAGCCCTGCCGGGCTTTCGGGCCGAGTCCAGCATCACGACCTGGCTGCTGGCCATCGCCCGCCGGGTGACCGCCGGCCTGCTGGCCGACCAGCGGCGGAACAGCCAGCGGTCCCTCAGCTCCACGTTCCATCCACCACCGTCGCAGAGCTCGACCGCCTCCATCGAAATCGAGCTCGAGCTGGAGCGGTTGCCGCCCCGCCTGCGGGAGGCGCTGATCCTGACCCAGGTCGCCGGTCTGACCTACGAGGAGACGGCCGTCCTTGCCGGCGTGAAGGTCGGAACCATCCGTTCCCGGGTGTTCCGAGCCCGCTCTGCGCTCCAGCAGAACCTCGGGGATCAGGTGATGAGCCGTGTGGTCTGAGCGCCGGCGGACCCCGCTGTGGCTTCGCTCGAGGAGGGCGCGTCGTTCGCGGGCCGGGCCTGTCCTCGCCGCCCTCGTCGCGACGCTCTGGCTGGTCCTGCCGGCCGTGCCCGCCGAGGCGCATGCGGCGCTGCTGAAGACGGACCCGCCGGCAGGCTCGGTCCTGCAGACCGCTCCGAGACAGATACGCCTGGAGTTCAGCGAACCGGTGCAGCTCCGGTTCGGGGGCGTCCGGGTCTTCGACGGGAAGCTCGGCCGCGTCGACCGGGGGGAGGCACGCCTGGCGGCTCCCTCCGTGGTGGTCGTCGATGTGGGGCCGCTCGCCCGGGGGCCGTACATCGTGGCCTGGCGGGTCATCTCGGCAGACACGCATCCCGTGCGGGGAACCTTCAGCTTTTCGATCGGTGACGGCACGGTCGCCTCCGGGGCGGAGGGACGCGACCGGGCACTCTCGAGCTTCGGGTCCGCCAGTCGTCCCGTCCTCGTCGCGGCGGCGGTCGCCCGAGGTCTCGGCTACCTGAGCGCCCTGGTGCTCTTCGGCTGCCTGCTCTTCCTCACCGTTGCCTGGCGGCCCGAGTTGCGTGGCGGTTGGATCGACCGCTCGATGGCCGCCACCCTTCGCTGGGTGCTGGTCCGCGCCTGGCCCGTGGCGGCCCTCTCCACCGTCCTGATGCTGGTGACCGAGGCGGCGACGGAATCGGGCGGGTCGCTGCAGGGCGGCCTCTCGCCGCGCACCCTGGGTCCCGTCCTCCACTCGCCG
Organism: Actinomycetota bacterium; assembly: GCA_036495025.1. Lineage (GTDB taxonomy): Bacteria > Actinomycetota > CADDZG01 > JAHWKV01 > JAOPZY01 > JAOPZY01. The sequence goes on along the minus strand of DASXNO010000307.1, from coordinate 693 downwards.
TTCGGTACCTTCTGGCTCATCAGGGCCGCGCTGCTGGTAGCCCTGTTCTTCGTCGTCCGCACGCTGGGCCCGGCCGGCACTCCGGTCCTGGCACGCTCCGTGGGGGCCATGGCGGCGGAGCAGATCCTCGCCGAGTCGCCCACGACCTTGAGACGGGCACCCTGGCGACGGGTGGGCCTGGCGGGCTCCGTCCTTGCGGGCGGGATGGTCGTGACCCCCGCCTTCTGGGGACACGCCGCGTCCACGTCGCCGCGGGTCGCATCCGTCGCGGCGGACGGCGCCCACCTGCTGGCGGTTTCGGCATGGATGGGCGGCCTCGCCTGCCTCCTCCTCGTGGTCCCGGCGGCCCTGCGGCACGCCGATCCGCACGAGAAGGCTTCCTGCCTTGCAGCAACGGTCCCGCGCTTCTCTGCCACCGCCCTGGTGGCCGTGGCGGTGCTCGTGGCTTCCGGGACCTACCTCGCCATCCTCCAGGTGACCGCCTGGCCGGCCCTCTTCGGCTCAACCTACGGGCAGGTCGTTCTGGCCAAGATCGGTGGCCTCGCGCTCGCCCTGGCCCTCGGCGCATACAACCTCTTCCGCACGCGGGCGCGCCTGAGGCAGGCGGCCGACCGGCCGGAGCAGTCCGAGGTGTGGGCCCGGCGGCTCCGCCGGTCCGTGGGCGGCGAGGTGATGGTCACGACGGTCGTGGTC
>DASXNO010000306.1:0-5353 GCA_036495025.1 Actinomycetota bacterium | reverse complement strand
GTGGCGCCGCCGGAATCGGCCTTCGAGCCCGCACGGTTCCTGGCCACCCTGGCGGAACGGGGGGTCCGGGCCGCCCGCCTGGAGCGCGGGGACCTCAGCGCGGAGCGGGCAACGCTGCGACTGCAACGCTGAGCTACGCTTACCCGGCGCCTTAAGGGGCGCCTCGGGGCTTGACCGCATCGATTCTGGGTACGGTTCCCCAGGTATGAGACGAGGTATGAGACGAGCGTAGGAGTCGGGGAAATTCGGCCGCCGTTCTGGACCAATCCGCGAGGGCTCGGGGCTGCGTAGAACTGCGTGTATAACTGATGAATAGGCAGCGTGACGCAAGTCCGTCCTGACCAACTCAGTTTGGTGAGGCGGCGCAAAACTCGTACTATTCTGTAAGTGGCCTAAGCTGCTAGGCGCCGGGCGGCTCTCGCTGAGAAAGGGCGGGGGTCGGTGAAGCTGCCAGGTTAAGGACCATGCCCTCAAAAACTCCCATTCTTCGGCAGGAAACTGCACGACGTCTCATCGGTGACCGGAGCTTCTCTGCCGGGGGCGACCGGGGTCCTGTCGGCTCTCCGCTCGGCGCCCATGCGGGCGTCGAGGTCGAGTGGCTGTGTGTCTCGACCCACAACGCCGAGAGCCACATCCCGCTGCGGGACACCCGCGGCGCCGTCGCGGCCGCGGGGACGCTGCCGGGCGGATGCCGGGTCACCTTCGAGCCCGGCGGGCAGTTGGAGCTCAGCTCGCCCGCCGACCTGCCCGCCGCGGCCTGCCAGGCGGTCGCCGAGGACCTCGCCCACCTGCGCCGTCACCTGTCGGACTACGGCATCACCCTCGCGGGCATGGGGCGCGACCCCCTGCGACCCGAGCGCCGGGTTCTGCAGTCTCCCCGCTACGTGGCGATGGAGCAGTACTTCGACGCCCTCGGCTCCCTGGGCCGGGTGATGATGTGCGGGACCGCGTCCGTCCAGGCCAACGTCGACCTCGGGTCGGGCCCTGACGCAGACGCCAATGACGCCAATTCGGAGGCCCGCTGGCGCCAGGCGCAGCGGATCGGACCCACGCTGGCCGCCGCGTTCGCCAACTCGCCCTTCCAGGGCGGGGGACCGAGCGGATGGCGATCGACGCGCCTCGCGGTGTGGCAGGCGCTCGATGCGACCCGGACCTCGCCGGTCGGGATGTGGTCGCCGGGCCGGGACGCCTGGGCCACCTATGCGTTCAATGCCCGGGTGATGCTGATCCGGGTCGGGGAGGACCGGTTCGTGCCCGTCACCGACGGCCTCACGTTCGGCGAGTGGATGTTCCGGGGCCACGAGCTGGGGTACCCCGATGCCGGCGACCTCGAGTACCACCTGTCCACGCTCTTCCCCCCGGTCCGCCCTCGCGGCTGGCTGGAACTGCGGATGATCGACAGCCTGCCCGACCCCTGGTGGCGCGTCCCGCCGCTCGTCGCCACGGCCCTCGTCGCCGATCCCGAGGCGGCGGAGCGGGCCGCCCGGGCCTGCGCCGGCGCAACGGAGCTCTGGATGGAGGCCGCCCGCGTCGGGCTCTCCCACCCCGCCCTCGCCGCGGCCGCGGCGGAGTGTCTCGAGGCGGCGATCGATGCTCTCCCGCGGATCGGCGCCTTCGGCGGCGCCGCCTGGGCGGTCGAGGCCTTCCACGACCAGTACACCAGCAGGGGCCGCTGCCCTGCGGACGATCTGCTCGATGCCTGGGCGTCCACCGGCGCCCTGTTCCCCAACGACCAGCCACTGGAGCCAGCATGGACCTAGACGATGCTTCGTCCCTGAAGCAGACGATCGCAGACCAGCTCGAGGCGGTTCGCCACCGTTCCCTCGCGCTCCTCGACCCCCTGCCCGAGCCAGACCTCATCCGGCAGCACTCGCCGATCATGTCGCCGCTCGTGTGGGACCTCGCCCATGTCGGCAACTACGAGGAGCTGTGGCTGCTCGAAGCCGTCGCCGGGCTGCGCGCCGGGCCGAGGAGCCTCGATGACATCTACGACGCCTTCCGCCATTCCCGTTCCGAGCGGGGCGCCCTGCAGCTCCTCGGCCCCGCCGAGGCACGCGCCTACATCGCCGGGGTCCGGGACAAGGCCCTCGACGTCCTGGACAAGGTCGAGTTCGTGCCCGAGCACGAGCTTCTGGGCAATGCCTACGTCTACGGCATGGTGGTCCAGCACGAGCACCAGCACGACGAGACGATGCTGGCGACCCTGCAGCTCATGGACGGCGAGGGCTACCGCCCGCAAGCCCCGGTGCCGCCCCGGGGCCGGCGCATCGACACCCCAGAGGTCCTCGTCGAGGGAGGCCCGTTCGAGATGGGGACGTCGCTCGAGGCCTGGGCCTACGACAACGAGCGCCCGGCCCACACGGTGGACCTGCCCCCGTTCTTCATCGACACGACGCCGGTCACCAACCGCTTCTACCTGCGCTTCGTCGAGGACGGAGGCTACGACGATCCCCGCTGGTGGAGCGAGGCCGGGTGGGCGCACCGCCAGAAGGCCGGGCTCAGCGCGCCCGAGTTCTGGCGAAAGGAGTGCGAGGGGGTGTGGACCCGCCTGCGGTTCGGATGGCGGGAGGACGTGCCCCTCAACGAACCCGTGTGCCATGTCTGCTTCTACGAGGCCGAGGCCTATGCCCGCTGGGCGGGCAAGCGGCTGCCGACCGAGGCCGAATGGGAGAAGGCGGCCTCCGCCGAGCCCGGCGGCGGCAAGCGGCGCTATCCCTGGGGAGATGCACCTCCCAGCGCGGAGGTGGCCAATCTCGGGCAGCGCTACTTCCGGCCGGCCGCCGCCGGGGCGTACCCGCAGGGAGCCAGCCCCTGGGGATGCGAGCAGATGATCGGCGACGTGTGGGAGTGGACGTCCTCGCCGTTCACCCCGTACCCCGGGTACCACTGGTTCCCTTACAAGGAGTATTCGGAGGTCTTCTTCCACCAGGCGGACCGGTTCCGGGTGCTGCGTGGCGGCTCGTGGGCCACCGACCCGGCGGCCATCCGGTCGACGTTCCGGAACTGGGACTACCCCATCCGGCGGCAGATCTTCTCCGGCTTCCGCTGCGCCCGGGACGCCTGAGGTCCCATGTGCCGCTTCCTGGCCTACCTCGGGCCCGACGTCAGCCTGGAGTCGCTGCTCCTTGCTCCGCCCTGGTCGCTGCTGCGCCAGAGCTACGAACCACGCTTCATGAAGCGGGGCCGGGTCAATGCCGACGGCTTCGGAGCGGGGTGGTACGACTTCAGCGTCCGTGAGGAACCTGCGCTCTACCGGCGGGCGACGCCGATGTGGTCCGACCGGACCTTCGCTTCTGTCGCCGGGCTTGCGCACTCCGGGGCCATCCTGGCTGCGGTCCGCAATGCGACGGCGCCGTCGCCCACCGAGGAGTCCAACACACCCCCGTACGCATCCGGCCACTGGCTGTTCGCCCACAACGGCGAGGTGGCCGGGTTCGCGAGCGGGGGCCGCAGGATGCTGCTGGCCGGCGTCTCGGATCGTCGAGCCGCCGAGATTGCAGGCTCGACGGACTCGGAAGTGCTCTTTGCCTTGGTGCTCGATCGCATCGACGCCGGGGCGGCACCCGCCCTCGCACTCTCCGGCGTGGTCGGGGCCGTCATGGGATCGACAGGGGGGAGGCTGAACATGGTGCTCACGGACGGCCACACGATCGCGGCCACCGCATGCGGCGACTCGCTCTACGTGCACGAGGAGGCACCCGGCATCGTCGTCGCATCGGAACCCTACGACGACCGCGCCGGCTGGCGGGAGGTTCCGGACGGCTCGGTGATCGAGGCGGCGGAGCACGCCGTCCCGGGCCGGCTCACGATCGGCGGGATGTCCCGATGACCTCGAGCGACGGCGTGCAGGCGCTCACCCTCGACGTCCACCTCGGCCCCGAGGACCTGGCAGCGGCGCTGCGGTCCGACGTCCTCACCGGCCTGACCTCAAGCCCGAAGCAGCTGCAGCCACGGTGGTTCTACGACGAGGCCGGCTGCTCGCTCTTCGACCGGATCACGTCCCTGGACGAGTACTACCTCACCCGGCGCGAGCGCGAGATCCTCCTGAACCACGCCGGCGACATCGCCGTCGCCACCGGTGCAGACACCCTCGTGGAGCTTGGCTCGGGGACGTCGGAGAAGACCCGGATCCTTCTCGACGCCTTCGCCGAGGCGGGAGCCCTGGAGCGCTTCGTGCCCTTCGACATCGCCGAGGCGACGCTGCGCGCTGCGGCCGCCGCCGTCGCCACCGAGTATCCCGGCACCGGCGTCCACGCCGTCGTCGGGGACTTCGAGCACCACCTGAGCCTGCTGCCGCACGGCGGCCGGCGGATGGTCGCCTTCCTCGGCTCCACCATCGGCAACCTCGTGCCGGCCAAGCGCGCCAAGCTGCTGTCGGAGATTGCCGGGAACCTCGACGACGGAGAGTCCCTGCTGCTGGGCTGCGACCTCGTCAAGGACGCCGCCCGGCTCGAGGCCGCCTACAACGACGTGCTCGGCGTGACCGCAGCGTTCAACCTCAACGTCCTGTCGGTGTTGAACCGGGAGGTGGGGGCCGGCTTCGACCCCGAGCGCTTCGCTCACCTCGCCGCCTACGACCCCGGGAACGAGTGGATCGAGATGCGGCTTCGCTCCCTGGAACGCCAGACGGTGCCCATCGTGGACCTTGGCCTCGAGGTCGAGTTCACGGAGGGCGAGGAGATGCGCACCGAGGTCTCGACCAAGTTCCGCCGGGAGGGGATCGAGCGGGAGTTGGAGGCGGCGGGCCTACAGCCGCGCCACTTCTGGAGCGACCATGCCGGCGACTTCGGCCTGTTCCTCGCCTTCCGCTGAGGCGGCTGCGGTGCATCTGCGGTCGGCCCCTTCGGCGTGGGTGGTCCGCTTCGCCTCGATGGTCCCCGAGGGTGCGCCGGTGCTGGACCTGGCCTGCGGCGGGGGCCGCCACACCCGTCTGTTCGTCGAGGCGGGTCATCCTGTCACGGCCGTCGACATCGACCTGAGCAACCTGGGTGACCTTGCCGGCCATCCCCGAGTGGAGCCCGTCCAGGCCGACCTCGAGGGCGGGAACCCCTTTCCGCTCGCGGGGCGCGCCTTCGGCGGAGTCGTCGTCACCAACTACCTCCACCGCCCGCTGCTGGAGGACCTCGTCGCGGCGCTGGCGCCCGATGGCGTGCTGATCTACGAGACGTTCGCCGATGGCAACGAGGCGTTCGGGGGACGGGTGACCAATCCTGACTTCCTGTTGCGCCACGGCGAGTTGCTCGACCTGGTCCGGGGCCGCCTCCGGGTCGTCGCCTACGAGGACGTGGTCGTCGGGGAGCCAAAGCCCGCCGCCGTCCAGCGGATCTGCGCCGTCAGGACCAGGTGATCGTGA
>DASXNO010000305.1:0-17726 GCA_036495025.1 Actinomycetota bacterium | reverse complement strand
CCCTCGCCGATCTCCAGGATCTTCGCGTCCCGGAAATGGCGGGCCACCGGGAACTCTTCGATGTAGCCGTAGCCCCCGTGGATCTGGACCGCCTCCCGGGCGCACTCCATCGCCACCTCCGAGGCAAAGAGCTTCGCCATCGACGCCACCGCCTTGTATCGCCGCCCCTGCTGGCGAAGCCACGCCGCCTTGTAGACCTGGTCCCGGGCCGCAGCGATCTTCGTGGCCATGTCCGCCAGCTTGAACTGCACCGCCTGGTAGGCGCCGATCTCCCGTCCGAACGCCGTCCGCTCCCGCGCATACCGCAGGCTCTCGTCGAGACATCCCTGGGCCAGGCCCACCGCGAGGGCGCCGATCGTGATCCGCCCTCCGTCGAGGATCGTGAGGAAGTTGCGGTAACCGCTCCCCTGCTCCCCCACCAGGTTGGTGACCGGCACCCGGCAACCCTCGAAGACCAGCTCCCTCGTGTCGGAGGCCCGCCAGCCGAGCTTGCGGTACTCGCGGCCGACGCTGAAGCCCGGCGTGCCGTGGGCGACGGCGATCGAGCTCATCTCCTTGCCATGCTCCGATCGGCCGGTGATGGCCGCCACGGTGACAACCTTCGACAGCGGGGTCCCGGCGTTGGTGATGAACGCCTTCGAACCGTCGATCACCCACTCGTCGCCGTCGCGGGTGGCGGCGGTCCGCAGCGCCGCAACGTCGGACCCTCCGGAAGCCTCGGTCAGGCCGAACGCCCCGAGCACCTCGCCGGCCGCCATCGCCGGCAGCCAGGTCTGCTTCTGTTCCTCGCTGCCGAACAGCGCGAAGGGCATCGCCCCCAGGCCGACCCCGGCCGACAGGGTGACCGCCACCGACGAGTCCACGCGGGCGAGCTCCTCGACGGCCACGCACAGGGTGATGAACTCGGCATCCGCCCCACCGTAGCGCTCCGGCAGGACCAGGCCGAACATACCCAGCTGGCCCATCTGGCGCACGACGTCGAGGGGGAACTCCCCGCGCGCGTCGTAGTGTTCGGCGACCGGCCGGACGACCTCCTCGGCGAACGAGCGCACGACGTTGCGGAATTCCTCGGTCTCCGGCGGCAGGTCGTAGTCGGTCATCGTCGCGTCATCGGTCTTTGCGTCATGGGTGGGGGAGGAGGTCGGTCGACGGATTCGTCTCCAGGCACGTGACCGTCAGGTAGTTGGGGACGAGGGTGATGCTCTGGACGCAGCCTGCCAGAGGCGGCACGGGAAACGAGATCGCCGGCAGGCGGGTCAGCCCCGGCACCGACGAACCGACGACGTGGAAGACGATCCTGGCCGGCGGCTGCAGCTGGAACTGACCGGTGACCGAGGTGGCGAGGCCCTTCACCGTCACGGTGCCCTCCCCGAACACGAACGTGAAGCCCGCGGGCAGGATCGCCGAGGCCTCCTGCTGCGTGAAACTGAGCACCAGGCGGATGCGGTCGACGTGGGTGATCTGCGCGCGTTTGTTGACGAGGGAGGACGGGAGGTTGACCCGCACGCCCGTTGCGGTCGCCGTCACCGAGTCGGCAGTGATCGTGCGGAGGTCGACGTGCCGTGCCGACACGACGACCTTCGAGATGGTCGATTTCGTGAGCAGGGTGGGCAGCATCGGGACGGGCACGCTGGCGGAGATGTGCTGGGCGCCGGGGTCGCGCTGCGCCACCGCGGCACGGATTGCGTACTCGAAACCGAAATGGGCGACCGCCTCGGGCACAATCGCCAGCACGAGCACCACGAGCGCCGCGGCAATCAGCTTCCGGATCATGAGGTCCGGATCATGAGGAAGGGGGTTCGGGGGAGCTACCCCCCCGAGACAAGCGAAAGTGCTCCACGTCGTTGAGGGACCCGGTCCGCTCCCCCGGGTCCCGGAGGACCGCTTCGAGTGAGATCCCCACCGACAGTGCGGCCGGGTCTCCCGCGACCCGGTGCACCAGGAAGGTGTCCGCCCCGTCCAGCCGGATCAGGCCCACCACCACCGGGGCTGCGAGTGGCGCACCGTCGAAACCGATGCGCACGACGGTGAACGAAGCCAACGTCGCCGACGGGCCCACCTCCAGCTCCTCGTCGACCGCCTCGAGGCAGCGCTCGCAGAAGGCGGCCGGCGGGCAGGCGACCACCGAGCACCGGTCGCAGCGAGCGGCGAGAAAGACGCCCCGCTCCGCCAGCGCCCGGAAGAACCGCTCCCCCGCCAACCCCGCGGTGTACCGGTGCGAGATGGGGATCGAGCCCGGCCAGAGGCGAACGGCATCGGGGTGAGCCGGCTTGTCGAACATCCCCTACACCGGCCGGTTCTTGATCTTGGCGGGCGCCTCGGCGGGGGCCTTCTTCATCGTATCGGGCGCCTTGAGGGGGGCCCAGTAGGCGATATCGAGGATGGATCCCTGCCGCTGCGCCGGCGGCTTCCACACCGCCTGCACCGGCATGCCGATGTGGACGTCGTCGGGCTCGACGTCGCCGAGCTTGTGCAGGATGCCGCCACTGCGGAGGTCGATGACCGCCGGCAGCTCCGGCACCGTGAGCTTGCGGAGGTCCCACGTGACGTGGCAGACCGAGTAGGTGTTGACGGTGCCGGTGCCGGGCACCTCGACCCACCGGTCGGTCGGCCGGAAGCACTGCTCGCAGAACATCCTCGGTGGCACCAGCACCCTCCCGCACGCCCGGCACTCGCGGCCCAGGATCCTGCCCGCCCGCAGTCCGTCGAGGTAGCGGCCGATGGCTTCCCCGGCGTCCCATCGGTACTCGGCCCGCACGGAGTGGCTCACGGTGACGACGCCCTCGTGGAACTCCCTGTCGGAGAGCGACCTCGTCGGGAACGGATCCGGCGCCCCTTCTTGCCCTGGGGGGACCGCGGCCATCCTCAGCGCCCCATCACGATCACGGTGCCCACCTGCATGAGGTCGCCCCATGCCTGCGCCAGGCCGCGGTGCGGCGTTCCCGGCACCTGGCGTGCCCCGGCCTCGCCCCGCAACTGCCAGAACAGTTCCGCCACCTTCATCAGGCCGGCCGCCGCGATGGGGTTGCCGACCCCGAGCAGGCCGCCGGAGGGGCACGACGGCAGGTCGCCGTCGCGATCGAGCACACCGTCCCGGGCGGCCTCGGGCGCCTTGCCCCTGCCGAAGAGCTGCAGGCCTTCGAGGTGGTGCAACTCCTTGTAGTCAAAGGGGTCGTAGGGCTCGACGATGTCGATTTGGCGGCGGGGCTCGGTGATGCCGGCCATGTCGTAGGCCATCCTCGCCGCCCGTTCGACGTAGGCGGGATACGCAAGGTCCCGGTTGGTCCAGTAGGCGGTGTCGAGGTTCCAGCCAACGCCCTCCACCCAGACCGGCTTGTCGCAGGTCCGGTTGGCGACGTCGTCCGCGGCCATGACGACGGCGACCGCCCCGTCGGACACCGGCGACACATCGAGGCGCTGCACCGGCCAGGCCAGGACCTCCGAGGCGAGGACGTCCTCGACCGTGATATCCGCCTGGCCGAGCTGGGCGGCGGGGTGCCCGGCGGCGTTGCGCTTGTTCTTGACCGCGACCCGGGCGATATCCGCCTTCTCGATGCCGTACGCAGTCATGTAGCGGTTCATCTCCAGGGCGAAGATCCACAGCAGGTTCGGCTCGAGGGGCCGCTCGGTGATGTGGTCGAAGATCGTGAGGAAGGCGCTCTGCGGATGGGGCATCGTCGAGGACATCTTCTCCTCGGCGACGACGAGGACCCGGTCGAACATGCCGCTGGCGACGTGGTACCAGCCCTGGACGGCACAGAAGACACCGGTGCCCCCGCCGACGTAGGAGCGGATCACCGGCTTGTTCCAGCCGCCGGCACCGTCGGCGAGGTACTCCCCTTTCATGTGGACGCCGTCGAAGGCGTCGGGGGCGGTCCCGATGCAGACTGCGTCGATGTCGTCGGTCGTCAGCCCGGCGGCGTCGAGGGCGGTCCGGGCAGCCTCCCAGGCGAGCTCCTTGCCGGTCTCGAGGGATCGCCGGACGAAACGCGTCATACCCGCCCCCACCACCGCCACCCGGCGCCCCATCGCTCAGGCGTCCCCCGAGTCCACCGAAAGGACAGCAACGGCCCCGGTTGCGGTGGGGACGCCCCGCCACGACTGCGCGACGCCGCGCCGCACGCCGTCGATCTGGCAGGCGCCGGCCTGGCCGCGGAGCTGGGCCACGACGCCGGCGATCCGGGCGAGGCCGTTGGCCTCGAAGAGGTACCCCTGGCCGAGGCTGCCGCCCGAGGGGTTCACGGAGGTCCGGATGCCGGCGAGCCCCAGGGCGTCGAGGTGCTGGAGCTGCTTGTAGCCGAAGGTGTCGTCGACCTCGGCCACGTCGATCTGCCCCGTTGGGTCGGTGATGCCGGCCGAGGCGTACGCGCGCTCCGCCGCCCGCCGGGCGTACTCCGCCGTCCCCCACGTCCGCATGGAGAGCGAGGGTGACTCGGTCGACCAGCCGATGCCGTCGACCCATACCGGCTGCGGGCAGAGGGACCTGGCCCGGCCCTCTGCGGCCAGGATGACCACCACCGCCCCGTCGGCGGTGCGGGCGCAGTCCAACTCCCGGAGCGGGTCGGCGACGAGGGCCGAGGCCTCGACGTCGCTCGGGGTCATCGTCTGGGCGTAGGCGGCGGAGGGGTTGCGCAGGGCGCGGCACCGGTTGGTGGCGGCGACCTCCCAGCAGTCCTCGATCGTCGCGGTCCCCCCGGCGAGGAAGCTGGTCATCTCCAGGCCAGCCACAAACCAGGGGTGGACCCCCAGCGGGCGTTCGAAGACGGGGTCGAGGGCGAAGGCGAGGATGTCGGGCAGGGTGACGATGTCCGACGCCTTCGAGTGCGCCTCGCACGCCACCACCTGAGCGATACCGGACCGGATCAGCATGACGCCGGTCGCGACGGCGACCAGGCCGTCGGCTGCAACGGTCTGGACGGGGCGCTCCGCCGCCCCGAGCTGGTCGGGAACGTACTCGTCGAAGATGCTCGTCCCCTCGAGGAAGTCCTCCGAGGCGCAGACGAAGGAATCGACGTCCCGGCGGGGGTCGATGCCGGCGGCGGCGTAGGCGCGCATCGCGGCCTCGAACATCAGCTCCTTGTAGGAAACGCCGGGGCTGATCGAGGTGAATCCGACCTGGCCCGTCGCCACGATCCCCACTCGGTCCACGCCTCCGCATCCTAATGCGGTGCCCGCGGGTTTTACATTCGTGGCCCGCCCCAGCGGCATCCCCGAGCCGACAATGCCGCAACCAGCGATTAGGATCTGGGCCTGCAACCGGTAGAGCCATGACAGGAGCGAGAAGGAGTGTGCGCATTGGCGGGCGCTGACCTGAGCGGCCAGGATTTGAGAGGTGAGAACCTGCGGGGCAAGGTCCTGCGGGAAGCCGACTTGAGCGGGGCCAACCTCTCCGGGCAGTCCCTGAACGACCTCGATCTGAGCGGCGCCGACCTGAGCGGCGCCGACCTGAGTGCGGCAGTGCTCACGAGGGTGGATCTGAGCGGGGCCAACCTCAGTGGCGCGGACCTGAGCGAGGCGGACCTCGGCGGCGCCGACCTGACGGGGGCCGACCTGACGGGGGCGAACCTTCGGGACGCCAGCCTGGCCCGGGCAGATCTCCGCGATGCCAACCTGGCGGAGGCCGATCTCGCGATGACCGACCTCGGCGGCGCGGACCTGAGCGCGGCCGAAGGGCTGACCGACGACCAGCTTGCCGAAGCCAGCGTCGACAGCAACACCCTGCTTCCCTGAATCCCGGGGGCAACCGGGGTAAGACTCCGGCGGCATGCCGTGCTTGATCGGAACCTCGGGGTGGCAGTACCGGCACTGGCGGGGCACCTTCTACCCTCCAGACGTGCCGGCGTCCCGCTGGCTCGAATACTTCGCCGCACGCTTCCAGACGGTGGAGGTCAACAACACCTTCTACCGGCTCCCCCAGGCATCGACGTTCCGCACGTGGGCGGAGCGGACGCCCGACGACTTCGTCGTCGCCGTGAAGATGAGCCGTTACCTGACGCACGTCAAGCGCCTCAAGGACCCGGAGGAACCCGTCGCCCGGTTCCTCGAGCGAGCCCGGTGCCTCGGCCCCAAGCTCGGCCCCGTGCTCCTGCAACTGCCACCGAACCTGGAGGCGAGCCACGACGCCCTCGCCCGGACCCTTGGGCTGCTCACCCCGTCGGTGCGGACGGCCGTCGAGTTCCGCCACGATTCCTGGTTTGACGACACGACCGCCCGGATCCTCTCCGACCACGGGGCGGCCCTGTGCGTGGCGGACAGCCTCTCCCGCCGCAGCCCGGTGTGGCGGACCGCGGACTGGACGTACCTCCGCTTCCACGAGGGCGAGGACCTGCCGCATCCCTGCTACCGCTCGGAGCAGCTCAAGGGGTGGGCGCACCTGCTCGCCGAGCAGTGGGGGGCGGACGCCACCTGCTACGCGTACTTCAACAACGACGGCCGGGCCTGCGCCCTCCGGGATGCCGTCATGCTTGCCGGCTTCGCGAGGGTGGAGGGACTTGCCCCGAGCCGGGTGCCCGACAGTTCCGACATACGGGTTGCCTGCGAATAATCGTCGAGCGCTCTGGACTTTTGCCCTCCTCGCGGAGGAGACTTCATCCACGGAAAGGAGGAGCCAGCCAATCCTTTCGGCAGCACCAGTTTTGGTGTCGCTCAGACCCAGGGCCGGGCCAGGTCTTGCGGCTCTCCGGCGAGGTGCGTGCCCCTCGCAGAGCCTGGCCCCCGCCGCCACTGTGGTCGGCTCCTGGCCGGTCCTGGCCTGAGCGTCGAGTCTTCTCCTGCCCTCTACTCTTTGGGAGACTTGGGTCGTTAGGATGCGGCCGTGCCCACCATCGGCCGGCTCCTTGTTGCCAACCGTAGCGAGATTGCGGTGCGGGTCTTCCGCGCCTGCAAGGAGCTGGGGATCACCTCGATCGCCGTCTACTCCGAGATCGACCGCGACGCCTTTCACCTGGGCTTCGCCGACGAGGCGTACTACGTCGGCGAAACGCCGCCAGCGGAGAGCTACCTCAACATCGGTCACATCATCGAGGCGGCCCGCAAGGGCCGGGCCGACGCCGTCCATCCCGGCTACGGCTTCCTTGCAGAAAACCCCGCGTTCGCGCAGGCGGTGCTCGACGCCGGGCTGATCTGGGTCGGACCGCCCCCCGCCGCGATTCGGGCGATGGGGGACAAGGTGTCCGCCCGCAGGGTCGCCGCCGAGGCGGGCGTCCCCACGGTCCCCGGGACCCTCGACCCGGCGTCGGGTCCGGGGGACATCGAGGCCTTCGCCGCCGAACACGGGTGGCCGGTGGCGATCAAGGCCATCCACGGTGGCGGTGGGCGTGGATTTCGCGTGGTCGGCTCGCCGGACGAGGCGGGGCCGGCCTTCGACAGCGCCGGCCGGGAGGCCGGGCTCGCCTTCGGCAACCGCGACCTCTACCTCGAACGCTACCTCGACCGGCCCCGCCACATCGAGATCCAGGTCCTCGGCGACGCCCACGGCAACGTCGTGCACCTCGGCGAGCGGGAGTGTTCGCTGCAGCGGCGCCATCAGAAGCTGCTCGAGGAGTCGCCGTCGCCGGTTGTCGACCCCGACCTTCGGGCGCAGATGGGGGCGGCGGCCGTGAAGCTGTGCCGCCACGCCGGCTACTTCTCGGTGGGCACCGCCGAGTTCCTGCTCGAGGAGTCCCCTCCTGGCGGCAGGACCGGCCCCCGCTTCTACTTCCTCGAGCTCAACACCCGGCTGCAGGTGGAGCATCCGGTCACCGAACTCGTCTCGGGCCTCGACCTGGTGAAGGAGATGATCTGGGTGGCCGAGGGCCAGCCGCTGGACCTCACCCAGGAAGAGGTCTCGATGCGGGGCCACGCCATCGAGTGCCGGATCAACGCCGAGGATCCCGCCCGCAACTTCATGCCGTCACCCGGGACGATCACCGAGTACCGGGAACCGGGTGGCCCGGGGATCCGGGTCGACGCCGGGGCCGGCCGGGGAACGACGATCTCCGAGTTCTACGACTCCCTCATCGCCAAGCTCATCTGCTACGGGGCCAACCGGACCGAGGCCATCCAGCGCATGCGCCGCGCGCTCGACGAGTACCGCCTCGAGGGCGTCACCACGACGATCCCGTTCCACCGCCTCGTCGCCGGGGCTGGCTGGTTCGAGCGGGGCGAGTTCTCGACGTCGACCGTCGAGACCTCGATCGACCTGTCCGGCCTGGCGACCGGAGCCCCGAGCCCGGGGGAGGGCCGGGCCCGGGACGTGACCGTGGAGCTGTCGGGCAAGCGCTTTGCGGTCCGGCTCTGGGAGCGCCCCGGCGCCCACCGCAACAAGCCCAACCTGCCGGAGCCCGGTGCCCGGGCGGGCCACGCCGGCGTCGGCGAGACCATCACGGCCCCGATGCAGGGCACGATCCTGCGGGTCCTCACCGAGGAAGGGGCGACCGTCGTGGTGGGGGCCCCGATCCTCGTCCTCGAGGCGATGAAGATGGAGAACCTGATCGTCGCCCACCGCGACGGCCAGGTGAAGTCGCTCAAGGTCAACGCCGGCGACTCGGTGCAGCTCGGCGCCCCCCTCGCGGTCATCGGACCCCCCGACTGACGAGGGCCTCCCCGAACTGGGCGGATCTTCTTTGTATGGTGAGTGGTAATTATGGCCCTTATTCATACAAAGAAGATTACAGACGGGCACCGACTACCAGACTTCTATAAAGGCAAACCTGTTACTCGCAGGCCGGCGCCCGGGTGGAGCTTGTAGCGGCCGTTGATGCCGATCAGCAGGGCCGTCAGCGACTCCAGGATCCTCGCAGTCTCCAGGCCGCCGCAGTCCACACAGCGAGCGCCGGGGAAGAATCCCACGACCTCGGCCGCCACCTTGCGGGCCTCGGGATCGCCGCAGATGAGGATGTCCTGGTCGATGGGCAGGTCGATGGTTTCCAGCGTGCCGGCCATGCAGGTGTGGAAGCCGGACGCAAGCGACAGGTCCCGGCCGCAGATCGAGCGGGCCTGCTGGGCGGCGGAGCCTTCCCAGACGCCGAGCATGCGGGTGGGGCGGCCCCCGACCTCGCTGGCGAGGGGAACCGTGCAGTCGATGACGGTGGTGCCGGGACCGAGGCTCGACTTGATCGCCTTGTAGGTGTCCGCCTGCCCGGGGAAGGGGACGGTGACCATGACCACCGTCGCGTCCTTCACGATCTCCGCATTGGCGCCCCCTTCGACCGAGCCCTGGAGCTTGGGGCCGAGGAGCGCCTTCACCCGCTGCGCCGCCGCCTGCGCACGGTCGGCCGAGCGGCTCCCGATGACCACGTCCTGCCCTGCGGCAGCCAGGCGGACCGCCAGGCCGTAGCCCAGCCCTCCCGTCCCGCCGACGATCGCGATCCGCATCAGAACGACTCCCTGGGGTGGTACACGCCGAAGACCTCCCGCAGCACATCACAGATCTCGCCGAGCGTGGCGGACACCGAGAGGGCCTCCCGGATCGGATAGAGGAGGTTGCCGGTGCCGGCGGCGACGGTGCGGACCTGGTCGAGCGCGGCCGCGACGGCGTCGGGCTGGCGGCTGGCCTTGACCCGGGCGAGGCGAGCGATGTGGCTGGCCATGGCGCCGGCGTCGGGCCGGGCGATCGGCGCCTGGTCGTCGGGTTCGGCGAAGCGGTTGACGCCGACGACCACCCGGCTCTGGTCCTCGATGGCCTGTTGCATGCGGTAGGCGGACTCCTCGATCTGGCGCTTGACCCACCCAGCTTCGATCGCGGCCACCGCTCCTCCCATGGCATCGATACGTTCGAGAAGCTCCTCGGCCTGTCCTTCTATCTCATTCGTGAGCCGCTCGACAAACCAGGACCCGCCGAGTGGGTCGACCGTGTCGCCCACGCCGGTCTCGAACCCCAGCACCTGCTGGGTGCGGAGGGCGATCTTGGCCGCCTTCTCGCTCGGGAGCGACAGCGCCTCGTCGTAGGAGTTCGTGTGCAGCGACTGGGTGCCGCCGAGGACGGCGGCGAGCGCCTCGTAGGCCGTGCGGACGATGTTGTTCTCGGGCTGCTGCGCGGTCAGCGTCGCCCCGCCGGTCTGGGTGTGGAACCGCAGCCAGGACGCCTCCTCCATCGCGTGGAAGCGCTCCGTCATGATCCGGGCCCACATCCGTCGGGCCGCCCGGAACTTGGCGACCTCCTCGAAGAAGTTCATGTGGCAGGCGAAGAAGAACGAGATCCGCCGGGCGAGGGCGTCGAGCGGCACGCCGGCGTCGAGGGCGGCCGAGACGTAGGCAATCGCATTGGACAGGGTGAACGCAACCTCCTGCACCGCGGTGCACCCCGCCTCCCGCATGTGGTATCCGGAGATGGAGATGACGTTCCACCGGTGGATGCGCTTCTGGCAGTAGGCGAAGAGATCGGTGACGAGCCGCATGCTCTGGCGGGGCGGGAAGATGTAGGTGCCGCGGGCGGCGTACTCCTTCAGGATGTCGTTCTGGACCGTGCCCCGGATGCGATCCGCAGCCACGCCGTTGCGCTCGGCGACCAGCTCGTAGGCGAGGAGCAGGATCGGGGCGGTCGCGTTGATCGTCATCGACGTCGAGACGAAGTCGAGGGGGATGCCCTTGAGCAGGATCTCCATGTCCTCCACCGTCGAGATGGCGACGCCGGTGCCCCCCACCTCGCCCTCGGCGCGGGGATGGTCCGAGTCGTAGCCCATCTGGGTCGGGAGGTCGAACGCCACCGAGAGCCCGGTCTGGCCCCGCTCCAGGAGGAACTTGAAGCGCTCGTTGGTCTGCTCGGCGGTGCCGAACCCCGAGTACTGGCGCATCGTCCAGAGGCGGTCCCGGTACATCTGCGGGTGGACGCCCCGGGTGAAGGGATACTCGCCGGGCCGCCCGAGATCGGCGGCAGGATCCCAGCCCTCGAGCGACTCGGGGCCGTACGTGGACTCGATCTCGATCCCCGAGTCGGTGACGCGCCGGTCCTGGGGACTCACCTCATCATTCTACCGGCCGGTAGAGAGCCAACTTGCCGGGCGGGAGGCGACACCTTCGCCGCCTCCCAGCGACCGGCAACGACCCCCCGGCCTGCGCTACAAAGTGTCGGCTTGTTAGCGCATATTCTATATGAGCATATTGGGTGATTCTATATGTTATCCGGGCTTTAGCCGGCCGCCTTGAGGGGCGCCTCGGGCCCTACTGGGTGATATCGGCGCCGAGGGCGTGGTAGCCGCCGTCGACGTGGACGATCTCGCCGGTGATGCCTCTCGACCAGTCCGACAGGAGGAAGGCGACCGTCCGGGCGGTCGGCATGGGGTCCTTCACGTCCCAGCCGAGGGGTGCCCGCTTCCCCCAGCCGTCGGCGAGCACCTCGAAGCCGGGGATGCCCTTGGCGGCCATCGTGCGCAGCGGGCCGGCCGAGACCAGGTTGACCCGGATGCCGTCCGGGCCGAGATCACGGGCCAGATAGCGGCTGACGGACTCCAGGGCGGCCTTGGCGACACCCATCCAGTCGTAGACCGGCCAGGCGAAGGCGGCGTCGAAGTCGAGGCCCACCACGGCCCCGCCCCCGGCGAGGTGGGGCCGCAGGGCCGCCGCGATGGCCTTCAGCGAGTAGGCGCTCGTCTGGACGGCGGTGGCGACGCTCGGCCAGGCGGTGTTGAGGAAGTTGCCGCCGAGGCAGTCGGCCGGGGCATAGGCGATGGCGTGCAGGAACCCGTCCAGGTGGTCGAATCGCTTGCCGACCTCGTGCGCGACCGCAGCGATCTGGCCCTCGTCGTTGGCGTCCATCTCCAGGACGTCGGGCGTCGTGGGAAGGCGCCGGGCGCTCATCTCGGTGAGCTGCAGGCCCTTGCCGAACCCGGTGAGCAGGATCTCTGCCCCCTGCTCCTGGGCGAGGCGCGCCACGGCGAAGGCAATGCTCTGCGGCGAGAGCACACCGGTGATCAGGAGTTTGCGGCCGTCGAGGAGCACGGCGGGATATTACCCGAGCGCCCGCCTGCCCTTCTGCCGAGCTGTTTCGGGTTCATAGCGACGTTTCGGCAATTTGCATTAGCAGGGCTGATTGCTCACGCTGAGATCCGCCAACGGGGATAGGGGGGAGCATGAAACCAAGCCGGTTCGGTCTTGGCGCGGTCGGGCTGTTCGTCACCGCAGCACTGGTGGCCGGCACCGGGACGGCGAACGCCGCCGGCCTTGCCCTTCCGGCCCCATGGGCCGCCTGCGTCAAGCGGTCGGGGCCGATCCCGCTGGGTGCCACCGAGGCCGGTCGAGTCAACGTCGATCCCCGCCTCCAGGACATCACGCTGCACTCACAGGCAATGCACGCCGACGTGCACGTCGATGTGCTCGTGCCCACGGGGTACAACCCCTCCTCCGGCACCCGCTATCCCGTCCTCTACCTGCTGCACGGGGCGACCGGCAGCTACCGGGACTGGCCGGCCCACGGCGTCGAGGGGTTCATGGGCAACATCCCGATGATCGTCGTCATGCCGGACGACGGCTTCAATGGTTCCTACTCCGACTGGTACGGCTCCGAGCTCATCGAGCTCGGCCAGCCTCCGGCGTGGGAGTCGTTCCACACCGGCGAGCTGGTGCCGTGGATCGACGCGCACTACCCGACGATCCCTGCCCCCGGAGGTCGCTTCATTGCCGGCCTGTCCTCGGGCGGGGGCGGCGCCATGAAGTACGCGAGCGCGCACCCCGGACTCTTCGGCGCGGCCGGTGAGTTCTCGGGCGCGGTCAACACGGACCTGCCGGGTTTCTCCGGCACCGCAAGCCTCATCTGGGACCTGGGCTACGTGCCGGGCTTCGGGCCGCCCGGTCACTGCACGTGGGGCGACCCTGCCACCCAGGAGGTCGTCTGGCAGGACAACGATCCGACCTATCTGGCCGCGAACCTCGCCGGCACCCGCCTCTTCCTCGCCAGCGGGACGGGGCAGCCGGGCCCGCTCGACCCGCCGCTTGCCCTCCCCGACGCCGTCGAGTCCACGATCTGGAGCATGAACCAGGCCCTCGACGCCTCGCTCAACGCGGCCGGCGTCGGGCACACCAACGACTTCTACGGACCCGGCACGCACACCTGGCCGTACTGGACCCGAGAGCTGGGGCGCTTTCTCACCTGGCTGGCACCGACGGCCGGAACGCCGGTCAGCGCCCCGGGTGGATTCGCGCTGCGCTCCGCCCGGCCGTCGTTCGGTGCGTGGGGCTGGACCTTCACGGCGCACCGGAACGTCGAGGAGTTCGCCTACCTGACCGGCGTCGGTCCCGGCGGCCTCACCGCCACGGGTAGCGGCACGCTCGACGTGACCACCGCGGCCGTCTATCACCCCGGCGCTATCTATGCCCTGCGGATCGGGGTCATGAAGCGGTCCATCGGCGCCGGACCCGACGGCCGGTTGCGGTTCACGGTCGACCTGGGCCCGAGCCACCTCCAGCAACAGACCGATTTCGGCCCGGGGGCGACCGCGGGGTGGCCGACCGTCACGGTTTCGATCACAGGCTGAGACCGCTGGTATATTCGTCCGTAATGAGTCGCCCCGCCGGGAAGACCGAGCCCTACCGCAGGACCAGGTACAAGGGCGGGGGCGGGATGTGGTCCTGGATCCTGCACCGCGGCAGCGGCCTGATGGTGCTCGGCTTCCTCTTCCTGCACATCGTCGATACGTCGCTGATCGGCTTCGGCAAGCACCACTACGACACCTTTGTCAACATCTACAAGACCGCCTGGTTCCGGCCCCTCGAGGTGCTGCTCGTCGGTGCCGTCATCTACCACTCGATGAACGGGCTGCGGGTCATCCTCGTAGACTTCTGGGACCGGGGCGTGCGCTACGAGCGCCAACTGTCCACCACGGTCAACGTGGTGAGCCTCGTGCTGTTCATCCCGTCCGCCTTCATCATGTTGAAGCCGATCTTCTGATGGCGACGGTCCAGGAGGTCTACGAGCGCCACTTCCCCACCGGGGTCTCACCCTCGAGCTGGGAGGTGTGGTCCTGGTTCTTCATGCGGATCTCCGGGCTCCTGCTCGTGTTCCTCGTGCTCGGCCACCTGGCGATCATGCACGTCTTCGGGGGCGGGGTGGAGCGGGTGAACTTCGACTTCGTCGCCGCCCGCTGGCACGGCATCTTCTGGCGGAGCTACGACTGGTTGCTGCTTGCACTCGCCCTCCTCCACGGCGCCAGCGGGACCCGGACCGTCATCCACGACTACGTCCACCGCGACGGCTGGCGAGTGCTGGCAAAGGCGACGCTCTACGTCGCCACCTTCGTCTTCCTGTCCGTGGGGACGCTGGTGATCGTCACCTTCAACCCGGCGGCGCTGGCGCACTGACCGTGGGACACTGAGAACGATGGCCGTCACCTACCACCAGTTCGACTGCGTGATCGTCGGAGCCGGAGGCGGCGGCCTGCGGGCCGCGCTCGAGTCCTCCAAGCGAGCATCCACCGCTGTCGTCACGAAGCTCTATCCCACCCGGTCCCACACCGGCGCCGCCCAGGGAGGGATGTGCGCCGCCCTCGCCAACGTCGAGGAGGACTCCTGGGAGTGGCACACGTTCGACACGGTCAAGGGCGGCGACTACCTCGTCGACCAGGACGCCGCCGAGATCATGTGCCGCGAGGCCATCGACGCCGTCATCGAGCTCGAGCACATGGGCCTGCCCTTCAACCGGACACCCGACGGCCGCATCGACCAGCGCCGCTTCGGCGGCCACACCCGCAACCACGGCGAGGCGCCCGTCCGGCGTGCCTGCTACGCCGCGGACCGCACCGGCCACATGATCCTGCAGACGCTGTTCCAGCAGTGCGTGCGCCAGCACGTCCAGTTCTTCAACGAGTGGTTCGTGCTCGACCTGATCCTGACGGCGGACAACCAATGCGCCGGGGTCGTCGCCTACGAGCTGAAGACGGGCGAGCTGCACATCCTGCACGCCAAGAGCGTCCTGCTCGCCACCGGCGGCTTCGGCAAGTTCTTCCGGATCACCTCCAACGCCCACACGCTCACCGGGGACGGGCCCGGCATGTGCCTGCGCCGGGGCATCCCACTCGAGGACATGGAGTTCTACCAGTTCCACCCAACCGGCATCTACGGCATCGGGATCCTCCTGTCGGAGGCGGCCCGGGGCGAGGGGGCGATCCTGCTGAACGGCGAGGGCGAGCGCTTCATGGAGCGCTACGCCCCCACGATCAAGGACCTCGCCCCCCGGGACATGGTGAGCCGTGCCATCTACCAGGAGATCGCCGAGGGCCGGGGGGTCGGCGGCAAGGACTACGTGCACCTCGACGTGCGCCACCTGCCGGTCGAGGTCATCGAGACCAAGCTGCCCGACATCACCGAGTTCGCCCGGCTCTACCTCGGCGTCGAGCCCACCACCGAGCTCGTCCCGATCCAGCCGACCGCCCACTACGCCATGGGCGGGATCCCCACCGACGTCGAGGGGCAGGTGGTCCTCGACGAGGCCAACTCGCCGCTGCCCGGGCTCTACGCGGCCGGTGAGTGCGCCTGCGTCTCGGTCCACGGGGCCAACCGCCTGGGCACGAACTCGCTGCTCGACATCATCGTGTTCGGCCGGCGGGGTGGCATCCGGATGGCCGAGCACGCCGCGGCGTCCGAGCTCGCACCGCTGCCCGATGACCCTGCGGCCGAGGCCCGGGACCTGCTGGCGGGACTGCTGAAGCGCCCGGTCGGCGGCGAGGGCGCCGAGCGGGTGGCCCCCATCCGCACGCGGCTCCAGGACGAGATGATGGCGGACTGCGGCGTCGTCCGGACCGACGAGACCCTGGGCCGGGTGCTCGGCACGATCGCGGAGCTGCGGGAACGCTACCTGCGGGTCGGCGTCGAGGACAAGGGCAAGGTCTACAACACCGAGCTGCTCGAGGCCGTCGAGCTGGGGTTCCTGCTCGACCTCGCCGAGGTGACCGCCGTGGCCGCGCGGGCCCGCACCGAGAGCCGCGGGGGCCACTACCGCGAGGACTTTCCCTTCCGGGACGACGGCTATTGGATGCGCCACTCCCTGGCGCACCGCCGGGAGGACGGGACCATCGAGCTCGACTACAAGGCGGTCACCGTCACGAAGTACATGCCGATGGAGCGGAAATACTAGAGTCGCGAATCGTGCGGTATTCAGCCGGAGAAAGGAGCCGAGGCGTGGGCGCAATCGACCGGATGATCGAGGAGCAGCACCTCCTGATGCACCCCTTCTACCTGCGGTGGCAGAAAGGCAAGGTGAGCATGGAGGTGCTTCGCAGCTATGCCGTCCAGTACTACGCGTACGAGTCGGCGCTGCCAAAGTTCCTCGAGCAGGCGATGGCGCATCTGCCGGATGGCCCGGCGCTCGAGTCGCTGAAGGACAACCTTGCCGACGAGGCGGGTGGTGCCGTCACGCACCCCGAGCTGTGGTTGCGGTTCACCGAAGCCCTCGGCGTGAGCCGCCAGGAGGTGCACGAGGCGACCCTCCTGCCCCGCACCGTCAACCTCGTCTACACCTACGAGTCACTCTGCGACCGCGGCCCGGACGAGGCCCTCGCCGCACTCTACGCGTACGAGGCCCAGTTCCCGTCGGTGGCGGCGACCAAGGCCGAGGGGCTGCGGCGCTTCTACGGCGTGACGTCCTCGCAGGCCCTCGAGTTCTTCGACCTCCACTCGACGCTGGACCACGAGCACGCCGCGGGGATCCGCACGGGCCTGGTCGACTCCGAACAGGCCCGGGAGTCGGCAGCCCTGGCGCTGGACGCCTGGTGGGGCATGCTCGACACGTTCGAAGCGATGCTCGTGTGAGGGGCGCTTGAGGGTCCAGCTCAAAATTCAGCGGTTCGACCCCGAGACGCAGGACAAGCCCGTGTGGGGCACCTACGTCGCGGACGTCGACGACAACGCCAGGGTGCTCGATGCCCTCCACTACGTGAAGTGGTACGTCGACGGCACCCTGGCGCTGCGCCGCTCGTGCGGGCACGGGGTCTGCGGGTCGGACGCCATGGTGATCAACGGCGTCAACCGGCTGGCCTGCAAGGTGCTCTGCCGGAACCTGGACCAGCCGGTCACCGTCGAGCCCATCCGGGGCCTCAAGGTCGAGAAGGACCTCATCGTGGACATGGAGCCGTTCTTCGCGGGCTACCGGGCGGTCCAGCCCTGGCTCGTCCCCGACGACACGGACCCTGGCGGGCGAGAGCGGCTGCAGTCTCCGGCGGAACGTGCCCGCTACGACGACACAACGAAGTGCATCCTCTGCGCCGCCTGCACGACGTCGTGCCCGATCTTCTGGGGCGACGAGGCCTACGTCGGCCCGGCAGCCATCGTCAACGCCCACCGGTTCATCTTCGACTCCCGCGATGCGGGCGACCAGGAGCGGCTGGACATCCTGAGCGCCCGGGAGGGGGCGTTCCGGTGCCGGACCACCTTCAACTGCACCGAGGCCTGCCCCCGTGGCATCAAGGTCACCGAGGCGATTCAGGAAGTGAAGCGCGCCATCCTCTACAAGAAGGTCTAGCTACTGGGAAGTTAGGCGGACAACGCGCATATACGCGCGTTGCGCACCTAACCTTTGCAGCCAGCCCTTTCAGCCGGGATACTCGGGCGGATCGGCACCCCGTAGGTAGGTGTGCTCCTCCTGGAACCGGCCATCGACGCGGTGGATCCGCACCGAGACCGGTTCGCCCAGGCTGCGGGCCAGCTCCACCGCCAGGCGGACCGCGTCCTCCTTCTTGTCGGCGGCAAGAAGGATCTCATTCCCGCTCTCCGCCACCCAGTGCTCCTGGCGGTGGACGACCGAGATCTCCTTCATCGGATCA
>DASXNO010000304.1:0-12395 GCA_036495025.1 Actinomycetota bacterium | reverse complement strand
CCGCCGGCGGGGACAGCGGCTACAATCGAGATCGATGCCACTGCACGAGTACCTCTGCCATGAGTGCGACGGCCGCTTCGAGGCCATCACGACCTCGGCCAAGGCCGACGCGGTGGCGTGCCCGACCTGCCACAGCGCCGCCACCCGTCGCCTGATCTCGGTCATCGCAGGCATCGGCCGCGGCTCCTCGCCGAGCCCGTCTGCCGCCCCGATGGGCGCCATGGGCATGGGCGGCGGCGGTTGCTGCGGTGGGAGCTGCGGCTGCGGCAGCCGCTGAGGGCCAATCGGGTCGCAGACCAGCGTTGACGCACGAACCGAAGTAAAAATAGCGCGTAGACGCGCCGTTATTACCTCAGTTCGGGGGCCGTGCCCCGAAATCCCCCCGAAATCCCCCCCGAAATCCCAAGGGACTGGCGCCGCACCGTCACCAGCACCGCCTCCAGCAGCACCTCCGGGCCCCACGGGTAGGACTGGGCCCCCGGCACCTTCGACCACGCCAGGTTGCCAAGCTCGTTGCCCAGCGCCACGCGGGCGGCGGGGGTGAGCTGCCAGCGGCGCTCGAGGAAGGAGCGCATCAGCTCGTACTCCTCCTCGGTGAGCAGGGTCGTGTCGAGGGGGGGCAGGTCGGCGTCGGGCGGGATCTGCAGCGACACGGGCGACGGCTGCGCCATCTTCGGCTGGCGGACGACGATCGTGCCGGCCACCAGGTCGCCGAGCCGCTGCCGGCGCCTCGTGAAGAGGATCAGGAATGCCCCGACCAGCACCAGCGCGACATCGAACGGCCGCAGCAGATTTCGGAGCAGCACGGGCCCGAGACCAACGGGCTGGCCGTCGGTCTGGACGACCCGGAGCCCGAATGCCCGCTTCCCCGGGGTGCGGCCATTCCAGATCTCCTCGAAGAAGGGGTGGTACCCGAACGCGACGAGGAGGAGGAAGCCAGCGTAGAGCGCCGTTGCGAGGTCCCCGCCCAGACCCAGGATGCCGAGGGTCCCGGCGACGCCGACGAGGATCTGGACGACGGTCAGGACGCCACCGAGGATCAGGCCGTCGACGAGACCGGCCCCCACCCGGGAGCCGAGCTCCGCGATGTCGACGCTCACCGCCACCGCCTCCGGGGTGACGATAGAGTGGCGCTGGGTGCTCATGGTCGCCGCACCGGTCGCCTCGCCTCACGCCGCATGGCGCCGTTCCTTCCGGTAGCAGTCCGGTAGCCAGTCCGGCAGCAGTCCGCTAACGGTTCGGCAGCACCCCGGTAGCAGGGAGCAGCGGGATTCGCAGCCACGATGGATATCGACTCGTTCATCGAGCATTATCGGCCGGAATGGGACCGCCTGGAGCGGGCCTGCGCCAAGGGCGGCCGAGGCCTGGCCAGGCGTACGGGGCCGGAGATCGACGACCTCGTCCGGCTCTACCTTCGCGCATCGGCCCACCTTGCCGAGGTCCGGACCCGCTATCGGGACCCCCGGCTGGAGGCCTACCTCAACCGGGTGGTGGGCGTCGCCCACTCCGCCCTCTACGGGTCCCGGGCCCGGAGCTGGCGCCAGGTCGTCAAGCTGTTCGGCCCCCGCTACCGCGAGGCAGCACGACGGACGCTGCCGTTCATCCTCGTGGTCGCGGCGGTCATGGTCGTGGTCTCGGGCGTCGTCGACGTCTGGGTCGCCGGTTCCCGTGAGGCCCAGGCCGGGCTGCTCCCGCCGCTCGCCCGTGACGCCGTCCAGCGCGCGGGTGGCCACCGCCCCGACCTCGGCGTCGCCCCGGCCGGCCTGTCCACCTTCATCTTCATCAACAACGTCCGGGTCGCCCTTCTCTCGTTCGTCGCCGGGCTCGCCCTCGGCATCGGCAGCATCTACTTCGTCGCCCAGAACGGCCTGCTGCTCGGCACGCTGGCGGGTGCCTACCAGGCCGCCGGGAAAGCCGGCATCTTCTGGCCGCTCATCCTGCCCCATGGTCTGCTCGAGCTGACCGCGATCTGCATCGCCTCCGGGGCGGGCCTGCGCATGGGGTGGAGCCTGATCGAGCCGGGGGACCGGACCCGGGGCCAGTCTCTCGTCGCCGAGGCGCGCGACGCCGTCTTCGTCATGGTCGGCGTGGTCCCCGCCTTCGGGCTGGCCGCGCTCATCGAGGGCTTCATCACGCCGTCCGGGATCAACCACGCGCTGTCGATCACCCTCGGGGTCGTGGTCGCCGCCGCCTATGTCGTGGTCCTCTTCGTCCCGCTGCGGCGCCACACGCAACCGGGCCCGGTGCTCCCGCCGCCGGAGGACAATCCCCTCGACCGCCCTACAGCGTTCCCTGCGACTTGATCCGCAGGTACTGGTCCGCCAGCGCCCCCGCCAGGTCCTCCGGGAGCCGGTCCACCACCGTCGCACCCATCGCAACCAGCCGGGCCGCAGCGTCGGCCCTGGCGGCCATCGATGCCGCGGCCGCCGCCTTGCCGTAGGCGTCCTCGCTCGTCGTGGGGACGAGGGTCGCCTCGGCCTCGATGGCGGGATCGACCACGGATGCCACCACGAGGAGGTGGCGGCTCGTGAGCATGGGCAGCGCCTGGAAGAGACCCTCCATCGCAGCCTGATCCGTCAGCTCGGTCAGCAACACCAGCAGGGCGCGGCGGCGGTACCGGGTCAGCACGGATGCGAAGGCGCGCCGGTAGTTGGGGGCGTCGAGCGACGGCTGCAGGTCGAACAGCAGGTCGAGGATGCGCCGGGCCTGGCTGCGGCCGCTGCGGGGACCGGCGGTGACGAGCACGTCGGCGCCGAAGGCCGCCATGCCTACGTGGTCGCCGATCCGCCCCGCCAGCTCGGCCAGGGCGATGCCGGCGTCGAGGGTGTGCTCGAAGCGCGGGACCCCCGCCACCGTCCCCGCCATCGTCCGGCTCGCATCGACCAGCAGGAGCACCTGCTGGTTGCGCTCCTCGCGGTAGGTGTTGGAGATGGTCTTCGTGCTGCGAGCCGTCGCCCGCCAGTTGATCCGGCGGAACTCGTCGTCGGGGTGGTACTCCCGCAGCGAGTCGAACTCCCCGCCGCCGCCCCGGATGGTCGACAGCCGGTCCCCGCTCTGCAGCATCCTCGCCCGCTGGAGGCGCAGCTCGGCCTGCTTTCGCCCGGGCAGCGCCGGGTAGCACTTGAGCCGGGCGACGAGCGGCAGGCTTCGCTGCCGTCCCCCCAGCCCGAGCGGCCCTTCGGTGCGGACGGTCAGCGGTCCGAGCGTCAGGCGGCCTCGCCGGCTGGGGACGATGTCCTCCTCCAGGACGCCCCATCCATGCCCGTCGAGGACCGTGCTCTGCCGGGCGGGATACAGGCCCGTCGACGGGGCGGCGGCCTCGTGCGTGGCGACCTTGAGCCGCCGGCCGGTGGGGTTGTGCAGGTGCAGCGACCCCTTCGCCGGGCGGTCGAGCGCCACCACCTCGGGGATGTCCCACCTCGCCTGCAGGGAGCCCGCCCGGGGGGCGATCCCCACATCGATGGCGAGGCTCACCAGGGCCGCCAGGTTGACCGCCAGCAGGTCCAGCCATGCGGGCCCGGGCAGCAGGATGGCCACGACGGAGGCCGCCAGCACGACCACGACGAACCGGGGGGTGGCGTACATGCCCGGACGCCCGGCGCCGGGGCTGCGCCGGGGACTCACTTCGGGACCGGGACCCGCTCCACCACGCCGTCGAGGACGGCGTCGGTGGTCGCCCCCTCCATCTCGACCTCCGGCCGCAGCACGATCCGGTGCCGCCACGCCGGCTTCACGAGCGCCTTCAGGTCGTCGGGCGTCACGAAGGCCCGGCCCGACAGGTACGCCCACGCCTTGGCGACGCTGAGGAGCATGGCCGCGCCCCGGGGGCTCACGCCGAGTGCCAGCGACGGGCTCCGCCGGGTCTGGTCCGCCAGGGCCCAGATGTAGCCGAACAGCTCGTCGGCCACGGTGACGCCGACGACCTCGCGCGCGGCCGCCTCGAGGGCAGCCGCCCCGGCCACCGGCCGGACGCCGAGGGCCGCGAGGTCGTGGGGGTCCCGGCCCTCGTGGTGCATCCTGAGGACCTCCTGCTCCGGCTGCGGGCCCGGGTAGCCCACCCGCAGCTTGAGGAGGAACCGGTCGAGCTGTGCCTCGGGCAGGGGATAGGTGCCCTCGAACTCGATCGGGTTCTGCGTCGCCACGACGAGGAAGGGCGACGGCAGGGGATGCGCCTCGCCCTCGACGGTGACCTGGCGCTCCTCCATCGCCTCGAGCAGGGCGGCCTGCGTCTTCGGCGGTGTGCGGTTGATCTCGTCGGCCAGGACGAGGTTGGCGAACAGCGGCCCGGGGCGGAAATGGAACGTCCCGGCGGCGGACTCGTACACCATGTTGCCGGTGACGTCCGACGGCATCAGGTCGGGGGTGAACTGGATGCGGCGGAAATCGAGCGACAGGGAGCGCCCCAACGCCTTGACGAGCAGCGTCTTGGCGACGCCCGGCACGCCCTCCAGGATGACGTGGCCGTGCACCAGCAGGGCGGCCAGCACGCCGAAGACCACCGGTTCCTGGCCCTTGACGGCCTTGGCCACCTCGGCCCGCACCGCAGCCAGCGCCTCGTTCGGCTCTGCCACCCTGGCCCTTTCCGCCTCGTTCGCTTGTACCGGCCGCCTTGAGGGGCGCCTCTGGGCTTCTACGTCCACGATCCCTCGACCCGCCGCCGCAGCTCCTCCAGCTCGCGGCCGAGGGTGATCAGCTCCTCCTCGGTGGCGGGGCCCGGCCCGTGGAGCAGCCGTTGTACCTGCTCCGGGTCGCTGCCGGAGAGCTGGGCCACCGTCGAGGATAGGGCCTCGTCGGCGCCGCCGGGCGCCGCCGGGGGCTCGGGGCCGAGGCCGAGGCGGGCCCGCAGGCGCCGCCGGGTTCCCCGGCGCAGGGTGTCGCCCGCGAATGCCCGGGCCCGGGCGGACCGGTACAGGCGAGCCACGGCGTGGACGAGTTCGCCGGACGGCACGGGGGAGGGGATCTCCTCGAACGTCGGCCTGCCGAACCTCCGGCCACGCACGAACGCGAAGATCACGGCCGCCAGGGCGATCTGGAACAGCACGATGCGGGCACCCGCCGGCAGCGAGCCGACGAGCCCCCTCGGTCCGGCAGCTCCCGGGGGCAGCGGGGGACCGAAGACCACCGGGCCCCCGGCGCCGAACACGCCCCTGGCGAATGCCGCGTTGTCCGCCTTGCCGAGGAGTGCATTGGTGAGGGGCGAGATCCCGCCCAGGACGACGACCTTCCCGCTGCCCGTCGGGGCCGTGACCTCGAAGGCCCCCTCGCTGATCGGGAAGCACCCGACGCCACCGGGCCCCGACGCAAGCACCGAGTCCCCGGCATCGACGGCGAGGGTGTGCACGCCGTCGATCTCGGGGGTGACGCATCCGGGCGCCAGCTTTGCCGGCCCGAAGGCGTAGTGACCGACCCTCCCCACCGTCCCGACCCCTGCGCCGGCGGCGGTCTCGGACTCGGGATCGGCAACCACCAGCGTGCCGCCTGCCCGGGCCCAGGACACGAGCTCGCCGGCCTGTTTGGTATCGCGGAGGTCGGTGAGGAGGACGAAGACGCCGGGGCCGTCCGGCGGGGTGGCGCCGTTGCGGACGGTGAGGCCCATTGCCGCGAGGTAGCGGCGCAGTGCCAGCGTGCCCTGGGGCCCGCCGTCGCCGCCGGCCGACGGCCCCGACAACACTCCCGCCGCCACGATGAGCGCCGCCAGGATCCCCAGCAGGATCCAGGGCCGCTTCACGCGGCGTTCACCGACCGCTCCGCAGCAGCGAGGGTGTCGACGCCGCCGAGCGTGGCCTCGGCCCTCCCGTACATGACGGACTCGAAGATCGTCGTTGCGTTCGCCACCACCGGGTAGGCCCCCGGGAGGCCACCCGCCACCGCCCGGCGGCACTCGCCCGCCGTCAGGCTCGGGGAGTCCGGCACGATACCCCGGCCCGCCAGGGCGGCAAGCAGCGCCCCGTACCGCGCCCGTACCGCCTCGACGAGGTCGCCGCGGGCCGTCGCCTCCCTCGCCAGGCGGTCCCAGTCCGTCCTGGCCGCCCGGCCCGGTCCGGCGGCGGCGGCCTTGCGCTCGGGCACGAGGTAACCGAGACGGCGGATCAGGACGACGACCACCACGGCGAGGATCCCCGCCGCGACGGCCACAAGCACGCCGTGCGGGAGCGGGACGCGGTCGACGGCCCGGGTGATGCGCTGCCAGAAGCTCAGGATGAACACCCAGATGTCGTGGCGCACGCGCTCGAACAAGCTGGGCTCGGTGCGGATGCCCCGCAAGGCCTCCCGCAGCGCCGCCGCCATGCGGGCGGGGTCCGGCGGCTTCGCCGACACTGCCGCCCTGGCGTCATCCTCCATCGCCGCCAGGTGGTCGTCGGCGTTGCGGAAGTCCTCGGTGGTGGTCCCCCGGAGGCCGTCGAGCACGCCGTCGGCGGGGACATGGACCGCCCCACCCGCCAGATCGACGTCGAGGGGCAGGCCGAGCGCCACCCGCACCGCCTGCATCTTCGGGGGCGCGGGCGCGGCGGCGCCGGCCTCCGCAAGGCGCCGGGCATGGTCGAGCCGGGCCACGAAGTCGCTCGCGCTGATGGCCCCCGGCGCTCCCCAGCCGGCCGAGGGGAGGGTCATCACTGCCGCGCACGCAACGGCGGCCGCTCCGAGGAGCCGGTGCCTCATGCGACCTCTGGGCTGCGCAGGCGCTGGGCGGTGACGGCCAGGTCGAAGGCCTCCTTGCGGATCCGGAGGTCGAAGTAGATGACGACGGTGACCGTGACGAGGAAGGGGAGGGCAACAACCTGGACGAGGCTGCCTCCCATGGCCAGGAGCAACCATCCCGCCGGCCCGGCCACGAGGCTGAGGAGGAAGACGGGTGTCTCGATGAGGACGTAGGCGGCCAGCACCATGACGACCTTGAGCATCTGGACGCCGCAGGTCCGCCACCACTGCCCGGCCGTCAGGCGCCAGGAACGCTCCAGCGCCGAGGCCGGGCCGGCCCCCTCCACCACGAGCGCCACCGGCGCGACGAGCAGCCGGATGTAGAGGAAGATCCCCGGGGCCATGAGGAAGAAGAATCCCACCCCGATCAGGAGGAACCGCAGGACGCCGAGGCCCAGGATGGCCCAGAAGCGCCGCATCGTGGCCCGCCACGCCCGGCCGGGCGTGATCGGCCTGCCCATGTAGCGGCTTGCCGCTGCGGTCGCGAGGGCTGCGGTGAGGAACGGCAGGGCCAGCAACGCCAGCAGGCCGCCGGGCGAACCGACGCTCATCCCTCCGCCGGTAGTGGGGGTCACCCCGTTCTGCATGGAGCGGAACGTGTCGCCGATCTGCGAGAGGAGGTTGCGGTTCGCGAACGCGCTGAGGAGCTGGACGGGCACGACGACCACCGCGGCGGTTGCGACGAGCAGCTTCCAGTTCCGCCGGTACAGTGCGATGGCGGTGTCGACGACCTCCCCCACGCCACGGGGCAGGAGCGCGACCTCCGGGCCCCCGCCGCCGGGGCTCGCGCCGCCCGGGACGGCGGGGCCGGCCGCCGGGGGCGGCGCGCCGGCATCGAATGGCCCTTCGGGAAGCGGCGGAGCCACCGACGCCACGGGGCTGCGCTCAGGAGGGCCCTCTGATTCGGCTGCGGCCATGGACGGTCCTTGCGTGCGGCGTCGGTCGAGGCCCTCATCCGCTCAAACTGCTGTCGCGGCGGGCACATTACCCGCTGCAGCCGCAGCCGGCACGGCCCGGCCGGCAAACCCCCCGCCGGCAGAACCCCCCGGCTACCCGCCGGCCACGGCCGGCTCGTTGGCCGCCTTGAGGATCGCGTTGAGCGGTCCGAGCTCGTAGAGGTCCGAGGTGGGGGCCAGCGCGATCTGGCCGAGGGCGAGGGCGTGGGCGGCGTCGGCCGTGACTGCCGCGGGGATCGGGTCGTCGGTGAACGTCAGGTGGAGCCACGAAAGGTCGGTGATCGCCTGCGAGAACGAGACGCCGGTGAGGGCCTTGATAGCGCCGAGCGCGTCCGTCTCGATCTGCGCGGAGGGCCGCGACACCAGGTCGTTGGCGGCGACCTGCCCGACCAGCAGGTTGGCGACGGCATCGGGCTGTTTCTGCAAGAAGGCGGTGCGGACGGCCAGCACGGCCGTGGGGTAGCGCCCGCCCGGCCAGAGCGAGGCCTCGTCGAGGAAGACCTTGGCGTCGCCCTCGACCTGGAGCTGGCTCGCCCACGGCTCGAGGGCCCAGGCCCCGGCGATGCTGCCCGCCTTGTAGGCGGCGAGCATGGAGGCGTTGGGCATCGTCACGACGGTGACGTTGCCGCCGGGATTCGGGTTGAGGCCCTGGGACTTGAGCCAGGTACGCAGCGCGACGTCCTGGGTGCCGCCCGCTTCGTTGACCGCGACCTTCTGGCCGCGGAGGTCGGCCGGGGTCTTGATGGCATACCTCGTCATGAAGAAGGCTCCGCCGGAGCTGGCGCCCGACATGATCTTGACTCCCCCCTTGGTGGCCACGGAGGCGGCGACGGCCGAGTTGGGGCCCAGGTAGGCGGCGTCGAGCGTGCCCGACTCCAGTGCCGCCGCGGCGTCCGGGCCGCCCTTGAAGACGGTGGCCGTCAGGGTCACCCCGGGGCCGAGACTGTTGGTGAAGACCCTGTCCTGGATACCGATCAGCGCTCCGGCCTGGGTGAGGTCGGCCTCGTAGCCGAGACGAAGCTGCACCGGCGGCGCCGGCGCCGTCCCGCCGGACTTCGGTGCGGTGGTGACCCCCGTTGCCGAGCATCCGGCCGCGCCGAGCGCGGCCACCACGAGGACCGCCACGAGACGGCGGCATCCAGCGTTCACCCTGTTGGTTCCTTTCGTCGGCACACCGGTGGTCCCTGCCGCTGAGGTCGGCGGGTTCTGCAGGGACGATTATCGGCAGGCAAGCTGTGGAACCGAACGCTTTCCCCAGAAACCGGGAACGGGGCCCCTCAGTCGCAGAGCCGCCGCACCCGGGCGGTCGACGCCCAGGCGACCCGGCCGACCTCGGCGAAGGTCAGCAGGTCCGGGTGGGAGGGGACGACCCGCAGGGCGAAGCCGTACCGGCCCGGCCGCTCGCAGGAGAACGACCCCCTGTAGCACCACGTCGTTCCGTCGGAGGCCTTGCCCGAGACCTCCATCGGCTCGATCTGCTCCCCCATCAGGTAGTCACCCAGGCCGACGGGGCCGTGCACGAGTTGCACGGCGACGTCGTCGGGCGTGAGCGCCCCCAGCCGCACCTGGGCCATGACCTGCTGGGTGGCGCCCAGCTCCGGGACGAGGTCGTCCTCGCCAGCGGCCTCGACCGCCACGTCGCTCCACTGCTTCTGCACCGTGGCCTTCCACGCCGCCAGCGCCTTCGCCCGCTGGTAGCCGTTGGCGGCGAGCGCCTCCGCCCGGGCCGCCGCAGGGTCGTAGGCCCACTCGACGTACTCCCGGAGCATGCGGGTCGCGCTGACCTTGGGGCCGAGGGTCTTGAGCGAGGAACGAATCCTGCGCACCCAGCCCCTTGGCACCGAGCGGGGCTTGCGGTCGTAGAACAGCGGGACGATGCGACGCTCCAGCACGTCGAACAGGTTGGCGGCCTCGACCCGGTCCCGCCGGGCCAGGTCCTCGTACCCTTCCACCGACAGGATGGCCCAGCCGTTCTCGCCGTCGTACATCTCGTCCCACCATCCGTCGAGGATCGAGCAGTTGAGCACCCCGTTGAGGGCGGCCTTCTCGCCGCTGGTGCCCGACGCCTCCAACGGCCGCCGGGGCGTGTTGAGCCACAGGTCGACGCCCTGGCAGAGGAGCTTCGCCATCGACATGTCGTAGTTCTCGAGGAACGCCATCCGGCGGCGGACCTCCGGGTCCTGCGAGAAGTTGAAGATCTCGCGGATCATCGCCTTGCCGGGCTCGTCCGCCGGGTGGGCCTTGCCGGCGAAGATGATCTGCACCGGCCGCTCCGGATCGTTGAGCAGGGCCTTCAGCCGCTCGGGTTGCGAGAGCAGGAGGGTGGGCCGCTTGTAGGCGGCGAAGCGCCGGGCGAATCCGATCGTGAGCACCCCGGGGTCGAAGACGTCGTCGCACCAGGCGAGGTCGCCCTCGCTGACCCCCTGCAGCATCCGCGAGACCTTGAGTCGCTTGCGCAGGAATCCGACGAGCCGTTCCCGGCACTGTTCCCGCACCCGCCAGATGTCCTCGTCCGAGGCGTCGTCGAGGCGAGCCCACCGCTCCGGCCCCGCGTCCCACCATTCCGGCAGCACGTAGCGGTCGAGCGTGGTGGCCATCTCGCTCGAGATCCAGGTCGCGGCGTGGATGCCGTTGGTGATCGAATGGATCGGGATCTCGTCGAAGGAGATGTCCGGCCACAGGTGCTGGAACAGGTGCTTGGAGGTCTCCCCGTGCAGCCGCGACACCCCGTTGCAGTAGCCCGAGAGCCGGAACGACAGGACTGCCATGTTGAACAGCTCGCCCGACCCACCGGGCTCGAGGCCGAGTTCCATGAGGTCGGAGAACGCCACGCCGCACTCCTCCGCCCACCCCGAGAAGTACCGCTCGATCAGCGCCCGGGGGAAGCGGTCGATCCCGGCCGAGACCGGCGTGTGGGTGGTGAACACCGCGCCGGCGCGGACCGCCTCGACCGCCTCGGGAAAGGTCAGGCCGTCGCGGCGGATGAGCACCCGCAGCCGCTCGAGCGCGAGGAACCCGGCATGGCCCTCGTTGATGTGGAAGACCTGCGGCGTCCGCCCCACGGCCTCGAGTGCCCGGACGCCGCCGATGCCGAGGAGGATCTCCTGGCGCAGCCGGTGCTCCTCGCCGCCGCCGTAGAGGTTGTCGGTGATCGCCCGGGCCTCGTCGGAATTCTCCTCGACGTTCGTGTCGAGGATGAACAGCGAGATCCTTCCCACCTGCGCCTTGAGGATCTGGGCGACGACCGGCATGCCCGCAAGGTCGAGGCTCACGCGACCCACGGGCTCCAGCGACATCTCGGCGGGATCGAGCGAGGGATAGTGCTCCACCTGCCAACCCTCGACGTTCAACTCCTGGCGGAAGTAGCCGTGCTTGTAGAACAGCCCGACGCCGACCAGCGGCAGGCCCAGGCTGCCCGCCGCCTTGACGTGGTCGCCGGCCAGCACGCCGAGACCCCCCGAGTACTGGGGGAGCGCGGCGTCGATGCCGAATTCCGGCGAGAAGTAGGCGACCGACTTGAGCGCCAGATCGGAGCGCTCCGCGAACCATCGGGGCCGTGCCAGGTGGGTGCGCAGGTCGTCGTGCACCTCGTGCAGGAACGCCAGGAAACTGCGGTCCCGGGCCAGGGACTCGAGGCGCTCGTTGCCGATCATGCCCAGCAGGCGCATGGGGTCGCCGCCGGCCGCCTCCCAGATTTCGGGATCTGCCCAGCGGAACAGGTCCTGCGAGCGCGCATCCCAGGACCAACGGAGGTTCATGGCGATCTCCCGAAGTTCCGAGAGTGCCTCGGGGAGTTGCGCGCGGACGGTGAAGCTCTGGAGGGCTCTAGGCATGGGTGTTCACGGGAGGGCCGGTCTCCTTCGTGCTCGAGGGAACCCGAGTCTAGACCACGCGCTGGACCCTGGATCAAGCCGGTCAGGTAGCGCGATCGGCACCACTTCGCGGCGGTGCGCGCAGCCGGGATCTTTCGCCTGCCACCCCGGACGGTTGTCGCTGTTCTCCCTCCTGCCCTGCACGCCCTCGAGCGGATGAACGCTGACGTAAATGTTGCGGACGTGGATGCCCGAGGCCGCTTTCACGGCCCTGGGCACCTGCACGTCCGCAGACGAATACGTCAAGATCGTTGAGGAACTGTTCGCAGAGGTAGGCAGTGCCCCGAATGAGGAAACGACCTTACGTTCTTTTGAGCTGCGCGGCGTCCATCGACGGATATATCGATGACACCGGTGACGCACGCCTGATCCTGTCCAATGACGCCGACCTCGACCGGGTGGACGAGGTACGCGCCGGCTGTGACGCCATCCTGGTCGGCTCCGCCACCATTCGCAAGGACAACCCCCGGCTCCTGGTGCGTTCCGAGAAGCGCCGCAACGACCGGCTCGCACGTGGGCTCACCCCGACTCCCGCCAAGGTCACCATCACCGGCCGAGGTGATCTGGATCCGGCCGCGCAGTTCTTCGTGGCGGGCGACACAGAGAAGATCGTCTACGCTGCCTCGTCTGCCCTGGACACAACTCGCAAGCGGGTCAGCTCAAGGGCCACCGTCGTCGATGGCGCGGATCCTGTCGACCTCCTTCGCGTTCTGAACGATCTCGCCACTCGCGGCATTGGCAAGCTTATGGTGGAAGGCGGGGGAACCGTGCACACGCAATTTCTGACGAATGGGCTCGCCGACGAGCTGCACCTGGTGATCGCCCCATTCTTCGTCGGTGATTCCCGGGCTCCCCGGTTCGTCCACGA
>DASXNO010000303.1:0-13496 GCA_036495025.1 Actinomycetota bacterium | reverse complement strand
ACATCGGACGGGTGGGCGATGGCGAGGTAGACGCTGCACATGCCCACCACGAGGACCAGGGCGAACGCCGCCGTCCACATCCAGACCCGGGCCGCCCACGACGACGCTCCCAGCGACAGCGCGAACGCCACGGCGCCGCAGAGCGTGGCGACGAGGACGGTGTGGCCGGAGGGGAACGAGAAGCCAGGAGCCTCGATCAGGCTCCCGAGGGGGGCCGGCCGGCCGACGAGGCCGCCGACGATGCGGTGCAGGAGCTCCCCGCCGGCCACCGACGCCAGCACGAAGGCCCCCGGCCGCAGCGAGCGCGCCCTCCGGGCGACCAGCAGGGCCCCACCGGCCACGAGCACCGCGACGACCGCGGGGTGGCCCAGCACGGCGAGCGTCTTCAGCAGGTGGGTGAAGCGGACGCTGCGGTGGGCCGCGACGAAGCGGGCGAGCGGAGCATCGGCAATGCCGATCGGCTGGTTGGCGAGGATGTCCTGCGCCGCTGCGCCGAAGACCCACCCGGTACCGACGCTGACGGCGAGCCCGATGGTCAGGTAGAGGCCCAGCGCCTCCCGGGGGTCGAGGCGGCGGTAGAGGAACCCGATCTGCGTTGCGTAGCGCCGGGAGAAGGCCAACACCCGGGGGCGCTCCCGCAACCTCCAGAACCACGCCCGCAGGGCCTGTTCGTTGGCGGCGATCCGGCGGGCTGCGATGACGATCCCGACCACCACGAAGACCAGGATCGCCAGCAGCAGGCTTGCCCGCGCGGCGATGTGCTCGACCTTGCGCCAGGCATCGCCCGCCAGATAGCCGAGGAGGGTGAAGCCGCCGGCCCACAGGACGCCCCCGACGGCGTTGGCGGCGAGGAACCGGCCGTACTGCAGCCCCGCCATCCCGGAGAGACCGGGGATGAGCACCCGAGCAACGGCCGTGAAGCGCCCGATGAGTACGGCCGTGGCCCCGCGGCGGCGCAGGAGGCCCTCGGCCTTCCGGCGGCGCTCGGGGGTGACGAGCTTGCGGACGATCTTGAACCTGAACATGCGCTCGCCCCAGCGGGCGCCCACCGCGTAGCCGACCGAATCCCCGACAACGGCGCCGGCGATGGCCGCCGCCATGACGAGGGGGAGGGACACCCGGCCCTGGAACGCCAGGACCCCGCCGAGGACGATGGCCAGCTCGCCCGGGAACAGGAAGCCGAGGAAGGCCGAGGCCTCGAGGGCCGGCAGGGCGAAGATGAGCGCGTAGGCGGCACCCCCGTGGAGATGCAGGATGAAGCCGATCACCCGCGCCATCGGAAGCCCTTCGTCATCCGGCGCCTCGCGGGGCGCGTGCAGCTCTCATCCGGCGCCTTGAGGGGCGCCTTGGGGACGCTACCAGCGGACTCTAAAGCCGGGCTGGTAGTCTCCCGGCTCGAACGATTATCCGGCGCCTCGAGGGGCGCCCCCAATGACTATCCGGCGCCTCGAGGGGCGCCTCGGGCAAGGATCCGTCCCACGGCCCTGACTCTGCTGGTAGACGCCCCGAGCCTGGTCTACCGGGCGCTGTTCTCGACGCCCGACAGCGTCAGGACGCCCGGTGGGGAGCCGATCAACGCCGCCCACGGCTTCCTCAACATGCTGGCGCGCCTCGTCGCCGACCAGCGGCCCGACCGGCTCGCCTGCGCCGAGGACGCGGACTGGCGCCCGGCCTGGCGCGTCGACCTCGTGCCCACCTACAAGCTGCACCGCACGATGCCCGACAGCCCGGCGGTCGCCGCCGAGGAGCGCCTGAAGAGCCAGATCCCGGTGCTGTGGAAGGTGCTCGACCTCTGTGGCGTTCCCGTCGTCGGCTCCCCCGGCTTCGAGGCCGAGGACATCATCGGGACCCTCGCGGCCCGCGCCGCGCCCCCCGTCGCCATCTTCTCGGGGGACCGGGACCTGTTCCAGCTCGTCTCCGGCTCGGAGGTCCGCGTCCTGTATCCCCGGCGGGGCACGAGCGATCTCATCTGTGTGGACGAGTCCTACATCGCCGCCCAGTACGGCATCCCACCCCGGGCCTACGCCGACTACGCGGTCCTTCGGGGGGACGCCTCGGACGGGCTGCCCGGGGTGAAGGGCATCGGGGAGAAGATGGCGGCCGCCCTGCTGAACCGCTACGGGAGCCTCGACGCCGTCCTTGCCGCGGCGGACGCCGCCGGGCCCGCGCCGGCGGGGCCGCTGGGCAAGGTGCGCCGGGACCGTGACTACATCGAGCGGGCCCGCCAGGTCGTCCGCATCCGGACGGACGTTCCCGTTCCCGACGTCGATCTCGGCCGCCGGGCGCCTGCCGGGGACGAGCTGTGGGACCTCGCCCGGGAACAGGGGCTGACCGGCGGCGTCACGCGGCTCCTGGAGGCGCTGGCGTGAGTCCGGCGGCACGATCGAATCCCGGCTCCGGTCCGGGCCCGGACCTGGGTCCCGACGGCGCCCCGGCCGATGCCTTCGCGGTGCAGATGGAGCGCGGCAAGACGCTGCTCGAGCAGGCTCGGACCCACAGCCGGCGATGGAGCCAGGCGTTCGTGTCCTCCCTGCTCGACAGCGTGAAGGAGGGCGCTGCGACCCCCGACCGCTCCGCGCGGCAGCGGCGCGCGACCCTGGTGGCGGGAGAGTTCGGCGAGGC
The DNA here is from genome assembly GCA_036495025.1 of Actinomycetota bacterium. Taxonomy (GTDB): domain Bacteria; phylum Actinomycetota; class CADDZG01; order JAHWKV01; family JAOPZY01; genus JAOPZY01. Next base: position 10,874 of record DASXNO010000303.1, on the reverse strand, counting down.
CGCGGCGGCATTCCGGGCGGCGCTGCACCTTCAGGCGAGCCGGGAGGCGTACGTCGGGGTCGCCGAGGCGCTCGAGGCCCAGAGCGGCACCTACACGGCCATGGGGCCCGGGGCGGAAGGCAATGCCCTCGCCAGCCTCGCCGGTGCGGTCGCCGCGCTCGACGGGGCGCTCGGGCTCGCACCGGCCGGCTCGTCGCTTGTCCCGGGAGACCCCGGGCTCCTCGACATGAAGGCCCGGCTGCTGCGGGTCGCCGGCGGGGTCCAGGCGCGCCGGCGGGAGTGGGACGAGGCCGCCGCCTGCTACCGGGATGCCATCGACGCCCTCAACGAGCTCCTCCGGATCGCCCCGGAGCACACCGAGGCGCGGTTGTCGAAAGCCATGCTGCTCTCCGCCTGGGCAAGCCTGGGGGTGGGGCCGGTCTCCCCGGCCTACTCGCCCCGCCAGCCCGGCGACCCGGAGGCGGCGCTGGCCCGCCACGCCGAGGCCCTCGTCTCGTTCGACGCAGCGCTGGCGGCCTTCGACGACGTCGCCTCCCCGGAACGGGGCCCCGACCGGGGCCCCGACCGGGCAACGGCGGCGCTCTGGAAGGCGATCGAGCTGCGCGGTCTCGGCGACCTGCAGCGGAGCCTCTCTCGCCGGCGCGCGGCCCTCCAGAGCTACCGGGACGCCGTTCGCCTCCTCGACGAGGTCGTCGCCGAGGCACCGCGCCAGCGCAGCGAGCGGGGGAGGACGCTCCAGCGGACCGGTGACGTGGCCCGGGAGCTCGGACGGGCAGCCGAGGCGGCGTGGGCCTACGAGCGCGGGATCGCCGACCTGGCGTCCCCGAGCCTTCCGGGTGGCTACGACGACCTCGCCAGGGGGACGATGTCCGTCCACCTCGGGGAGCTCTACCTCGCCGCATCGAGGCTCGAGGAGTCCCGGGCCTACCTCCAGGAGGGGTTGGAGGTGCTGATAGCGGCCACCGGCATCGCCGAGGACGACCAGCTCATCCGGGACCGGGTCATCAACCGCGGGAGGAACCTCCTGCATGGCTGACCCGCTGAGGAGCCAATCGCGCACATGCGCGCGATCTACGCCTACGTTCCGCTCCTGGGCGGGCGTCATAGTGCTGCTGATCGCCATGGGGGCGTGCACCCATGGCACCCCGCGGGCCACGTCGACGCCGACTCCCACTCCCACGTTGACGGCGTCCCCCACCCAGACGGCGACCCCGACCGCCACGGTCTCCCCCACGGGGCCGGCGACCACGCTCCCAGCTCCCACCCGGGCTCCCACCCCGGCCAGCCCGCCGAGCGCCCCCGCCGCCCAGACGGCGCCGCGGAACGCCGCGCTCGACCACGTCGCGGTCATCGTCATGGAGAACCACGGCTACGGCGAGGTCATCGGGAGCTCCAGCGCCCCCTACACCAACTCACTGGCGCAGCGCTACGCCCTGGCCGCCAGCTACTTTGCCGTCAGTCATCCCTCGCTGCCGAATTACCTCGCGCTCGCCGGCGGCTCGACCTTTGGGATCACCGACGACTGCACCGACTGCCATGTCTCCTCCGCCCCGAGCCTCGCCAACCAACTCGACGCCGCCGGCATCTCGTGGACGGACTACCAGGAGGGGATGCCCTCGGCCTGCTTCCGGGGCGCGGACAACCCGTCCGGCCAGTACGCGAAGAAGCACAACCCATTCATCTATTTCGATGCGGTCGCGAACAGCCCTGCCCTCTGCTCCCACATCGTCCCGGCGACGTCGCTTGCCGGCGACATTGCCGCCCGCCGCCTCCCAGCGTTCACCTGGATCACCCCCAACCTCTGTAACGACACCCACGACTGCTCCGTGCAGACGGGCGACACCTACCTCGCCGGCCTCGTCCCGGGCCTGCTGCAGGCGCTCGGGCCCCACGGGGCCCTCTTCCTCGTCTGGGACGAGTCCCAGGACTCCGACACCAGCGGCTGCTGCGGGGGGAAGGCGGCGGGGGGCCACGTCCCGGCCATCGTCGCCGGGGGAGGCGCCCGGACGGCTGCCACCTCGTCGGTGGCCTACGACCACTACTCGGTGCTGCGCACGATCGAGGACAACTGGGGTCTCACCGAGCTCGGCAACGCCTCGTGCTCCTGCACCCGGCCGATGGCCGACCTCCTGGCCCCGTAGCAGCACGGTCGGAATGTTGCTCGCTCAGCGAGCAAAATCCCGCCACCGCCGCCCTACCCGCAGAGCAACCCCAGGATGCAGCGCGGCGGCGTGGGGCTCGGTACCGGCTCCGTCGAGGGAAGGTCGGTCGGTCCGGCGCCGCCGGTTGGTAAAGGTGCGGGGAGGGGGCTGGAGGTATCGGGCGGGGCGGTGTCCGTCGAGGTGACCCCCGCCGGCGCCGGTGCGTTGCCGGAACTGCTGCCGGAACCTCCGCTGCAGCGCAGGTACCGGTAGACGTTGTAGCCGGTGCCGGTCACGGGGCTCGGCAACGGCCCCACCGCCGTCGTCGACGGCAGCAGGACGCAGACCGCCGGCGACCCGGTGGTGACGCTCGAGGTGACCGTCTGGGTCCCCACCACCGTCGAGGTCACCGATGAGTTGGGGGCGTTGATGAGCCCCAGCGTGGTGGCGTCGGCGTTGAGGGTGTCGTTGCTGGCCGGAGGCAGCGCCGCCTTCATGTACGTCGCCCAGATCTTGGCCGGGATGGTGCCGCCGGCCATCTGCGCCACGCCCTCGACATTGAGGAGCGGCTGGTTGGCATCCCGGTAGCCCACCCAGACGGCGGTGGCCAGCTCGGGGGTGTAGCCCACGAACCAGGCGTTGCGGTAGTCGGAGGTCGTGCCCGTCTTGCCGGCCTCGGGGCGGCCGAGGTTCGCGGCGGTGCCGGTGCCCATCGTGACGACCTCGTGGAGGATGCGGTTGGCCTGCGTGGCGATGGCGGGGTCCACGGCCTGGCGTGAGGGGCCGGGACCGCTCTCCAGGACGTTCCCGGACGCATTGGTCACCTTCGAGACGAACTTCGGCTCGTGGTAGACGCCGTGGTCGGCCAGGGTGGCATACGCGCTCGCCATCTCGAGCGGTGAGACGTCGTTGCTGCCGAGCGCCAGCGACGGCTCTGCGGTCAGGTGCGTCGTACAGTTGGGCGCCCCCGCCGGGCGGCACCCGGGGACCGACGGCAGCAGCCATTTGGGGCCCGGCACGCCCATCCGGTTGGCGACATCGACCACGGTGGCCGGCCCCACCTGCATGATGAGCTGGGCGTAGACGGTGTTGACGGAGAAGATCGTCGCCGTCTCGAGGGTGATCGAGCCGAAAGCCTCGTTGTTGTAGGTGTTGACCTGGCAGTTCGGGAGCCAGCCGGCGAGGCAGACCTGGGAGGGCCCGTTGTACACGGTGAGCGGCGAGATCCCGTGCTCGAGGGCGGCGATCAGCACGAAGGGCTTCATCGCGGACCCGGGCTGGCGGCGGCCCTGGGTGGCGAGGTTGAACTTCTCGGTCCCGTTGTCGCGACCGGCCACCATCGAGGTGACATACCCCGTCTGGGGGTCGACCGAGACGACCGCGGCGGAGGGATCGGCCGGGTTCGGGAGGACCTTGGCCACCGTCTGATCGGCGAGATCCTGCTGGTGGGGGTCGAGGGTCGTCTGGACGTTCAGACCGCCGCCGAGGACCAGCGCCTCGCCGTACTTCTGGAAGAGGTAGGAGCGGACGGTCTCTACGAACCAGGGGTACTTGTAGGCGATCGTGTTGGGGACCGGCGGGGGGATGAGCTGCGTCTTGGCCGTGCGGACGGCGGCGGCCTGCGGGCCGGTGAGGAACCCGAGGGCCTGCATCCGGTCGACGACGTACTGGCGCCGGACCTCGGCAGCACCGGTATTGACGTCGGGGTTGTACGTGCTCGGGGACTGGATCAGCCCCGCGAGCAGGCTCGATTCGGTGGCGTCGAGCTCGGAGGCGTTCTTGCCGTAGAACGTCAGGGCGGCGGCCTGGACGCCGTAGGCCCCGCGGCCGAAGTAGACGGTGTTGAGGTACAGCTCGAGGATCTGGTCCTTGGACAGGCGGCGCTCCATCTGGTACGCCACCCGCGCCTCCTGGACCTTCCGGCCGAACGTCCGCTGCTGGCCGAGGTAGTTGAGCTTGACGTACTGCTGCGTGATCGTCGATCCCCCCTCGACCCAGTGCCCGGCGAAGACGTCCGTCACGGCAGCCCGCAAGAGAGCGCCGAAGTCCAGAGCCTTGTGCTTGTAGAACGTCCCATCCTCGGCCGCGAGGACCGCCTGCTTCAGCGGGGTCGACATCTGGGCGAGCGGGACGGACTGGCGGTTGATCGCGCCGTGGAGGTCGGCGAGCAGGCTCCCGTCCGCGGCGTAGACGTGGCCGGTCTGGGTTGCAGACCCCACGACCGGGGTGGGGATGGGGACCGGCTTGGACAGGTAGCTGTAGATGGAGACGACGGTGATGAGCAGGGTGAGGCTGCTGACCACGACGACCGAGCCCACCACGATGTAGATCCACCTCGGCACCTGGAGGAGCCAGAGTGCGGCTCCCTTCAGCCAGATCGGAAGGGAGCTCTCCTCGACCCAGCTGCGCCACGATGCCGGAAGCCGCCTGTGGAAGCGCCGGTTCTCCTCATCGGCCTCCTGCTTGCCCAGCAACGCCTTCCAGAGCCCCGTCGACTCCCGGAACGGCACCCGGTGGGCCGGGGTGTCGGCAGGGCGCTGGATGCGGTCCCGCCAGGGCGGGGCGTGCCTATTGGACATAGACGGGCTGATCCTTCGGGATGAGGTGGATCCAGGTGTTGCCGGGCGTGAACGGCATGGGCTTGCCGGCCGCGTCGACGAAGCTGATGACCGACGTGTCGTCCGGCCGGCTCCAGGTCCCGTCGTGCTCGACGCCTCTGGTGACCACCATCGCATTGCCGGTCCCGGTCACCGTGGGCACCGGGATCGAGGTGTTGCCCGCGGCATCGGTGATCTGGCCGGTGTTCATCTGGACCCACATCACCACGACGTTCATTACCCGGATCTGCGTGCCGGAATCCGAGAGGTGCGGCTGGCCGTTCTCCTGCCGGAGGTACGAGGCGGTCGCGGTGTCGTACTGGTACTGGACCTGCGGGCCGAGCTGGAACCGGATGCTGTTTGCCCTCGGCGACGCGCTCGGCCTGGGGCTGCCGGATGCGGTCGGCGTCACGAGGGGCACGAAACTGAACTGCGACGGCGGCGCCGAGAGCGGCTTGCCGGCGTAGATGGCGGGCACCTTGTAGACGCGGAGCTTCGCAGGGTCGGCGAACAGGTTGTACGGCGCCTGGCGGCCGGTTGAGTCCCGGAAGTACGCGGTGCCGTGCCGGATGCTGTCCTCGTTGACCAGCCCGGCGGTGGAGGTGACCACCTGCAGGACGGCGGGGGCGATCCCGGCGCTGGCAAGGATGCCCGAGCCGTACTGGGTGAGGAGGGAGGGGTCCTCGGGGTCCGCCTCCCGGACGGGTCCCACCCGGGTGGGGTTGCCGCACTGGTAGAGGGCGAGGAACCGCCCGAAGCCTCCCTCGATCGGCTCGTCGTAGACGACGTCCGCCGAGTCCAGGCCCGACTGGCCCGACGGGGTCTTCGAGGCGATCGAGCCGTCGATCTTCACGCCGAGGACGAAGCGGTCCGCCTTGACGCCAGGGGGCGGGTCGAGACCGGTGAGCGGGCACTTCCCGGCTGCGGGCGGGGACGGCGAGGCCCCGGGGAGGCCCTGGCCGCTCCCGGCGCCCTGCGCGGATGACTTCGACTTCCCGCCCCCGCAGGCCACCGCCACCAGGGCCACCACGACGAATACCAGGAGGCGGGGAGATCGGATCTTTGGCATGGGAGCCGGGGTATTGTACCGACCCCGGGTCGTCCACCCCTCTGTGCGGGACCTGTGCCGGCTTTCCGTGCTCACAACTCCTTCGACGAGCAGAAGCCGTCACTCGTTGCACGATTTGACCGGATGGTGCCCGGATCAGTGCTCGATGAGCCCGAAGGCGACCTTCCAGTGGAAGGAGCAGAGGCCCCTGCAGTCCCAGGCCCGGCGGGTGCACCCCGGCCAGGCGCACGCCAGGGTGCCGGCCATCCCGTGCACCCGGTCCAGGTGCTTGCAGCAGATCCGGCCCTGCCGTGCGGGAGCCCCGCAGGGGTTCCTGCAGTTGGCGGGCCAGACGCAGCCCTTGCAGCGTGCTCTCCCCGCGATGGTCCGTGGGCGCAGCCGGCACATATCCTGACCTCCTTGAGACTCGCCGCCGGCGCAAACGGCGGACCCGGCATTGTCTCGGTCAGGATCGCGATGCGAGCCTCGCGGCACCAAGGCCGGTTCCCCGTCCCTTCACCGGTCCGAACGGCGGTCCCGTCCGGGTCCTCAGAGGCTGCGGTACTGCTCGTGGAACTCCTGGGCAGCCTGCACCTGTGGATACCGGCGGGTGAGTACCGTGTCCAGGTCGGCGGCCCGGGCCCGCACCGACTCGGACACCCGTGGCGACGCCAGGGCGAGACGCCCCTGACCGATCGCCTCGTCGGCGTCGCCGAGCTCGGCCAGGGCGATCCCGAGATCGATACGGGCGATCGCCTCCCTGCCGAGGTCGCGCGCTCCGGCCGGGGTGGCCTCGTGGAGGGCCACGGCTTCCTCTGCATACCGCTTGGCCCGCTGGAAGTCGGCCAGCCAGATGTGGGAAGAAGCCGGATGGCCGGTCAGCGCGTGGTCGGCCTGGACGCGGGTGTCCTCGCCGAATCGCATAGGAGTCGTCGACGGAAGCCGGTCGTAGAGGTCTCGCGCCTCGGTGAAGGAGCGCTCACATTCGTCTCGCTGCCCCAGCCGGGCGTGGGCACGGGCGGCCTGGGCGCGCAGCCGTACCGCCACGGGATGAGCGGCCGGGGCCCTCTCGATGCCCCTTCTCGCGGCTGCCGCCGCCCGCTCCGGGCGGTTGGCGTAGATGGCGATCGAGGCCATTAGGTCGGCGGCCCAGGAGCAGAGCTCGTCGTGGCCGGCCTGGTCGGCGTGCTCGAAGCAGTCGATCGCGTACGCCTCCGCCGTGAGCGCGTCGCCGAGGTTGTTGGCAAGCCAGGTGAGCAACTCGTCCAGCAATCCGGCGTAGACATAGAGTTGTTGGCCTTCCCTGAAGGTGTGGCGACCACCGATGAGGTCCTGAACGCGGGTCCGGTAGGCGCGGGCAACAGCGAACTGCTCGGCAAGCGGTTGCTCGTAAAAGGAGCAGCGCAGCTCGGTGAGGACCGCTTCGAGATGGTCGAACGTCCCGGCGCCAACTCCGGAGACCCCGGCCACCCGGGTGAACTCCATGGCCTCCTGGCCGGCCCCGCGCAGGACACGCCGCAGCACCTCTGGGGCCACGACCGCTGCCTGGAGGAATTCTCGCCGGTTCACGTCCTCCCCGGAGAAGTCGGAGCGAGCACCGCCCTGCCGCTGACGGAGGCCCAGGTCCTCTTCCGTGCTGTTGTAGAGCATGCAGAGCAGCCGCCGGTAGAGGCGCCGGGGTCGTTTGACGCCCCGCTCCCACTTCGAGACCATGTCGGCGTCCACGCCGAGCTGCTCGGTGTCATGGTCCCATGCGAGGGCGGCGAGCGCCTCCGCCACCTCCTGCTGGGTCAGGCCGAGCCGGGCGCGCTGAGCCTTGAGGTGGCGGTTCGGCCGGGCCCGCCTCCCGTTCCCGCCGGGATCGGTGTGTCCCATACGGGGACTCTACGGCATGAAAGGTGCTCGGCTCAGCGTTTGAAGAGCCGGGCGGTGAAGATCGTCGCCTCGTAGAGGAATGCCAGGGGGATGGCGAGAAAGAGCGGCGTGATCGGGTCCACGGTCGGCGTCACGACTGCCGAGATGACGATGAGGACGAACCAGGCGAGCCGCCGGCGCTTGCGCAGCGTGGTGCTGGTCAGGACGCCGGCGAAGACGAGCCCGAGCAGCAGCAGCGGGTACTCGAACGTCAACCCGAATGCCACGATGAGGATCATCAGGAACGAGAGGTACTCGGAGGCCCGCGGCACCAGCACGATATGGGGGCCGCCGAGGTACAGGAAGATGTGCAGGGCGGGAGCGACGAACGCGAAGGCTGCGGCGGTGCCGGCGGCGAAGAGCACGACCGACACGGCGACGAGCACGAGCGCGTAGCGGGTGCCGCGCCTGGTGGACCCCAACGCGGCCCCCTCGGTGAGGAAGCGCCACATCTGCCAGGTGATGACGGGCGAGGCGATGGCGGCCCCGGTGAAGGCCACGATCTTGATCCGGACGAAGAAGGCCTCCTGCGGGGCCGTGAAGATGAGCTTGCCCCTGGCGACCACCGCGCCCGCTCCCGGAAGGGTCTTCAGGGGGTGGGCCAGCACCGCAAGGACGGCCGGGTAGAGGAACCAGGCGACGACCGAGCCGACGGCGAGGGCAAGGAGGGCCCGGAACATGCGGGTTCGCAGGTCCCCGAGACGCTCGAGGAGCGAGCGGTGGTTGAGGAGGGCGCCGGCGATGCCCTGTGCCCACGCCCGCTCGCCCAGCGGCGATTCCATTGCCATAGGGACCATCATGTCGCACTGCCTGGCCCGGGTGACAGACAATGAGGGCCGTGACGAGCCCGGCAGTCGTGGTCCGCCCCGCCCGTCGCAGTGATCTCGATGCCATCCTCGGCCTCCTGGAGGAACTTCGGTGGGAGCGCAACCGCGACGGCAGTACCCCCACGCCCGGCGATGCGGCCCGAACCTGGGAGTCGATCCTCGGCCAGGACGGCCGCTTCGTCCTCGTCGCCGAGGTGGCGGGTGAGATCGTCGGCACCGCCGACCTGCTGACCGTCGCAAACCTGACGCACGAGCTGCGCCCCTGGGCCATCGTCGAGCATGTCGTCGTGGCCAATCAGGCGCGAGGGCGGGGGATCGGCAGCGCGCTCCTGGCGGCCGCGGTGGCCAGGGCCGAGGCTGCGGGATGCTACAAAGTGCAGCTGCTGTCCCGGAAGGAGCGGTCCGACGCGCACCGCTTCTACCGGGCGGCCGGATTCGAACCAACGGCGGAAGGGTTCCGCCGGTACTTCGCCTGATGCGCTGAGCGGCGAGGATTCTGTGCTTGTCTGACCGCGTCAGGCGCGGTAGGAGAAGCAAAGAAAAGTCAGCAAGCGTTTTGATCCTGGTCTCGTGGAGGAGGACGTCGTGGCGGCTCGGGAGCTCGTGGTGCTCGGAACGGCCAGCCAGGCGCCCACCCGGCACCGCAACCACAACGGCTACTTCCTCCGCTGGGACACGGAGGGGCTGCTGTTCGACCCGGGGGAGGGGACCCAGCGCCAGATGCTGCTCGCCGGCGTCCCGTCCTCGGCCATCACCAGGATTCTGGTGACCCACTTCCACGGTGACCACTGCCTGGGCCTACCCGGGATCCTGCAGCGCCTCTCGCTCGACCGCGCCCGCAACCCCGTCGATGTGTACTTCCCGGCAAGCGGCATCGCCTATTTCGAGCACCTTCGCAACGCCTCGATCTTCGACGAGCAGGTCCAGCTCCGGATCCATCCCGTCGAGGAGCCCGGCGAGGTGGACGCCGCTCCGGGCCTGCGCATCCTGGCCGACCGCCTGTGCCACCGTGTCGAAGCGTTCGGCTGGCGGCTCGAGGAGGAGCCGGGGTTCCGGATGCTCCCGGAACGGCTCGAGGCGCTGGGCGTCCGGGGGCCGGACGTCGGGCGGCTGCAGGCCGCAGGCGAGATCGAGGCTGCGGGCCGGACCGTCCGCCTGGAGGAGGTCAGCCGCCCGCGGCCCGGCCAGTCCTTCGCCTTCGTCATGGACACTGCGGTCTGCGACGGGGCCAACCGGCTGGCCGAGGGGGTCGACCTCCTGGTCTCGGAGTCGACCTTCCTCACGACCGAGGCCGAGCTTGCCTCCGCCTGGGGGCACCTGACCGCGGCGGATGCGGCCCGCATCGCTGCCGCCGCCGGCGCCCGGCGGCTGGTGCTGACCCACTTCTCGCAGCGCCACAGCGACGAGAACCTGTTCCTGCAGGAGGCACAGCCGATCTTCCCCGAGTCGGTCGCCGCCCGGGACCTGACGAGGATCGAGGTGCCGCCCAGGACCGGGTGAGCCCGGCCGTGCCCCTCAGTGGAGCAGCTTGGTCAGCACGATGATCAGGGCCACGAGGCCCACGAAGCCTCCGGCGACGAGCCAGACGAAGATCCAGAAGCTCTTCTGGGAGGCCGGCGCAGGGAGCCGGCCGATGGGCTTCTCCGGGGAGAAGTCCCGGGCCGACGCACCGGTCGGACCAGCTCCACCCCTTGCAGGGGTCCCACCCGGGCCGGCAGGGGCACCGGCTCTCCCCGCCGGACCCCAACCGCGGGGCCCAGAGGAGGCCGGCGGGGTCTGCGGTAAGGGCGAGGACGGTCGGGGGGGACCGCCGCTGCGCCTGGGGGTCCTGTAGGCCGGGACCGCCGGCCGGACGGCATCGGTGTGGCCGGGCCCCTGCGCCGGAGGAGATGCCGAAGATGGGCGCGGGGCGGCGGGGGCCGGCGCTGGAGCGGGGGCCTCCTGGAGGTCGAGGGCGCGAAGGTCGGCAAGCATCTCCTCGGCGGTCTGGTAGCGGTTCTCGGGGTAGCGGCGCATCGCGGTCAGGACGATCGCCTCCAGCTCGCGGGGAACATCCGGCCGGAGCTCGTGGATCGGCTTGGGGTGGCGCTGGAGGTGGCCCGCCATCACCGCCAGCCAGTTGTCGCCCTCGTAGGGGACCCGCCCCGTCAGGAACTCGTACATCATGATGCCCCACGAGTAGAGGTCGCTTCGGGGGTCACCCCGCTCGCCCTGGATCTGCTCCGGGCTCATGTAGTCGGGCGTGCCGAGGGCCTCGGTCAAATGCCGCCAGGTCAACCGGCGGGCGCCCCGGAGCAACGCCGTGCCGAAGTCGATGATCTTGAGGTGCCCGTCATCGGTGACGATG
>DASXNO010000302.1:0-5253 GCA_036495025.1 Actinomycetota bacterium | reverse complement strand
CAGCTCCCATCTGGGGCATCTACGGGCGTAGTCCGCCTTCTTTGTCTCGGCCCAGCAGTTGCCGCGAACTAGCTTGCTGGTGCCCAGTCCGACTTCATGTCCCCCGAGGTCCGCCGGACGGAGAGCCTCGGAGTAATCCTGCTGCACGACGCCCCGTCCCGGGCCGCAGGCACTCCCGGGTGGAACGCCCACCTACTTAAGAGGTGGGAAGTCGCTTAGGCAGCGACGTTTCAGTTAGTTTTCCAGACAGTTTTACGAGGAACCTGGACCTCGGCCCGCTTCCACCAGACACGACACTGGCCTCGAAACCATTTCGCCCCCTGGTGAAGGTCCTGCTGTGCAGTTGTCAACCCATCCAGTGTACGCCCGCTACCGCCGCCGGCGCATCGCCCGGTCGATCTGCATCTGGGCGTCCTTCTCCTTGAGCGACTCCCGGCGGTCGTAGGTCTTCTTGCCCTTGGCGAGCCCGAGCTCGATCTTGGCGAGCCCGTGGCTGAAGTAGACCTTCAGCGGCACGAGGGTGAGGCCGCGCTCCCTCGTCTTGCCGACGAGGCGCTGGATCTCGTCCTTGTGGAGCAGCAGCTTGCGGGTGCGGGTCGGTTCGTGACCCGCATAGCCTGCCTGGGCGTAGGGGCCGATGTGCATCCCGATGAGCAGCGGCTCCCCGTCGCGGATGATGGCGAAGGACTCCCGCATCGAGGCGGAACCCCCCCGCAGCGACTTCACCTCACTCCCGGTGAGGACCATGCCCGCCTCCATCGTCTCCAGGATCTCGTAGTCGTGGCGGGCCTTGGGGTTGGTCGACACCGCCCCGTTGGACTTGGCCTTCGCCCCTCCCCTTTTCTTCGACACCGCTCCTCCAGCTTCTCCGGCTAAACAGCCAGAGTAGTCCTTAGGGCAGGAGGTTGAGCGGCTGCACGGGAACCCCGCCGATGCGGGTCTCGAAGTGCAGGTGCGGCCCCGTGCACAGGCCCGTGCAGCCGATGGCGCCGATCTTCTGGCCCTTGGTCACCGTCTGGCCCTGACGGACCGATATCGACGACAGGTGGGCGTACAGGGTCGAGAGGGCCCCGCCGTGGTCGATGATCACGACGTTGCCGTAGCCCTCCATCGGGCTGGCGGAGACCACCTGCCCCGCCTCGGCCGCGGCGACCGGGACACCGTAGTTCACCGCGATGTCGAGGCCGGTGTGGAACTCGGGCGTGCCGAAGATCGGGTTGATGCGGGGACCGAACGGCGAGGAGATCGGCCCGGTAACCGGCCAGGGAATCCTCTTGCTGGCCCAGCCGAAGCTCTGGTTGACCTGGCGGGCGCGGAGCATGCTGGTGATGCTCGACGACTCCCCCGCCAGCTTCGCCATCGCCTGAAGGTAGGTGGCCTTCTCTGCCTCGACATCCGACAGCAGGGCGTTGTCGTCGGCGACGGCTGCGGCCAGCGACTGGCTCGCCTGTGTCACCCCTGCCCGGAGGGAGGTGATCCTGGCGGTCTCGGCATCGACGGCCGCCTTGGCTGCGGCGATGTCCGCCCGGCGCTGACGGGCCTCGGCCCTTTGCTCGCCAAGCTGGGCGTTGAGCTGGTCGAGGGCACCGAGCTTGCTGCGGTCTGCCCCCAGGACGCCGCCGATGAACGTCACCCTGGACAGGAAGTCCCGGAAACTGTGGGCGGACAGCAACAGGCCCAGGTATGTGGACGGGCCCTGCTTGTACATGTCGATCGTGCGAGCCTGAACCTGGCTCTTCATGTCGGTGGCCTTGCCCGTCGTGTCACCGATGCTGGCCTCCAGCGCCAGGAGGCGCTGATCGGTGAGGTTGAGCTGGGCGACGTCGGCCGCTCGCCGCGCCTCCGCCTCGGTGATCTGGCGGGTATAGGCAGCGATCTGTCCCTGAAGCTGGGTCCGCTTCGCCGTCTCGGCAGCAATCTGGCCCTGGAGCTGGGTCGCTTTGAGCTGGGCGGTGCGGAACTGGTCCCACAGCTGCGACATCTGGTCCGCCGACTGGGGGCCACCGCCCGTCGCTGCCGGCAGCGTGCTCGCCTGTCCGGCAGGCTCCACGGCCGTGCAGGCCAGGACGCAGCCGAGTGCGACCATGCTCAATAGATGACGGAAATGCCCAGTCATAGCCGAAGGTGAACAACAATAACCCGGCCGGCGACGAGAGTGGGAATTATTGAGCTAAATACAGTTCCGTAATTCGCTACGAATTACAGGTCTGGAATTAGACCTCGAGAAAGCGGCGGAGGGCGAGCGTGGACCCGAGGGCTCCCACGGAGATCCCCACGAGCACGAGCACGAGGAACATCTTGGCCACCGTCGCGGCCGTGATGCCGATCGGCAGAAAGGCCAGGAAGCTGCTCAAGCGGTCGAGCCACAGCATCTTGGCCAGCCAGATGACGCCGGCGGCCACCATGGCTCCGGCCACCGCCTCCACGACGCCCTCGAAGATAAACGGGACGCGGATGAACCAGTTGGTGGCCCCCACGAGCTTCATGACACCGATCTCCCTGCGCCGGGCATAGATGGCGAGCCGAATGGTGTTGGCGATCAGCACCGTGGCGGCCGTGAGTAGCAGGATGGTCATGACCAGGCTGATGGTCCGCAGCAGGGCGTTGATCCGCAGCAGCTTCTTCACGGCGTCCCCGCCGAAGGTCACCGAGTCGACGCCGGCCCGCCCGATGATCTGGCTGCGCACGGAATCGACCTTGTTGGGGTCGTGCAGCTTGATCCGGAAGGAAGCGGGCAGGGCGTTGGGATCGACGTTCTGGATCAGGGTGGGCGAGCCCGCGAACATCTGCTTGTACTCGTTGTAGGCCTGCTGCTTGGAATCGAAGTAGACGTCCTGCACCTCCGGCATGCCCTTGATGGAGGCCTCGAGCTGGGTCTGCTGGGTGGGGCTGATGTCATCACGCAGGAAGACGTTGACCTCGACCTTGCCCTCCCAGCGCCCCACGACGTTGTTGACGATGTGGCCGAGCACGATGACGCCGCCCAGGAGGAAGAGGCTGACGGCAACCGTGGAGATGGCGGCGATGGTCATGAAGAGGTTTCTCTTCAGGTTGACAACCGCCTCGCCGGCGAAGTACTTGAGCCGCAGACCCACTAGTGGGTTCCGTACCCGTAGACGCCCCGCATCTGGTCCCGGACAACCTTGCCGTTGTCCAGTTCGATGACGCGCTTGCGGAACTGGTTCACGACCGCATGGTCGTGGGTGGCCATGACGACGGTCGTTTCGGCGGCGTTGATGCGGACCAGCAGCTTCATGATCTCCGCCGAGGTGGAGGGGTCGAGGTTGCCCGTCGGCTCGTCGGCCAGCAGGATCGCCGGGCGGTTCACCATCGCACGGGCCACGGAGACCCGCTGCTGCTCCCCGCCGGAAAGCTCGTCCGGGCGGTTGGTCATCCGGTCGGCAAGGCCCACGAGGTCGAGGATCTCGGGCACCCGCTCCCGGATCACATGGCGGGGCTTCCCGATGACTTCGAGGGCAAATGCGACGTTCTCGTACACGGTCTTGTTCGGCAGCAGTTTGTAGTCCTGGAAGACGCAACCGATCATGCGGCGCAGGTAGGGGACACGCCAGCGCGGCAGCATGCTCAGGTCCTTGCCGGCGACGTAGATCCGGCCCTCGCTCGGGTCCTCCTCCCGCATCATCATCTTGATGAGGGTCGTCTTGCCGGACCCGGTGGTCCCGACGAGGAAGACGAATTCGCCCTTCACGATCTCCGCAGAGACGTCACGCAGGGCGACGACCGATTCCTTGTAGACCTTGCTTACGTTCTCGAGCCGGATCATATGTGTGTCCGACACTCCTTAGGAAGGCAACGCATCAGGGGCCTCAGTGAGAGGCCAACTCCCAACCGGGGAGGTCTCCCGAGGGCCCCCCACCCTCTCGGCCACCAACGCCGCATGCTCGGCTGTTAGGGGGCCGATCCTAGCAGATGGCCACCGGAAATAGCCAAATTTCCGGCCCATTGCGCGGATATTTACCATAAAGAGAGGTACTTCGCAGCGTTGAAGAGTGTTTAGCGCCCGGGCAGCTTGGGTGCCCGGGCAGCCCGACGGCGCAGCTCCGCGATGATGAACTGGTCGATCTCGCCGTCGAGGACGGCCTCGACGTTGCCCTCCTCGACGTCGGTGCGATGGTCCTTGACGAGCTGGTAGGGAGCGAGGACGTAGGACCGGATCTGGGAGCCGAACCCGATCTCCATCTGCTCGCCGCGCAGCTCCTGCAACTCCTTCAGCCGTTCCTCCTGAGCTCGCTGGGCCAGGCGGGCCGCCAGGATCTTCATGGCCACCGCCCGGTTCTGGATCTGCGACCGCTCGTTCTGGACGGACACCTGGATGCCGGTGGGGATGTGGGTGATGCGGACCGCCGAGTCCGTGACGTTCACGTGCTGCCCCCCGGCCCCCTGGGAGCGGAAGGTGTCGATGCGCAGGTCCTTGGGATCGATCTCGGGAACCTCCTCATCGGTGATCTCGGGCACGACGTCGACGCTGGCAAAGGACGTGTGGCGGCGTTTGGCGGCGTCGTACGGCGAGATCCGCACCAGGCGGTGCACTCCCTTCTCGGTCGAGGCGAGGCCATAGGCGAACCGGCCCTCCAGGATGAAGGTGGCCCGCTTGACGCCCGCCTCCTCGCCCTCCTGGAGCTCGACCAGCTCGGTCTTCATCCCCCTGCGTTCCGCCCAGCGGAGGTAGAGGCGCAGCAGCATCTCGGCCCAGTCGCACGACTCCGTGCCTCCGGCACCGGCGTGGACGCTGACGATGGCGTTGGCCTCGTCGTGCTCGCCGGCGAGGAGCGTGCGCACCTCCGCCTCCTCGAGCGACGACTCCACCGCGGCCAGGACCGTGGCGGCCTCGGCCCCCGTCGCCTCGTCGCCCTCCTCCTGCGCCAGCGAGTGCAGGATCGACGCCTCCTCCAGGCGCGACGCAAGGCGGTCGTAGATCTTCAGGTCGTCTTCGAGGCGGGACAGCTCGGCCATCTGCTTCGTGGCTTCGGACTGGATGTCCCAGAAGCCCGGCTGGGCGGCTAGCTCCCTGAGCTCCCCCGCCCGCGCCCGCTTGGCCGAGACGTCAAAGGTACTCCTTCACGTGGGAGAGCTTTGCCTCGGCGTCGGCCAGGCGCGCCTTCAGGTCTTCCATGCACCCGATGATACCTTCGGGGAAGACACCCGGTTCCCCGTTGGGATGTTCTTTGTGAATCTGGCTGCGAATAACGCTTAGAGATTCACAAAGAAGCAGGACGGACTCGAAAAGCGTTC